>JBCBVA010000060.1:0-22722 GCA_039817825.1 Cyanobacteria bacterium J06642_12 | reverse complement strand
GTCGCATTACCCAGCTTCGCCATCCTGGACAGCAGCATTATCTAAATGGCATGAGAGTGCCAGTGTATATCGGCTGGTATTGGCTCAAGCGGGATGATGGCACTCGGGTCAAACGCTTTGTGCTCTCCACTCGGCGACTCAAACGAGGGGGGATCTACTTCTGGGGACGACGGCGCTGGCAGATTGAGGGCTGGTTCAAAACAGCTAAGCATCGCTTCGGTCTTCATCGCTTTGGTCAATCCACACTTCAAGGCATTTATCGCTATCTGTTGGTTTGCATGATTGCCTTTGTCTTGGCCCACTGGGCCTACGTATTGGCTGGCTCGCCCATGCCATTGGATTGGGGACAAGCCGCTCAGGATGCTCTGGAGATTTTCCTGCCTTTGGTAGCACTCGCACTACTTTTACTTGAGCTTGAACGTCTTCGGCCTCTGGCACTCAAACACGGTATTTCACTCCAAATCTCTTGGTGCAAGATCTGAGCAGAGGTCAAACCGACAGGGTGGATGGTGTGAGTAAGCCACAGTCTAGATTAGGCATGGCATCTTTCAGTGCCAGCATATCGATCGCAGTTTCGTTTATCTTGCTGCTGCTGGTGGCTGGATTTGTTGAAAGCAGAACACCTGGAGGTGTGGCCTCTACCGAACTTGAGGCTAGGTTTATTGGCCTCGTAGCGGTCGGGCTATTTGCGCTGGATATTCTCGCCTTCATTTTGGGTGTGATTGGCTTGTTTCAACGCGATCGCCAAAAGATATTTCCCATACTCGGCACCGCATTGTCTGGAATCATCCTGGCAATCATGTTGGCGATAGTGATGATTGGACTCTACATCAGCTAGGTCCACTGTTCCTGGTAAGGGGACCCATCCGCCTTACAGGGATTTGCCATCGCAATCAAAAATCTCTTGTTTTCGGACAAGAGATCTAGACGTGAAGGTAAACGATTAGCTTTCCAGCCAGAAGTAGAGCTATTGATGGCTAGATGTAGAACTCAGCCTCAGCAGAATTAGCTAACCCCGAAAGCTGTCAACAGTAATGCAACTACCAGAAGAACCGCCCCTGCACCTTGCAGTGCATATGACTGCCGCTCAGCTTTGGTGGGGTATGTAGCTACGTAAGCTTTGGGCATGTCAGCGTAGTTGTTGGCGACGCCGTTTTCATCGAAGCGATACATGGTGGCCTCCGAGGGCGATTGCTTTATGTAAACTAATGTAAATAATACTTGACGAATCTGCAATCATCCAAAAGATTGAATCGACTGTTCTATCCAGTGAACTGCTCTACAATCAAACGCCACGGAACAGCTTCAACCCTTGCCAAGAAAGGAAAATAGTTGGAAATCCTGTCCAGGTTTTGCCTAGCATTGCAGTCAAGATAGTTGTGAAGACTACAAAATTTGACTCTAAAGTTGGTGAATCGAGTGGGAGATCGCGACACTTCAACCTCTGAACCTCTGCGATGTTTTGCGATCGGGTGCGATTTGACCCGCAGAATCCGTTGACCCAACGCTCGTGCGAGGCCATCTCCCCATACCCAGCTTGGAGAATTCTCAGCAACATCTCAGGCCTGCCAACAATCAGTGCTGTAGCTTAGACACCTGTAGGACTGTTGTGTACAACTGATTATCGGTTCGAACGCGATCGATTCGAGTCAGTTCCTCAGCCCCATGCGGTGCCATGACCGACTACTACAAAGCAGACCATCTCCCGAATTTCAGTCACATTGCCGAGGGAAACCCCGAATTAGCAGAGCAGTTCTTTAGTTACTACGGAGCTGTCTTTGCAGATGGCGCACTGAGTAAACGGGAGAAAGCACTGATTGCTCTGGCGGTTTCTCACGCCGTGCAATGTCCTTACTGCATCGATGCTTACACCAAAGAATCGCTGCAGCAGGGATCGGATCTGGAGGAAATGACCGAGGCGGTGCATGTGGCATCGGCTATTCGAGGCGGTGCATCCCTAATTCACGGGCTGCAAATGCTCGATCGCGTCAATCAGTTGAGTATGTAGCAGGCAACCGGCATCGAGTATTCAGCCCGCTCTATGAGGGGCATTTTGCAATGGAGGACCGCTTGGACAGGTCAGTTAGCAACGACAGAATGACCGATATCTCGCAGGTCGATACATCCGACCAGCCTTCGCCAAAGTCTTCAGAGAGCGCCAAGCTGGAGTCGGTCGAACTGGAGTCGGTCGATCTAGAATCTGAAGCATCAGGCCCCAAGCGATCGCTATCACTGTTTCGGCGGCGATCGCCTCTGTCGTTACCCGAACGGCAGCTCCAGGATTTAGATGCGGTCGATTTATCCTCGGCTCAGCAGACAGGGGATTTTGCTCAGGCCCTTACCGCTAGCGATCGCTATCCTCTCACTCCCGCTCAATTGGAGATTTTTCAAATCAACATTGGCAAGTTGTGCAACATGACTTGCCGCCACTGCCATGTCGATGCTGGCCCCGATCGCACGGCAGAAAATATGGATCGGGCCACGGTAGATGCCTGCTTGGCAGCTCTGGATCGAACCGATGCCCATACGGTAGATATCACTGGTGGCGCTCCGGAACTCAACCCCCATTTTCGCTATTTGGTGGACGAATGCGCCAAACGCGGCAAACACGTTATCGATCGCTGCAACCTCACTGTGCTGCTGCTGCCGGGGATGCAAGATTTACCGGAGTGGTTGGCAGAGCGCGGCGTAGAAATTGTCTGTTCTCTACCCCACTACCGCCAGCGCAACACTGATAAACAGCGGGGGGATGGCACCTATGAAAAATCCATTGAGATTCTCAAGCGTCTCAACCAAGTCGGGTACGGTCAGGGCAACCCTCAACAGCGCTTGACCTTGATGACCAACCCTGTCGGAGCATTTCTGGCGACCAATCAACAACGGGCAGAGCAAGATTGGAAACGCGGGCTAGAGCGCAATCATGGAGTGACGTTCGATCGCCTGATTGCCCTCAACAACATGCCCATCTCGCGATATCTGGAGTGGCTGGAGGAATCGGGCAATTTGCAGGGGTACATGGAACTGTTGGTGAATTCCTTTAACCCCAGCACTGTTGACGGGCTGATGTGCCGCAATACGGTATCGATTGGATGGGATGGTCGGATTTACGATTGCGATTTCAACCAGATGCTGGCATTGGATGCTCGCTTGGATGACGGCAGCGTCACTACCATTCACGACTTTGACCCCCAGCAGTTTGCGCAACGCGAGATTGTCACCGCTCGCCATTGTTTCGGGTGTACGGCAGGGGCCGGTAGTTCGTGTGGAGGAGCAACGGACGGATGATGGGAGAACCAGACATGACAGCTAGACATACTGTGGAAGCGATCGCCAACGACGCTCAATGCGGACTGCCCTCTCAACCAGAGTCACTGACCAAGCAGGTGGTGACGGTACCTGACTCGGTGACCAGCATTGCCCTGTGTGGCGGGCCGTACAGTAATTTTGTTGCCGTCGAGCAATTTCTGCAGGAGACCGCAGATGTCGGCCATCGCTTCTGTTTGGGGGATATGGGCGGGTTTGGAGCCTTTCCGGATCGCTCCATCGGCCTGCTGAAAGACTCTGGAGTCATCGCCCTACAAGGGAACTACGATTACTCGGTGGGGTACGGCGAGCGGGATTGTGGCTGTGGCTATACCGATGCGCGCGATCGCCAGTTCGCCCAAATCAGCTACGATTACACACTGGCGAATACGTCTGCGGATAACCGCGAATGGCTAAAATCGCTACCCCAATTGATTGAACTGCGCTGGCGCTCTCGGCGATTGCTCCTCTGTCATGGCAGTCCCGACCTCGTGAATGAATTTGTCTGGGAAACGGAAGCAGGAGACGCGCAAATCGAGCGCTGGCTCACCGAATTCGACGTGCAAGGCATCTGTGCCACCCATTCCGGCTTGCCTTGGGCGCGCCAGGTATCGCGTGGCTTCTGGTGCAATGTCGGCGTATTGGGGCGTCCGCCCCACGACGGTCAGCCGCACGTTTACTACGCTCGGCTAGATTTTCCTGCAACAGCCGATGCCCCGGTTCCCCAACTGGTGCCCATGACTTACGACACGGATGCGGCGATCTCCGCCATGCGCTCTGAAGGATTACCGGAGGAGTTTTGCGACAGCTTGCAGTCCGGCATTTGGACCACATGTGCCGAAATCTTGCCCCCGCAAGAGCGGGAGGTGCGGCCCCGTTGGGCTGCAGCACAGGTGACATAGCTGCAGGCTCGGACTCTTTCTTAGCCATGGTTGGGGGCAATGGTTGGGATGTCCTGAAGCTAGCGACCCTGCTTGGGGACGGAGTGGAGTGACGTACTTGTCCCGTACTTTCGAACGAACGCGAGGTGAACATGCATCAGTCAACTAGTGCCAGCTCGGCGCTCTCTCGATTTCACACTGCGATGAGCGGTTTACAGCTCGGTAGCGCTTGGAAGGGAGCGTCAGTTGCTACTCTGTCGGCGATCGCCCTCGTCGCTTGCGGAGGTACCCCAGTAGCAGATAGCTCGGATGGCGTGGCGGACGAGCTCGAAGTCCTAGAATTTGGCGTGGGCCCGTACTTCCCTACCCCGAACGAAACTCGCGAGCAGTTCGAGCCTTTATTTGAAGAAATTGCGGCGGCGGCTGGAGTGGAAGCCAAGGTAGTGGTGACGGAAGACTGGATCGGGATCTCTGAGGCGCTGCGGTCCGGCACGCTGGATGTCGCGTGGTTGGGGCCGTGGGGCTACGTATTGGCGGAGCATAACGAGCCCTCTCTAGAGGCGATCGCGACAGTTAAGTACAACGAAGAGCCTATCTACTACTCGATTTTGATGGCCAAGGCAGATGCCCCGTTTGATTCGTTGGACGAAGCGATTGAAGTGAGCGCAGCCAGCGACGAACTGCTATCCCTCAGCCTTGCAGATGTGGGGTCTACGTCTGGCTGGCTCATCCCCAGTGCCGAGTTTTTGGAACGAGAAGTCGATCCTGAAGCTGCGTTCGATTACAGCGAAGGAGCCAGTCACGCAGCCCAGGCAATTGCGGTGCTCAGCGATCAAGTGGACATTGCTTCTGACTTCGATCGCAACCTGGATGTGTTAGACAGCACCGGTCGCATCGAGCGAGAAGAGTTGAAGATTGTTTGGCAATCCGACCCTCTCCCCAACGATCCAATTGTGGTCCGGGGTGGGTTACCCGACGAGATCAAAGAGGCTCTGCAGGATGCGCTGGTCAATATGACGCCTGAAGAAGCCGAGACTCTATTGCCCGAAAACTACACCGGCTTTGTCTCATCTGACGGTAGTAACTATCAACCCATCCGCGACGCCGGTTCCAGCCTCGGCAAACTGCAGTGACAGTTAAACCGCCCCCCCTTGCTCCGACCTCTGCCCCTGACTCTGTCTCGCTGCTGAGCGATCGCCTGGATGCCATTCTCAAGGCCGATCGTCAGCGCAAGCAGGGGATAGGGATTCTGTTACGGCGGGGATTCTGGACAGCGGTTCTGATTGCGATCTTTGTCGCCAGTACTCGTCAAGCTGAGGTGTCCCTGGCTGAATTTCTGGAAGGCATTCCTCGGTTAACCCGCTGGGTGTCGGAGCTGTGGCCGCCGGATTTCGCCGAACTGCCATCCTTTGCGGTGGCGACCTGGGAAACCTTAGCGATCGCGATCGTCGGCACTCTGGTAGCGGCTGTCTCCGCTCTTCCCTTATCCCTGATGGTTGCCCGGAATGTGACTCCGGCCCCGTGGTTGGGGCCTCCCGTGCGAGGTGTGCTCAATCTGTTGCGAGGCATTGACACGGCGATTTTTGCGCTGTTCTTCGTGGCTGTGGTGGGGTTGGGGCCGTTTGCTGGAGTGTTGGGGGTGATGTGCCACACTACCGGTTCAATGGCCAAGCTGTATGCGGAGGTACTGGAGACGCTACCTGCCGAACCGCTGGAGGCGATGGAAGCAACAGGTACCGATCGCTGGCGTACGATTGCGTTTGCAGTGTTGCCAGAGGCGTTACCCGCTCTGGTCGGCATTAGTCTTTACCTCTGGGAAGTCAACGTCCGCTCCTCCGTGATTTTGGGAATCGTGGGGGCCGGTGGTATTGGCTACGAGCTGTCTGTCAGCTTGAAGCTACTGGATTTTGGTCGGCTGACGACGCTGCTCATCCTGATTTTGGTGATGGTGACGGCAATTGATGGAATCAGTGCATGGCTAAGACATCGGTTGAAATAATCCCTCCGCAATCCCAATTGACCAGTTGAATTAACGACAGACTCCCAATCTAAATGTTTCGAATTCGTGGCTTAACCAAACGGTATGGAGATCGCGCGGTGCTGCAAGACATCAGCGTCGAGATCACCCCGCGCACGTTTACGGCGGTATTGGGGCCGAGCGGGGCTGGAAAAACGACGTTGATGCGCTGCTTGATGGGACTGGTGCAGCCGGAACAGGGAGAGATTTGGTACGGCGATCGCGATTTTGGAGGGCACGATATTGTGGGTGCTCGCCCCCAGGATATGCGCCGCATTCGCCGCCAGATGGCGGTGGTAGCACAACAGTTTAACTTGGTGCGTCGTCGCACTGCCCTCGATAACTGTTTGGCCGGACGCTTGCCGGAACTGCCGTTGTGGCGTTGTTTGCTGAGCTGGTTTCCGCAGTCCCTTAAACGGGATGCCCTGATGGCTCTAGAGAGGGTGCAACTGCTAGATGTGGCCTTGCAGCGAGCCGATCGCCTCTCGGGGGGTCAGCAACAGCGGGTGGCCATCGCCCGCGCCATCACTCAAAAGGCGCGAATTATCTTGGCAGACGAGCCCATTTCCAGCCTCGACCCGGAATCTGCCCGTATTGTTCTGGATTTGTTGCGTTCTCTGTGCGATCGCGAGGGTATCACCGTTATCTGCAACCTGCACCAAGCTTCGCTGGCATTGGAATACAGCGATCGCATTTTAGGGATGAAATCCGGCCAGTTGGTGTTGGACAAAGCCGCATCCGATATGACAGAGTTCGATCTCGATGCCCTGTATCAGTCGGGTCGCCAGGGTGCGATCGGGACGTTTATACCTAGCCGTTGACCTTCTATAGCGATCGGCAATCCGCTATGGAGAGTTCTCTAGCCATTTTTCCTGGCCAATCAAGGCTTTGAGCTGTCTTTGCGCTCCAGACCTTACAGCGGATTGCTATAGCCGTTAACCTTCTAGTCCTTGACGGTTCAGGAGGGTCGCTCGCAAAGAACCAGCAAGATTACTAATTTAGACAAGCTTCTCCCCCACAATAGGAAGGATCTCACCCACCAGTCCTCCTCTCCTCTATGACTTTTCCTGCTTTTGCTCCACCACTATTTCTTCGAGACGGCATGACCATGACGGTGTATGCCGCACTCAAAACCGCCAAAACCTGGGAGCGAAAAACGGTTGAGGCCGAACCCGACTATCAAGAACACGTCTTCCAAGGGGCCGGAGGCACGCCGATTTTTGGTTGGGTAGCAGTACCTGAACGCCCGCGCGGCACCTGGGTGGCCACCTACGGTATTACAGGAACATTGGATAACCAATGGTTTTTGCGGGTGTTGGGGCGGAAAGCCTTTGCTCAAAACTATGCGGTGGTGCTGTTTGATTGGCGAGCCCACGGAAAGACAGCAGAACTATCCCCCACCTTGACCTCCGATGGGCTGTACGAAGGGGAAGACTTTGTCTGCATTGCCGAGCAGTCTAAAGCGCTAGGATGTCCCGCACCATTTTGGTTGGCGGGATATTCGTTGGGGGGGCAACTAGCGTTGTGGGGAGCGAAGGCCGCCCAGAGTATTGACCCGGGCGAGCACCCCAACTTGAGCGATGAGGAGATTGCCGGTGCGGCAGCCATTTGTCCTAGCCTAGAATCCCATCGCTCGCTCGCGTACCTAGTCGAAAGCCCGCTAGGGAAAAAACTAGAACAGCGGATTGCTCAAGAACTCAAAAAGCTGGCGTGGCGCATTCACGATGCCCATCCGGGGGCATTGGATGCTGCAGCAATCGAGAGAGCGAATAGCATTTGGGGATTTGACCGCGAGCTAGTGATTCCCCCTTTGGGATTTCCCACTGTCGAAGACTATTACGCCGCCACCAGTCCGCTGTATATCCTGCCGCAGATAACTAAACCCACCTTGATTCTCTATGCCGAGGACGATCCGATGTTCGATCCGACATTGGTGCCCGATCTACGTGCTGCGTGCGATCGCAATCCCGCCCTCACTCCGCTCATCACTGCATTCGGCGGCCATGTTGGGTATATCAGCAGCTCTAACTGCCAGCAGGAGTCGGGGGATGCCGATCCGTGGTGGGCTTGGAATCGAGTATTGGATTGGAGCGAACTTTTGAGCTAAGTCAACAAAACTTGGAGGATCGGTTCATACTATACAATCGATCTCATCGATTGTATAGAAATCCTAGATGATTTCATAGATAATACTGGTATCCCTTCCTCATACTGAAATGACCCTAGAGGAATTCATCAACAGTAATCCCGAACCTCGAGAGCTAAAGCGAGCACTAGCGGTGAAGATGCGCTTGGAAGGCATGAAACATCGTCAAATTCAGCCAATTTTGGGAGTGTCGTCCAACTACATCAGTCGATGGGAGCAGCGCTACCGAGAGCAAGGGGTGCAGGGACTAAAGCTAGCCCATAAAGGTAGCCAGGGGTATCTCAGTGACGAGCAACGTCAAACAGTCATCACATGGATAGCCCAGGAGCCCCAACGCAATTTGTGGGATGTCATCGGCCACATCGAATCGAACTACGGTGTCAGATACCGCTCCTTGCAAAGCTATTACGACCTACTCAAAAGCGCTGGGATGAGCTGGCATCAAGGTCAAAAGAAAGTCCCAAATACGATGAATCTGTGGTGCAGCAGTACAACCAGAGAATTGCCGCATAGAGCTGAAACCGTATCGGGCTGCCATTCGAGCCGGTCAAGTCCGTGTCTTCGCTGTGGATGAATGTCACCTCAACGGTGGAGATATAGCAGTGGCCACACCACTGCGGACATTTCAGCTATGTTCAACCCCGACTGTGACTGGAAACCTTTGTCCTAACTGAAATGGCAAACCCTATATCTGTGGCTATGTCTGGGACAATCGACAGCAGCGTCGAGAAGTCGAGGTGGCGAACTATCGAGAGAGTCAAACCTATTTCGGAGCGGTTGATTGCGTCACTGGTGAATTATTCCTCTGGGCCACGGATAACGCGAATGGAGAGGGCACGATTGAGTTTATTGAGCGCCTACGTGCTTGGTGCCAAGGGGCTCGCATTGTTCTGGTTTGGGATGGAGCTGGCTATCATCGCTCGCAGCAGTTGAGAGACTTTTTAGCTCAGCTCAATCAAGCTGATGAATGGCAGGTGCATTGCTTGCGCTTCGCTCCTTATGCTCCCCAAGAAAACCCGATTGAGAATTTATGGGAGCAAGCCAATCGTCGCCTGAGACAGATGCATCAACGATGTTGCTCTTTCAAGCTCATCTGAAACAGGACTTACGCATGAGTCATGTGAAGGGAGGGGTATTTGAGCTGTGCAATCAAGAACTGCGAAAGCATGCGATGCTTGAGCCGATAGACCGTGACTCCAGAGCGATAAGCCAGAGTTTTGAGGCGAGCCCAAACAAGCAAAGCACAGGCAATATGATTGCGCTGGATGCGGCCCTTACGACATTGGCAGGACTCAATCCCTGTCAACTGCTTCAGTTCGCGGTGAAACTCCTCAATCTTCCATCGGATGCCAGACTCCTGTTGTGCAGCATCAGTAGAGGATTGGGATAAGTCGTTGGTGGCGACAAATTCCGTCCTGTGGGAAGACACAGTAACCCGAAAGAGTTTCACCTTCTTATCTCTGGGGAAACCTCGAATTTTGATGAGCTTGCCACTCTGCAAGTCGTCGTCACTCCAATCGAGTTGGTCAATGCGCTGATAGGGGTGTGCTCCGCCACTATCGTCAACTCGGCGGTTCCGTTTGAGAGGACAGTAGTAGACCTTGCCCAACTGGTCAATTTGAGCCATCAACTTTTGAGAGGCGTACCAACTATCCATCAGCACCGTTCGAACTGGAAGCTGTTTGACAGTCACCGCTTCATTCAGCATCTCTGCCACATGCTCGAGCTTGCTTTGACCATCGCCATCTTTGTCGTAGAGCCGATAGTCAATCACCCAAAACTCACCGGTCTGGCTGTTGACGTACAGGCAGCTGACCAGACCAATCCCGCGGATAACGCGATGCTCATTGCCGCTGTACTGCCGACGGGTGAGTTCAATCCTACGGGCATGGCGTTTATCCAGCACCGTGTCGTCGAACACTAGGTAAGCGTTGGGGTCACTACACAGGTGAGGGCTGACGTTCTCCCACAGCAAGCGGGGCGTTAGCTTTTCTCCGCGCAAGTATCGGTTGATTCGGTCATGGCTCACTCCTTCCAAGTGCTCGGCTAGATTCGTGATGGTGTAGTTCACTGGACTGCTCAGCAGGTACTGGCAATAGTCCCATTTGCTAAAGCTCATCCCTACACTCTAGACAAAACCTACTTTGCGTAAGTCCTGTGTAGTGCAGAAACGGGGTGGAGATGTTAGGGAGGGCTTTTTAGGCTGATGGCAGTATGCAATCAACCCATCTAGCACATTGACCATGAAATTTACAGGACTGCGATGACGAGAATGCTCAATTTGAGCTGAGATACCCCCGAGGCTCGGTAGCTAGCTGCGGGGTCAACGCTAGTCAGGCTATCTATTTATTGCCCTGGACCAGCCCAGATGGAGAACGGGCCTGTTCTCCGCTTCTTCAAGGGACCAAAAAGAAAATTATTGAAAGCTCAAAAAACGGTTGAGCAATAGTCTTATGAGCTCAGCTTTATGTGGTGTCTCAATTTGAACGTTTTTGGGTTTGTCCGTTACGCGATCGCTAACTCGCGTCCGGTCTTATCTAACAACTGCCCAAACTCAGGCCAACCCAGCAGATCTTCAAACACGGCCTTGTGCCCTTCTACATTTGGATGAAGCCCGTCGTCTAGTAAGCGAGACTTGTGCCACAAGTCCCCCCGAGCAATCCAGCGATCGAAGCAATTGAGAAATGGAACGCCATGCTGTTCGCAGGCCTCCCGAATCGCGTCGTTATATAGGGCTTGATCGGCATGGCTGTAGTACACCGAACCGGCAAACGGCATCTTGGCCTCGTCCACCGGCACCATGCCCACAAACCACACCGGGCAAAATTTTCGGGCTGTTGTCAAAATGCGAGCGATCGCTTCTTCAAACTCGTCCAGGGGTACATAATGACGACCGTTGACATGCCCTAAACGCGCCGAGTCATTGGCCCCAACGGACAAAATGAGTCCGTCCGGCACGCTACGTCGCAACTCACCACGCCGCCCAAATTCCGACTCCAGCCGCTGCTCCAAATGGCGCACCGTATCCCCCCTCACCCCCAAGTTGTAGAGGATATGCCCTTCCTGGTGGGGATATTGCCAGTGCCGCTTCAGTCGCTCGGCCCAGCCACCTCCGTCCCAGTCACCATAGCCGTAGACAAAGCTATCCCCAACCGCTACCAGCTTGAGGGGATTTAGTTCGGTCGCGGCACGAAGGGGCTGATTAGCAGTCATACAGACAAACAGTACTTCAGGTCGAAACTACCACTTTCGGTTGGAATGTTGCAAAACATTACGATGCCAAGCTGCTTATGTTGCTTGCAGGGAAAGCGATCGCTCAGCCTCAGACTGGCTGCAACTCATTCGTCGTTTGGTGACCACCCTCATAGCAAGCCTGAAGAATCAGTACGTCATTTGCAGGGAGAGCGATCTCCCGGTTTCAGCCTGGCTGCAATGCATTCCTGGTTCGATGCCCCCTTGTGGCAAGCCTGAGAAATCACTACGTCGTTTGCAGAGAAGGCGATCTCGATTCTGCTAGTGGCAACAACACCTCAAAGCAGGTTTTGCCGGGAACGGACTCGATTAGAAGGCTGCCACCGTGGCGGTTCTCAACAATCCGACGCACTACATCTAACCCCAATCCCGTTCCTTTCCCCATGGGCTTAGTCGTAAAAAACGGATCTAAAATGCGCTCTTTCACATCGGGTGGAATGCCGGGGCCGTTATCGATTACCTGCACCCTCAAACAGCTATTTTTCACGCAGGTGCGAATGGCGATCGTGGGTTTCGCTCCGTCCGGGGGGCCATCATTCAAGGCGTCAATCGCGTTATCGATCAAATTTGTCCACACCTGATTGAGCTCGCTACCGTAAGCCATCAGCTTGGGCAGCTCGCGATTGTACATGCGGTCCACTTTGATGCCGTGCTTCAGTTTGAAGGCGAACAGGCGCAAGGTGTCCTCAATTCCGTCATGAATGTCAATTTCCTGTTGCGCGGCCCGATCCATGTAGGAATACGACTTCATCGACTGCACCAGCGTCGAAATCCGCTCGGCCCCGTCTAACCCGTTGACCACCATACTCATCACATCGAACGACAGCGCCAGCCATCGCAAGCCCATCTCCCGCAGCTCCGATGGGTCGTCTTTCCAGCGTGTCATCATCCCATCCAAGACATCGGGCTCCACCTCTCCCGCTGCCAACGGTTCTGCCAGCTTCCAAGCATCCTCCACTCCGTAATCCTCTAGCCAATCGGTGAGGGCATCTTCGCGATCGCCCTGAGCGAGCGGATCGTTTTTGGGGTGCATGATGGCCTCGAACCCGCGATCGCGCAACGCCTCCCATTGTTCGGTGTGTTCGTCATCTGGCCGCTGCTGCCCGTACACCAGATTCATGCGCTGCAGTTCTAAAATGGCGGGTTTAATGTCCTTCAGCACACGCACCAGAGCAGCAGCGGGGTTGTTGAGTTCGTGAGCCAAACCGGCGGCGAGAGTCCCTAAAGCAGCCATCTTCTCGCGACTTTGAATAAACGTTTCTAGACCCCGCAGTCGTTGTGCCACCGTACGAAAGATGTCTTTTTCGAACTCGCGACAGCTATGCAGAATATTGAGAAAGTCATCGCAGTTGAGCCGGTACAACTGGGTTGGTATGTCGGCGATCAGGGTGACGGGCACCAAATCGTGGGTGAGCACCTGAATTTCGCCGAAAAAAGACGGGCTGATGTGGCGTCCGACGGGGATGTCGGTGCCGTGGCTGAGGCGGGATACTGTGATTTGACCGCAAATTTGGATAAAAAATCCCTTCGATCGCTCGCCTTCTCGCACCAGGACTTCACCCGCTTCCAGTTGAATCGGCTCGGCGTTTTCGCAAATCCAATCCAACCGCTCGGGGGGCAGCGTCTGGAAGGGTTTCATCTGCAACAACGATTCCTTACAAAGCACCTGCGTTACCTACTAAAGTTTTTTATTGGTCAGGCTTGCTATGAAGGGTGTTACCAGAGTACGAATGCCCTGCAGCCAGCCTGGGGGAGTGGGAGCACCCAGAAAAATGGGTCAGACCGTCGCCAGATGTCGGTGGACAAACTGGACGCAAATCGAGCCTTCACCCACTCCCGACGCCACCCGTTTCACCGACCCCGATCGCACATCACCAACGGCAAAGATGCCGGGGACGTTGGTTTCCAGCAAAAAGCGATCGCGCTCCAGCGGCCAGGGGCTGCCATGGACGACATCCGGCCCAGTCTGCAAAAAGCCCCGCCCATCTCGCCCCACTACACCATCCAGCCACTCCGTGCGCGGTGTAGCACCAATAAAGATGAACAGGGAATTGGTATCGAAGGTTTTCAACTCACCCGTTTGAGAGTCCTTCACCACAATCGTTTCCAGGCGATCGCCCCCTTTGGCCTCCATCACACTGTGGAATGGCAGTACTTCAATATTGTCGGTGCCATCAATTTGGTCGATCAAGTACTGGGACATGCTCTTCGTTAGCGACTCCCCGCGCACCAACATGCGCACCTGGCGGGCGTACTTGGAGAAATACATGGCTGCTTGCCCGGCAGAGTTCGCCCCACCGACCACATACACATCCTCGTCTTTACACGCTGCCGCTTCAGTTTGAGCCGCTCCGTAATACACTCCGGCACCGGTAAACTTCTCAACCCCCGGCACCGATAGCCTGCGCCACGACACTCCCATCGCCAGAATCAATGCGTGACAGCTAATCTCGCTGCCATCGGCAAGAGTCACAATGCGATAGTTATCCTCTAGTTGAATGGAGATGGCTTCCTGTGGATTGAGGATTTCGACTCCAAACCGTTTGGCTTGAGTCACCGCCCGCCGCGCTAAGTCGCTGCCGCTCAATCCCACCGGAAATCCCAAGTAGTTTTCGATGCGCGAGCTAGTTCCTGCCTGCCCTCCAGGAGCCTCGCGCTCCAGCATCACTGTCCGCAACCCTTCAGATGCCCCATAGACAGCTGCTGCCAGTCCGGCGGGGCCACCGCCTACAATCACGAGATCGTAGAACGGATTGGTCGCTTCGGTTTGCATGCCCACTTGCTGGGCTAAGTCGGCGGGGCTGGGTTTGACGAGCTTTTCGCCATCTGGCAACAGAACCAGTGGTAGGCAAGGGTTATTGGTTTCGCCTGCATAAGAAACCAACTGCTTGGCTTCGGTATTGGTTTCAATATCCAGCCAGCGATACGGAACTTGGTTGCGGGCTAGAAAATCTCGCAACGCATGGGATTGAGGCGACCAGCGATCGCTAATCACCTTCACCCCCTGAAACTCGGGCTTGAAGGTTGCCTGCCAATCGCGTATTAGGTCATCCAAGATTGGATAGAGTTTTTCTTCCGGTGGGTCCCAGGGTTTGAGTAAGTAGTAATCGAGCTGGGCTGTATTGATGGCATCAATGGCAGCGTTGGTATCTGCATAAGCCGTCAGTAGGGCGCGCTTAGCTCGCGGAAAGATGTCCGATGCTTGGTTGAGAAATTCTACACCATTCATCTCCGGCATCCGTTGATCTGCCAGAAACAGGGCTATCGTGCTGCCCCGTAGTTTCAATTGCTGCACTGCTTCGAGCGCCTTTGCTCCGGAATCCGCTCTCACAATCCGAAACCGAGCGCCATACTGTTTGCGCAAATCTCGAGCGATCGCCTGCAATACAGCAGGATCGTCATCAATGGTCAAAATGACAGGCTTATCCATAAATGTCCTCTATCAATGCCGGAAACTATTGATATTTGATAGTAGAAATCAGCGATTTGAGCCGGATACCACTAGCGGATGAGAATATTGGCAGGATCCGAGAAACTTGCCGATCTCTCGTATGCTCTCAGGGCTCGCTAGACCTCATTGCCACAGGGTTAGATGACTGGTTAGCTTGCATCCTACTCCCACATTCCCATCCCCAAGCGCCTATGCTAGCGAAGCTGCTGACGCAGTTGCCAACAGGCTTTGGCGATCGCCCAATCTTCTTCGGTATGAATCACCAGCACGGTGACAGCTGAGTCCGGTGCAGAAATGACAGTATCCATTGGCGATGCTGAGTTCAGAGCAGCATCCAACGTCACCCCCAAAAACTCTAACCCTCGACACACCTGTTCTCGAACCATAGCCGAATGCTCCCCAACCCCTGCTGTAAACACGAGCACATCAAGGCCACCCAAACTGGCTACCATTGCCCCGATCGCCGACTTTAGCCGATGGACGTAGAGGTCAAATGCTAGCTGTGCCCGCTGGTTTCCGTTTGCGATCGCCGCTCCAATCTCTCGCATATCCCCCGAAATCCCGGATACCCCTTTCAGCCCCGATTCCCGGTTGAGCATGGTGTCTAGGCGATCGGCGTCGTATCCCTTTGTCCGCATGAGGTGAAGCAAAATCGCCGGATCGATCGAGCCACTGCGAGTCCCCATCATCAACCCTTCCAGCGGCGTAAATCCCATCGTGGTGTCGATCCCGATGCCACCATCCACCGCCGCCAGCGAGCAACCGTTCCCCAGATGGCAGTTAATCAACTTCAGAGTATCGAGGGGCGTGTCCACAATCTGCGCCGCCCGCCGCGAACAATAATCGTGGCTAATGCCGTGGAATCCGTAGCGCCGAATGCCTTCCTCAAAGAACTGGTAAGGAATGGGATAGACCGCTGATGTCAGGGGCATCTGGCTGTGAAACGCCGTGTCGAACACCGCCACCTGCGGCACATTCCCTAAGCACAGTTCGATCGCCTCAATCCCAGCCAAATTCGCCGGATTATGCGCGGGAGCCAGCACGCTCAGATCGGCGATTGCTACTTTCACCTCATCATCCACTAGCACCGGTTGCGAGTATGCCGAGCCTCCATGCACCACCCGATGACCCACCACGTCAATGTCTGCTAAATCATCCAGGATTTGGACGTCTCCCACCACTAGCGTTTCCAGCATTTTGGAGATCGCCGTTGCCGAATCCCCAGCCGCCAGCTCGATCGCGACCTTAGCACCCCCAGCCTTCACCTCCATCATCCCTGCAGTCTTCGACCACTCGATATGCGCACTCCACAGAGGTTCTGGCGGAGAGTCAGCGATTTTGGACCCCAAGCGGTATAAACAGCTTTTCTGGCTGCTGGAGCCAGCATTGAGAACCAGAATATTCATGTCCATCTACGTCCCCGCACGATTGCAAAGTTCCTCGGGTAAGTGCGAGCGATCGCCCAACCGCTGCAGCATCGGACCGTAGCGACCGAACGTCACGACACTGACGGAGGCCACGGGCATTTCGATGCGATCGCGATAGCGACCCAAATCGATCCCCAGCAGGCTGCAGAGAATAATGCGAATGGTAGCTTTGTGAGACACCACGAGGATGTTGCCTTCAGAAAACGTTTCCTGAATTTCGGCAATCACCAGATCGGCACGACTGGCCACCTGGACAGCAGTTTCACCGCCAGTGGGGGCATTCCAAGCGGGTTCCGTCATCCACGCGACATAATCATGCGCATATTTATCCCGCACGATGTCGTGAGTCAGATCTTCCCAGTCCCCATAGTCAATTTCCTTCAGGCCATCCCGCAACTGCGGCGTCGCACCAATTGCAGAACATAAAGGATTGGCTGTAGCGAGCGTGCGTTTCATCGGACTGGCAAACACGGCAGTCCATTCGCGCTGGCGATAAGCGTCAGCAAACGCTTGTGCCATTGCCAATCCCGACTGCGTTAGTTCGGGGTCGAGCCTGCCGCAATACCCTCCCCTCTGACTGTAAGTGGTCTCACCATGCCTGAGCAGATATAGATTCAGACTCACGATGATGCCCCCTCTACTGGCGCACGGTTAACGGTGCAGCTGCTTGAACGTAATCCTTTAGCTCCACGGGAATGGGCCGCACGTGCCAAATGGTTTCGGCATAGTCTCGAATCGAGCGATCGCTGGAAAACTTGCCCATGCGTGCCACATTCAAAATCGACATCCGCGTCCAGTTCTCGGTATCGAGATATGCCTGGCTGACTCGGTCTTGACAGTCGATGTAGGACTGGTAATCCGCCAGCAGCAGATAGGGATCGCTGCCGAGCAGAGAGTCAACAATGGGTTGGAATAAGCGGCGATCTCCGTGGGAGAAGAAGCCCGACCCAATCAAATCGATCGCCTGCCTCAGCTCGATATTCGAGTCGTAATAGTCTCTGGGGTGATAGCCACTAGCCCTCAGACTGGCCACCTCGTCTGCGGTCAACCCAAATAAGAAGAAATTCTCCGTCCCAACTTCTTCGCGAATCTCGACATTGGCCCCGTCCAGCGTGCCAATCGTCAGAGCTCCATTCAGTGACAGCTTCATGTTGCCGGTGCCGGAGGCTTCCTTCCCAGCTGTAGAAATCTGCTCGGAGAGATCTGCCGCCGGATAGACGGGTTGACTGTTGGTGACGTTGTAATCGGGGACAAAGGCCACTTTGAGGCGATCTCGCACGTCTGGATCGTTGTTGATTGCTTCCCCTACCGAATTAATCAGCTTGATGATGAGCTTGGCCATGAAATAGCCGGGGGCTGCCTTGCCTCCAAAGACAAACGTCCGTGGCGTTACAGCTAGCTCGGGATTCTGCTTGATGCGGTTGTAGAGGGTAACAATGTGCAGTACGTTCAAATGCTGTCGCTTGTACTCGTGAATGCGCTTCACCTGGATATCGAACAGCGTGGTGGGGTCGAGGGCGATCCCCGTGCGCTTGAGCAGGCGATCGGCTAGCTTCTGTTTGGCCGCAACCTTGACCTGTCGCCAAGCTGTTTGAAAGTCGAGATCGGAGGCGAATGCCTCCAAATGGTGTAAGTCATCCAGATGTTCCACCCAGCGATCGCCAATCTTGCGGGAAATCAAATCCGCCAGTTTCGGATTGCTCAACACCATCCAGCGGCGAGGCGTTACCCCATTGGTGACATTGGTGAACTTTTCGGGGGAGAACTGGTAAAAGTTATGCAGAATCGTTTGCTTCACTAGTTCGCTGTGCAGTGCCGCCACCCCGTTCACCTTTCGACTACCCACCGTTGCCAGATGGGCCATGCGCACGTACTTGCCATCACTGTCGTCGATTAAAGACATGCGAGATAGCTTGGCGATGTCGAATGGATAGTGAATGCGGACACGATCGAGAAACCGCTGATTGATCTCGAAAATAATTTCTAGATGGCGGGGCAATAGGCGACCGAATAGGTCCAGCGGCCACTTTTCCAAGGCTTCGGGCAACAGCGTGTGGTTGGTATAGCCAAAGGTTTGGTAGGTCACCTCCCAGGCTGTATCCCAATCCATGTGGTGCTCGTCCACCAGCAACCGCATCAGTTCGGCCACTCCAATGGACGGATGGGTGTCGTTTAGCTGCGCGGCAAACGTCTCCTGGAAGGTATCCAGACTCTTTCCCTTATAGAGATGGATGCGAATCATATCCTGCAGCGAGCAGGACACAAAGAAATATTGCTGCTGTAATCGCAGTTCCTTCCCTTGAATGGGCTCGTCGTTCGGATACAGAACCTTCGTGAGATTCTCCGCAACCGTTTTATCATTCACCGAACCGTAGTAGTCGCCGACATTAAACCGCTGAAAATCAAATGATTCGCACGCTTGCGACTTCCACAACCGCATCGTATTGGCCGTGTTGACCTTGTAGCCCAAGATCGGGGTGTCATATGGAATACCCTTGAGAACATAACCCGGCACCCAGTGGACTCGATAATTGCCGTGCTCGTCAGTATAGGATTCTGTGTAGCCTCCAAACTTGACCGAGACATCGTACTCCGGACGCGGTAATTCCCACGGATTGCCATACTGTAGCCACTTATCAGTAATTTCCACCTGCCAGCCATCGCGAATGTCCTGGTCGAAAATCCCGTACTCGTAGCGAATGCCGTAACCAATCGCCGGAATCTCCAGCGTTGCTAACGATTCCATGTAGCAAGCAGCCAATCGTCCCAATCCGCCATTGCCCAGCCCCGGCTCCTCTTCCTGCTCTATCAGCTCGTCCAGATCCAGCCCGGATTCACTCACGGCCTGCTTAACTCGGTTGTAAATATCCAGATTGATCAGGTTGTTTTCTAGATGAGGGCCGACGAGAAATTCAGCCGACAAATAGGCCACGAGTTTCACCTCGGGCTGCTTGTAGGTCTGGATACTGGCAATCCACCTCTGCAACAAGCGATCGCGAACAGTGTAGGCCAGCGCCATGTAGTAGTCATTGAGGGTGGCAATCTCTGGAAACTTTCCCTGGATATAGAACAGATTGTCAGCCAATGCTCGCCGTAGCGTCTCCACACTAAGGCCAGTGCGATCGTCCTCTACGCGAGGCGTTGGCTGTGAGTTTGCATCTTTCAAGCCAGTCACGATCTGTCCTCTAGTGGTTTGTCAGGCTTACTCTGATGGATATCATCCTTCAGAAAAATATTGCAGTAAGCCTGTGGAGGTCATTTAGCCCATCATTTTTGAACTGATATGACACTAGTTCAGCCTCGAAAAAAATAAGGAAGCCAAGCCTCAACTCAACTTCCCCAAGGGCACTTGCCTATAGCTAGCTATAGGGCCATGTCCAGTTCGTAATCTCCGGTTTGTCCATACCGTATGTAAACGCGTAATGGGTGTGCTCGATGATGGCGTTCTTCATCCGTTCTTTTACGTAAGCGGCCCGAGAACCTAATGACGGAACGCGATCGATGACATCGATAACCAAATTGAAGCGATCGATTTGGTTTTCCATCGCCAGTTCCAGTGGTGTGTTGATGTTGCCCTGTTCCTTGTAACCCCGCACGTGGATGCGCTCTTGGTTGCTGCGGCGATACACCAGCTTGTGAATCAGCCAAGGGTAGCCGTGGAAGTTGAACATAATCGGCTTGTCGGGGGTAAATAGCGTATCGAAGTCGCGATTCGACAACCCGTGGGGGTGCTCTTTGTCATCTACCAAGGTCAGCAGGTCAACCACGTTGATAAACCGCACCTTCAACTCGGGAAACTCCTCCCGCAAGATCGCCGTAGCAGCTAGCGACTCCATTGTCGGAATGTCACCGCAGCAGGCCATCACCACATCTGGGTCGTCGGGAGACGTTCCGGCATCGTCATTACTGGCCCATTCCCAAATGCCTAACCCCTTGGTACAGTGGGCGATCGCTTCGTCCATCGTCAAATACTGCAGGTGCTTCTGCTTGTCCGACACAATCACGTTCACATAATCCGTACTGCGCAAGCAATGATCGGCCACCGACAGGAGGCAATTCGCATCCGGTGGGAAATACACCCGCACCACATCCGCACTCTTGTTGGTGACCAAATCGATGTAGCCGGGATCTTGGTGGCTGAAACCGTTATGATCCTGCCGCCACACCAGAGAGGAGAGCAGGATGTTTAGAGAGGATACCGGAGCTCTCCAGGGGACTTCCTTCTTACAAATATCCAACCACTTGGCGTGTTGGTTGAACATCGAGTCCACCACATGGGCAAACGCTTCGTAGGTGTGGAAGAATCCGTGCCGACCTGATAGTAGATAGCCCTCCAACCATCCCTGCAGGGTATGTTCGCTCAGCATTTCCATCACCCGACCATCGGGGGACATTTCGCTACCGTCCTCATCCTCCGGTAGGTAATCCGCCATCCAGGCTTTCTTGGTGACTTCGTAGAGGGACTGCAGGCGGTTGGACGCCGTTTCATCCGGGCCAAACACGCGGAAATTGTCCATGTTCTTGCGCATGACTTCCCGTAGCAGGTAACCCAGCACGCGGGTGTTCTCAACCTCGACAGTGCCTGGGGCTGGAACCTCTACTGCCAAATCGCGAAACTCTGGCATGCACAAGGCTTTGCGAATGCGGCCGCCGTTGGCGACCGGGTTATCGCTCATGCGCCGTTGGCCTGTGGGAGCCAGGGCCTTCAGCTCGGGGATCAGAGCTCCCTTGTCATCAAACAGTTCTTCTGGCTTGTAGCCCTTCATCCAAGCTTCCAGTAACTGCAGGTGCTCTGGATTGCTATGCATGCCTCCCATGGGAACTTGGTGGGCACGCCAAAAACCCTCAACTTTATGTCCGTCTACCTCCTTTGGCCCCGTCCAACCTTTCGGGGTCCGGAGGATAATCATCGGCCACATGGGGCGCTTGGCCTCTCCCGAACTGCGGCATTCTGCTTGGATCGCGCGAATTTGCTCGACGCACTTCTCCATCGTTGCCGCCATTTGCTGGTGCATCTCCAGAGGGTCTTCCCCTTCCACCACATAGGGTATGTAGCCATAGCCTTCAAACAAGCTATTCAGCTCTCGCTTGGAGATGCGAGACAGCAGTGTCGGATTGGCAATCTTGTAACCGTTCAGGTTAAGGATGGGTAGAACGGCCCCATCGCGAATAGGGTTGACATATTTGTTCGAATGCCAAGCAGTCGCGAGTGGTCCCGTCTCAGCTTCGCCATCCCCGACAACGCACGCCACCAAGAGTTCGGGATTATCGTAAATGGCCCCAAATGCGTGGGATAAGCTGTAGCCCAACTCCCCTCCCTCATGAATCGAACCGGGTAGTTCGGGGGTACAGTGACTGCCGATGCCACCGGGGAACGAGAACCATCTGAAGAGATTTGTCATCCCCTCCTCATCCTCGCTCTTATCGGGGTAATACTCCGAGTACGTTCCTTCCAGATACACAGGACCAATCACTCCCGGCGCTCCATGACCGGGACCTGCCATGAAAATGGCGTTCAAGTCATACTTCTTTATCAAGCGATTGAGGTGAACGTAGCTGAAGCTGAGGGCAGGAGATGCTCCCCAGTGGCCCAGTAGCCGTTGTTTGACCTGATCGGCCTCTAGTGGTTTCTTCAGTAACGGGTTGTCTTTGAGGTAGATCATGCCAGCGGCCAAGTAGTTGCAGGCGCGCCAGTAGGCATGGGTGTTGCGCAGTTCCTCTGGATTGAGAGGCCCTGTTTGTTGGGTGGGAGTCGATATCGCTTGAGTCATAGCTGTATTGGGATAGTGACAATCCGACGGCTGCTCTCTGTTTGGCGTCAGCCCTGTCCACTTCGAGCTACCTACTTCTGGGATAGCCGCGATCGCTGGCTCGCAATCCACCTGCGACTAGAAGTTTTAACGTTTCTCACGATCGACGCTCTACCTGCGTATCAGCCATTCAAGTCGTAAGCGCAAAGCAAGACCGCATTGGATTAAGCACCCTTCTAGCAAAGAAACTGGGCTGGAGAGTGTCTTACCGAACACATTGGGATGTGGCGATCGATATAGCGTTTGCCATTTCAGTTAGGACAACAGTTTCCAGGAACAGTCAGAGGGAAACATAGCAGAAATGTCCGCAGTGGTATGGCCCCACTGCAACAACACAAAAAAAGCCCGAGGGAAACCTCGGGCTGTGACTGTCAATTCTGTTTTGAAAGACAGCAGTTTGATTCTGAGAGACAGGGGTTAGACGAACCCTTCTGC
>JBCBVA010000059.1:0-23067 GCA_039817825.1 Cyanobacteria bacterium J06642_12 | reverse complement strand
CGGTCCCGCTTGAGCCAGTCATCCATGATGTCGAACCAGCCGCGGTTCGCTTGGCTGCGACCCATTGCGATGGTCATGGAATTACCCTCCTAAGGGTATGGACGAAAATGACATGCAAACTACAGAGCAAATAATGCCCAGATGATTGTAAAGATAGTTTGCGAGCGCTCTCATTATAGGGTGCTCGACTGAAAAGTAGTGGTTCTTGTGGGTCAGATTAGCTGGAATCGGCTGAATTTTGCCCCGATCTCCGTTGGGGTGCCGTGTGGCAATGAGACAATTGGTACGCTTTCCAGGCCCAGACTTCTCGACTCCATGACCGTTCCACAGCCAACCCTCTCCCGCCGCAAACTGTGGCTGGCCGCCATCAAGCCTCCGATGTATAGCGTGGCGATAATCCCTATTTGGGTCGGAAGCGCGATCGCTTGGAGGGAAGCTGGCGCGATGGATTGGCCCATTTTCGGGACGTTTGTGGGTTCGGCAGTGGCTATTCTGGCGTGGCTGAATCTAACCAATGATGTGTTCGATTCCAAAACCGGGATCGATAAGAATAAAGCTCACTCGATTGTGAATTTGACGGGGAATGCTCCAGCTGTGTTCGCGATCGCCAATCTCCTGCTCGCGCTGGGAGTGGCTGGAATCGCGGCGATTTCGTGGTGGCAGCAGGACTGGACGGTAGTGGCGATTATCGCGATCGCCTGCTTCTTGGGATACACGTATCAGGGGCCGCCGTTCCGATTGGGATATCAAGGACTGGGGGAACCCATTTGCTGGATTACGTTTGGACCGATGGCGGTGGGGGCTGCTTATTACAGTCAGACGCAAATGTGGTCGCCAGCTAGTTTGTCAGCATCTGCTCTAATTGGTATCAGCACAACATTAATCCTCTTCTGCTCGCATTTCCATCAGGTGAACGATGACCTGGCCGCAGGGAAGCGATCGCCCATTGTGCGATTGGGAACTGCTACCGGAGCCAAGGTGGTGACCGGAATGGTGCTGGCGTTTTTTGGACTGTTAGTGGGGTTGGCGATCTTTGAAGTCATGCCGATTGGCGGATTGTTAGCGATCGCCAGCCTTCCCCCAGCTATTCGTTTGGTTCGTCTGATGAATCAACACCACAGCAACCCTCAGAAAATTAGTGGCTCGAAGTTTATTGCGGTTGCCTTTCACTTTTGGAGTGGGTTGCTGCTCGGACTCGGGCTGCTTCTCGCGTGATGCCATCCTGCGTGCACGAGAGATTGACGGTGGGATATGACGATGGGATGTTGCTGTATCGGAAGATTTGTGGGGACACGGGCGTCACCAGAGTGAACTGGTTAAAATTTGCTGTGAATCAGCCTAAACAAGGAGGCGTTCGTGATTCTAACCACCCTGGAAGGCGTTCCCGGCATGCAAATGGTGCAACACTACGGCTTGGTGAGTGGCAATACCGTGCGTGCCAAAAACGTGGGTAAAGACTTTTTAGCTGGATTAAAAAACTTGGTGGGTGGGGAACTGGGAGCCTACACCGAGCTACTGCAGGAATCTCGACAAGAAGCAACCAACCGCATGATTGCCCAAGCACAGCAGCAAGGGGCAAATGCGATCGTTAATGTCCGATTTGCCACCTCCTCAATCGCAGCAGGTGCGGCGGAACTCTACGTGTATGGCACTGCTGTTCGCGTGCAGTAATTTTGGGAATCGGCAGTAGTTTCGGACGTTAAAAGGTATGGCTGATTTAATTTTTTTCCTCATCTTTCTGGTGGTGCCGCTAACGGTTTACTACGCTATTGGCAGCACGATCGAGAAGAAAAGCTACGCGAGTATTCGGGCTCGCGAGGCCCAGACCATACACATTCCAACTGTCACCTATGGGGCTAAACAGCCGATGCCCCCTAATGTTGAAGCCGCCTTGTTTGTGGGTAGCGTGGTGGTATCTGCAGACGCCTTTAAGGTGTTTGTCGCTAACTTACGCAATCTGGTTGGGGGACGGATAACGGTGTACGAAAGTGTGGTGGATCGTGGCCGCCGAGAAGCTGTTCTGCGCATGAAAGAGCAAGCGATGGCCTGGGGGGCCAATCAAATGGTGAATGTGCGCATCGAGACCAGCGATGTGGGCAATAAAGCAGGGAACCAAGGCATTATCGCCATTGAGGCAATGGCTTACGGAACGGCGTTCCGTGAGCGGCAAGGGCGTTAATTGTAATCCGCAATGTCTTCTCCTCCTGAGTACGTCCCCAAACCCATCACCGAAGAAGTGAACGTCACGCCAGTGCATCCGCTGGCAAATCTTGCCTATCTGCTTGCAGTGATTAGTGCATTTTCAGTAGGGGCCTATCTGGTCTTAGGCTGGATCTCCGATATCTTGGTCAACCGCATCGATCAGGAGACAGAGGTGGAGATTGCTCGGCGAGTAAACCCACCAGAACTGGAAGACGAGGCATCCGATCGCGATCCACGGGCTGTCTACTCTCTCGATCTGTTGAATGCAATTCGCGATGAAGAGATTGTAGAGCGAGTTCCGTTGCGTCTAAATGTTGTCGAATCAGAAGCTCCCAATGCAGGGGTATTTCCCGGCGGTCACATCGTGGTGACCGAAGGACTATTTGATGCTGTCGAGTCTGAAAATGCGCTTGCGTTTGTACTGGCTCACGAGCTGGGGCATTTCGAAAACCGCGACCCTCTGGAACGATTGGGGCGAGGTTTGGTGTTTGTGACGATTACTTCTGCATTGGGGCTTAACTCCGACGGTGGCGGCGGCAGAGTGGTCTCTGTTGCTAGCGAACTCACCGCCTTGCATTACGGACGCGGCCAGGAATTAGCTGCTGATGAATTTGCCCTAGCAAAGGTGGTCGAGCACTACGGGCACGGAGGGGGCAGTCTGGAATTTTTTGAGAGCATTTTGGCATCGGGTAACGACAATCGCTTTACCGATTACTTTTCCACGCACCCTATGACCCAAATCCGCATCGATCGCCTCTACGACCTTGCCGAACGCAATGGCTGGTCCATGACTGGTTCCCTGACGCCCCTTCCGGATAACGTACGGGTGGCAAAATAGGCGGTTTAGACAATCGTAGGCATTGAGAGGCCACTGACCGGTTGGCCAATTGTAGTTGTCAATTACTGGGTGCCGAACATGCGATCGCCCGCATCTCCCAATCCCGGAATGATGTAGCCGTGCTCGTCCAATCGCTCGTCAATCGCCGCCGTAATCAGCGGTACGTCAGGGTGCTCTGCTTGAAAATGATCGATGCCCTCGGGGGCTGCCAGCAAGCACATGAACGAGATCGACCGTGGCTGCGTTTCTTTGAGGCGGTGAACGGCGGCGACAGCCGAGTTACCGGTAGCGACCATCGGATCGACAACCACCATATCTCGCTCGTCAGTGTCGTGAGGCACCTTAAAGTAGTACTCCACAGCAACACGAGTTTTGGGATCGCGATATAAGCCAATATGGCCCACTCTAGCGGATGGTATCAGCTTCAACATGCCATCCAGCAGTCCTTGTCCGGCTCGCATAATCGAGATTAAGACCATCTTTTTGCCCGCCAGCATGGGGGCATGAGTGCTCGCAACAGGAGTTTGAATGGGGACTCGTTCTAGGGGGAGATTGCGAGTGGCTTCGTAAGCCATCAGCATACCGATTTCATCCAACAGCGATCGAAACTTTGCCGTGCTGGTTTCCTGCCGGCGCATCAGGGTGAGCTTGTGTTGAATTAGCGGGTGGTCAAGGACTGTAATAGGAGCTGGCATAAACGCAATCGAGGCAGGAAGACTGCAGTGTAGAGAGAACGCGAGACTGGAATTGTGAGCTAGGGGACAAATTACCCGCTAAAACACGGTACCGTCACTGTGAATCGAGATCGGTGGACTGCCATCCGCTCGCGTTTGGCGGGCAATCCGTCGTCCTGCAATCCAGGTGCCCCCTTCCAGCACCTTTGCCAGGGGAAGCTCGCTTGCTGTCATGCCGAGACGAGTCCGCAACCGATCGGCAAGGCGATCGAGTAACGCTAAAGTCAATGCCCTCCATTCCACAATCACCTCCGCCCCCGGCGAGTGCGATCGCTCCAGAACACCAGCATATTTGGGCTGCAGCACGCCCATATCTACAAACAATCCACCATTGCGGTATTCGGCCAATCCCGTCAATTGGTCGAGGTCTGTCACCCTCCATCCCAGTTCTTCCAGAGGTTCAATCAGAGAATAGGTCAGCCATTGGGACAGCTTGTGGAACGGGACGAGGGTGGCCCCTGGCGTATCTCCTGTCAGGGCCGAATGGGGCCAAACATCTCCTAGGTTGACCCCTCCCAACTGGACCCGCCCCGGCCAAATCGGCCCGAGGCCCTCCAAAACTGACAGCAGGATGGTTTGGGCGGAGAGTGTCGGCAATGCACCCACTTCACCCTCGTCGAACAATTCGGATATCCAGTAGTCCAGTAAATTTCCTGGGCGGGCGGGAGCGCTACCAAAATAGGATGGGCTGCTAACGAGCACATCCCCCAATCGGCGCAGCAACTCTAGGCGTCCGCTCAGCCCCACCAGTGAATTGGCTGCCGATGCCTGAAACCAAGCGGCTAAGGAGGTTTCGGTCAACTGTTGCAATCCTGCCCCATCCACCTGCATGGGATGGTTGAGATTGGAGGAGAAAAAGCCGTTGCCGAACATGACCAAACTGGCCACCGCCAACCCTTCCGATCTCGACAAAGACACACCACTGGCCGGATCGGTGTACGTCCACTCGCTTCCAGCTCCCGCATCCAGCAGAACGCTGACAACCGCTAAATCTAATTTGGCTTTGGCTCGGTCTGTATCGGAGGCTCTGGCCAAAACATTGTCCAAGACGGATAGCCGCGGTATTCCCCCCACATCGAAGTGGCGCCAGCGGCTGTGGAACGGGATCTCTCCCTGAGGGTAGGTCTCTTGCAACAGTTCCAGAACGAACTCTACCGTGGGTTCGAGCCGATCGAGATTGCAGTCAAAGTGCTGCAGATCCCCTTGGATCGCCAGATCGAGAAGGAAGTGACAGCGCTCGCGGATGGCCTGAGGCGAGCGCAGATAGGCGATCGCATCTGCTTCTGAGTGGATTGCTCGGTGCGCCCACCTGCCGTTTGTCACATTACCCTCTTCACCTCAACAACACGTTCAATCGCTTAAGTCGCGCCCGTAGGCTTGAGCCAAGCTCGCTTCATCGGGCACATCACCATCGGTGTAGTAACCGGCGGCTTTCTTGGCATCCATTTCCACCCGAGCATCGGCTGGGATGAGTTCGTCTGGGATGGAAATCCGCTCGACAATCTCGATACCTGACTGGGTGACTGCGTCGTACTTCAAGTTGCTCATGGAGACAAACCTGTCGATGCGAGTCACCCCCAGCCAATGCAGGGCATCCGGCATCAACTCCTGAAATCGCATATCCTGAACTCCGGCCACGCACTCAGTGCGATTGAAGTAGGCATCCGCCCGATCGCCACCTTCCTGACGCTTGCGGGCGTTATAGACCAAGAACTTCGTGACTTCGCCCAGAGCACGTCCCTCTTTGCGGGCGTAGACAATCACTCCAGCCCCGCCGGTTTGAGCGGTTTCTACGGCCACTTCAATACCGTGCACCAAATAGGGGCGGCATGTACAGATATCGGAGCCAAACACGTCCGAGCCATTGCATTCGTCGTGCACCCTTACTGTTAGCTGGCGGCCCGGATCGACGATCGCTCCAATGTCTCCCAAGATATAGATGGTTAATCCTCCAATCGGTGGTAAGAACACCTCTAGATCGGAGCGCGTGACCAATTCGGGGAACATCCCACCCGTTTGTTCGAAGAGCGTGCGCCGTAACTCGCCCTCATCCACGTTGAATCGGCGAGCGATTCCTGGCAGGTACCATACCGGTTCGATCGCTGCTTTGGTGACCACTAAATCTCCGCCATCTTTCAGCACTTGACCATCTGCAACGAGACGGCCGCAATCGACAGCTGCTTGTAGTTCGGGGATGTTGATGTGGGCTTTGGTAATGGCGATGGTGGGGCGAATGTCGTACCCATCGGCTAATAAGTCCGAAAAGGCATCGCTGACGGTTGCCCCGAACGGATCGAGAGAGACAATTTTGTCGGGGTCTGCCCAACTGGGATAGGGGCCGATCGGGTTGGTGGGAGCTGTATTGGTTAGGTCTGCCCGATGGCGGCGCTGTAACGTTCCACTGGCGACCGCAAGGGCGCGATAGACAGCATAAGAGCCGGAATGGGTGCCGACGACGTTGCGATGGGCGGGATTGGTCAGGGTGGCGATCGCCGGTCCGCGCTGTTTGGGATCGGGGTGGCCCCAGTCAATTGGCAGCGGTTTTGGCCCAAACCGTCCGGGATGGGATGTGAGGACGATGTGCTTGTGTTGAGGCGGTTGGTTTTGAGGCGATTTGGGGCGGGACGATTCTGAGAACATGGCCGCGCATCCATTTGGATAAGTTCAGAGTCTAACCCACGGGGATCGTTTGTATATGTAATATCGGATGCACCAGTGTAGCTATATGGATGTCAAGGTGCGATGCCGAAGAGGATCGATCGTAGCCAGTAAATATTTACAACCGATACATAGATAAGCTTGCAGGTTGAACTGAAAAAATCCAGGTAAGTATCAATTTGAGACTCTCGGCTACGTAAGGGTGCAGGTGAGGCAATGGGTTCTGCTGGACAGGACTGGAGGGGAGAGAGTACTGAATGGGGGCGAATGGTGGGACCGGTTGTGGCTTACGAGCAACTGGTTCTATAGTGCTCACGGCCTGAGTATTTCCGATCTGGATAGTACTGGCTTAGATCTTACCGGTTTGGATATTACCGATCTGACCAGACGGCGAACTCGTTACCGCTGGGTTCGGCAAAGTGAAATCGCCGTCCGCCCGGAAACGGGAAGGTGGGTTGAACGATCGCTCCGCCCGCCGCTTCAATTTTGGCTTGAGTGGCTTCTAGATCCTGACTGTAAAACACGACTAAGGCAGCTCCTGTTTGGGTGGAGGATGCCAAATCGGCTTGGTAGAACCCACCATCCAGACCGCTATCGGCAAACGCCGTATAGTCTGTCCCGAAATCTTCAAATGACCAGCCGAACACTTGTGTGAAAAATGCTTTGGTTGCAGCCAAGTCTTTGGCCGGAAATTCAACGTAGTTGATGGTTTCGTGGGAAGGCATTGCTCTGGTTCTCCGGAGGCGATCGGCAGTAATCTTGGTACTTTCAATCTCGGCAGATCGATGTCTTTGGAAATGACTTTGATACCAGTGAAAACAGAAATTAGATAAATACAGAAATTAGGTGCTGACTCTCGGATCGTCAGCATCTGAATGCAGGGTGGTGCCTGGGGTGAGATAAATAAATTTCGAACCACGTGGGGCTCCTGGCTTGTGCCAGATTCCTTTGGGGACCACAAACATCGACCCTGCCGAGGCCACGCAGCGTTCGGGTTGGTCTTCTGTTAGCAGTACCATCTCAAATTCCCCCTCGATAATGTAGAACAGTTCGTCGGTATCGGGATTCATTTCCCACACCGGAGATGTACCGGTGATGTTGCAGGCTCCCATCGATGCGCCGTTGAATGGCATCAGGTCTAAAAACGAGCCATCTGGATGGGCGGCCAGTTCGGTGATGACGTGTTTGATATCCATCCGCAAGCTCTCCACAGGACATTGCCAAATTCTGGGTTGACACAGTCAATCTGTACTCAGTTCAACTACTTTTTCTGCAGTCTGACAAGTGGATAGAACAACAGGCTGTAGATGCCGATCGCAACCAACAACACTCCTCCTGCCAGAATGACCCCGCTGACGATCGCGTCTGTGAAGGTTTCGTAGGACATGGGGGATGAGAGAAGTTGTGCGATGGGCCAAAACCCAGCGAGCGTGGGAATCACTAGTAGGCTCGCGATGATGGCTGTGCGAGTGGTGGCTGTCAGGGGTGATGGTGGAGTTGCTCGCGGATGGCTGGTGCGCAACCACATGAGTAGGAAAACGAGCAGTAGTGGGAGTCCGATCGCCGAGCTGCCGTATTGGACCAATTTGTAGCCCGGTATCGGTTGGTTACCAATCGTTAGGACGGTGCGGTTGAGGACGGGGATGAGTTGGGTGCCCCATTTGCCTTGATGGGAAAAGGCATCCCAGACGATGTGGGTGAGGGCTCCAATGGCGATCGCGATGATGATGTCTAGCCACTGCTGCATTCTCGACGGAACGGTTGGTGCGGCGAGCTGAATTGAACGCTGCCGCAGGGGGTGTGGGAGAAGTTCGAACAGTGGTTGTTTGAGGACGGAATGAAAGAACACATAGATGGCCAACCCTAGGGGAATGCAGGCGATCGCGAGTCCGATTAATGAATGGGTGGCTGAGTAGCTGGGGCCGATGGGGATAAACAGCGGCCAATCGGGAACGATGCTGCCGATCGCCAGGGCGGAGAAGGCGAGTTTGCGAGGCCAGAGCTTCCCGACGGGGACGATCGCCAATATGTGAGAGGGGGTAAAGGGCACGGGTGAGCCTCACACCAATTTGGGTACGGAGCGATCGTAGCGAAGAAACAGGATACCGCTATCGCTACTTCCGGCAGGGTTGGTAACCATACCAGCCAACCAGCATGGGATACAGACATCTTTAGCGGTTTTTGCAACTTATGAGGCTACCGATGCCACAGTAAACTTCTGTCCAAAACACAACAGGGAGCACCGGCATAGTCTCACTACCGACACTCCCTATCTTTCCTACCGTTGAACGATCATTCACTCCGCAATCGCCGAATTACGAACGGATCGCCGTCCCATCGAGAGGAATCCTTTGCGCCTGTTTGGCCCGAATCCGAGACCGAGCCAACTCAATCGCCACATGCCTGGGCAACTGCCCCGTCTGCGCCGCCTCATCCAACACCGCCGCCGTATTGGCCCGCACCTCAGCGGCGATCGCCTCAAACGCATCCGCCTGAGTCCCGCCGCGATACTCCACAGCCCCGCAAATCACCCCACCCGAATTGGCAATAAAGTCCGGAATCACCAGAATGTTCTGGGCGTGACAGATAGCCTCCGCCTCCGCCGTAAACGGAATATTCGCCCCTTGAACCACTAACTTCGTCTTGAGGCGATCGATATTATCGACACGCACTACATCCGGTCGCGCTGCCGGAATCCAAATGTCGCATTCAATAGCGATCGCCCCATCCCGATCCATCACCGTCCCTCGACCCAGCTCGACAATGCTGCGCCCGGACGACTTTAGCCCTATTGCCGCCTCAAGATCGATACCGTCCGGATCGAACAACGTCCCACCCGAATCCGCAATGCCAACCAACACAGCTCCCCGCGCCACCAGGTACTTCGCCGCGTGCTGACCCACCGACCCAAACCCCTGCACCACCACGCGAGCCCCCTCTAACTCGACATCGCAATAGTCAGTCGCCACCTCCGTCGCGATCGCCAACCCGTATCCCGTCGCCCCGATTTCATCCAGCGGAATCCCCCCCATTGCCGCAGGCAACCCAATCGCCCGACCAATCTCCCCATACACCCAGGCCATGCACTGCTCGTCCGTCCCCATATCCGGGCCGGGAATGTAATCCTGTAACGGCGCGATCGCCCGCGCAAACGACCGCATCAACAGCTCCTTGCGTTCCAACGGCAGTTTCGGATCGGCCACAATCGCTGCCTTGCCACCCCCGTGCGGTAAGTTAGCCACCGCATTCTTCAACGTCATCGCCCGCGCCAGCCGAAACACCTCCTCCGTCGTCACATCAGGAGCCATCCTTACCCCCCCAATTGCCGTCCCCAGGGCAACGTTGTCGATCGCCACAATGGCCTTTAACCCCGTCTGAGGATCGTAGAGGTGGACAATCTTGTCCGGCCCCAAATCATCTGCAAATCGAAATAGCGTATCCATTTCAGTCTCCTCGGCAAATCTGACAGCAGTAGGTTTGAAGCTGTCTATAACTTGAGGGTCACCGCCTTCACCTCGGTGTATTCCTGCAGGGCGTATTCCCCCAATTCCCGACCCATCCCCGATTGCTTGAACCCACCAAAGGGCACCGCAGAATCGAGGACGTCATAGCAATTTACCCAGACCGTTCCGGCCTTAAGAGCATGGGCGACGTTGTGAGCCTTGGACAAATCTCGGGTCCAGACCGCCGCTGCCAGACCATAGATGCTGCTGTTCGCGCGCCGAATCACTTCGTCGACATCCTTGAACTTGATGATGCTCATCACCGGGCCGAAGATCTCTTCCCGCGCGATCGTCATGTCATCGCGAACATCCGCAAACACCGTGGGCTCGACAAAATAGCCGCGATCGCCCACTCGGTTGCCCCCGCACATCAACTGAGCCCCCTCGCGCATCCCCGTTTCGATGTAATCCATCACCCGATCGCGCTGAACCTCACTGACCAGCGGCCCCTGCTCCGTTGCGGGGTCGCAAGGATCTCCGACAATCCGCCGCCGAGCGCGATCGACGCAGCAGAGCACGAACTCGTCGTAGATGCTCTCCTCCACAAACAGCCGCGACCCAGCCGTGCAGCACTGCCCCTGATTGAAGAACAGCCCCAAATGCGCTCCCTCTAGAGCGGCATGGATATCGGCATCGGCAAACACGATATTGGGACTCTTGCCCCCCAACTCAAGCGTGACCCGCTTCAGGTTACTGCTGGCCGCCGCCACCGCGATCGCGTGTCCCACAGCGGTCGATCCCGTAAACGCCACCTTGTCGATATCCATATGCTGGGCAATAGCCATCCCGGTTTCCGATCCGGGGCCGGGCAAAATGTTGACAACACCCGGAGGAAATCCAGCCTCTACGATCAGCTCACCGACCCGTAGAGCCGTGAGTGGGGAATTGCTGGCGGGCTTCAGTACCACCGTATTGCCCGCTGCAAGAGCTGGAGCCAGTTTCCATGCCTGCAACAGCAATGGAAAATTCCAGGGGATAATTTGACCGACAACGCCGATCGGCTCGTGGCGCGTGTAGCTGAAGTACGGGGCCTCCACAGGCATCGTGCGCCCCTGAATTTTGTCGGCCCACCCTGCAAAGTAGCGATAGCACTGAATCGCGAGAGGCAAGTCAACCGTCTGCGCTTGGCTGAAGAGCTTGCCACTGTCGAGGCTTTCCAATTCGGCCAGCTCGGTCTGATACCGTTCGATCAGATCGGCCAATGCCCGTAACAGTTCCCCCTGCTGCCGAGCAGACATCTCCGCCCATTCCCCCTGCTCGAAGGCAGCACGCGCGGCAACAACGGCGCGATCGACATCCGCAGCGCCCGCTTCCGCGATACTCCCGATCGCTTCTCCAGTAGCGGGATTAATTGTCTCGAAGGTTTTACCCGAGAGGCTATCCACCCACTCGTTGCCGATCAGCAGTTGCGAAGGAGCAAGATCGAGCGATGTCTGTAATGCAGTTAGCATAGGGAACCTCCTGGCCCTGCTACCCTTTCAGGGTTTTGGCAAACAGAGCGCTTAGATGGTGCAAAGCAGGCGAGACAGCATCGGCAGCCAGCCGCACATCGAGAATGCTGAAGGTGTCGCTGGTGCGAGCCGCGTGCAATGCCTGCGTGAACTCTTGAACCGTTTCGATGGCAAATCCTTGCCCACCCCAGACCTCGGCCAGTTGGGCGTAGTCAAGGCGGGGGATAGTCACAAATGCCGCCTGCTCGTGGCCCATCGAGCGCAACGAGGTAAACGAGCCGTTATTCAAGACGATCGCGATCGGTTTCAGACCCAGCCGGTGGGCGGTGATCAGTTCCATACCCGTCATCTGGAAGGCTCCGTCCCCCAGTAAGGCGATCGCCCGTCGGAACGGATCGGCCAACTGGGCTCCAATAACTCCGGGAATGGCAAAGCCCATGCTGGCGTAGAAGGCAGGGCACAAGAATGAGGTTCCTGCCTGCATGCGGATATCGTCAGCGGCAAACAGGGTATCCCCCACATCGGTTACCAGCAGGGTATTTCCGTCGATGAACTGGTTCAGTTCGTGGATCAATCCTCGGGTGGTAATGGGGCCTGTCATCGGCGACACGCGCGGATGCATGGCCACAATATCGCTGGCAGGACACCGGGGTAACTCGGGGTGGCGTTGCAAGCTGGCAATAAAGTCCTCGAATCTTACCTGTGAATAGTGGTGGTGAGCGATCGCCACGCCGTCGGAGGTGGCCGAGATGGTGCGCGCCGGATCGAGATGAGCGGTGAACATACCCAGGTTGATGTCGGTCATGAATACCCCCAACATCAACAGACAATCCGAGTCCTCCACCCGATGGCGCACGTACGGATCCCCTGCCTCGCCGTTGTAAATTCCGATGTATTGAGGGTGTCCTTCTGGGAACGTTGATTTGCCCAGCATTGTGGAGCACACAGGTAGTCCGAGGATTTCGGCAATCGCTAGTACTCGTTCTTGCAGGCCAAACCGATGCACCTCTGCCCCGACCATCAGTACGGGCAATTTCGCTTGCTGCAGCCGATCGAGGGTTTCGGTTAGGACTTCGGCCAGCGTGTCCGCATCGGTTTGTTTCAGCGGCGATAAGGAAGAGCCGGTTTCTTCAATCTCCGCGTAGACCATGTCGCGGGGAATTTCCAGGTAAACCGGCCGCTTGAAGGTGGTGGCGTAGTCGATCGCCTTGTGAATTTGGGCGTCGGCTGTGGCCGGATCGTCTAGGGTTGCGGCATACAGAGTGACCTCTTCGTAAACTCGCCGCTGGGTGTCAAAGGTCTTGACTTTGTGGTGGAGTAGCTTTCGTTCCTGCCGTTCCTTTACCCCCGGTCCACCACTCAACACAACCAGCGGCGACTTTTCTGCATAGGCTCCCGCCACCGAATTGACCATATTCAATCCGCCGACACTGTAGGTCACCACCGCCAATCCAATACCCCGGATGCGGGAGTAGGCATCGGCAGCAAACCCCGCACAGGGTTCGTGAGTCATGACCACTGGCGTAATTTCGCTATCAGCCAAGGCGTCGTAGAGGGTGAGGGCAAAGTCTCCCGGAATCCCAAACGCGTGTTGCACCCCCTGACGATGCATGAGGTCGAAAATGTGAGGAGCTAGTTGTGGCACGATCCTGTCCTCTCAATATTTAACGTTCAATACCAGAGTCAATGCTGCTCGATGCGCATTTCAGAAGCGATCGAACAACTGGCGGAATAACACTCAACTCACAAACATGTATGGGGATAGAGTCAGGCCCCTACAAATGGCATTCCCCGACATAATGGGGCACAAATCGATCGCCTGATGCCGTATATGTGGCAGATATTAGAACTCAGGCTGTCACATAACTGCTGCAAAATCATTGCAAGCAACACTCGACCGAGCATCTCCAGGCGATCGCAAGTCTTTGCTTGGCTAGCGGATAATGCTCTCGGACTCTTTCTTAATTCTAATCAATTTGGAAATAAACCTTCTACTTACTAGCGCATAATTTCAGTATGGAGTTAAATTAAAATCTATCCAAGCCAGGAAAAGAATAAGTATTATTTCTCAGTATTTTCTATTCTCATCTGCTATTAAACCCATAAAAATTTCCGTCAAAATCTCTCATCAGACAAAAAAATGCCCTCGAATATGAGGGCAGACTGCTAGATATTCCCTTTAGGCTGGACTTCTTCTGCTGAAGCCTTGATTGGGCAAATCTGGGAGGTAGCACTCTTTAAACATGTGCTGGATCCAGTTGTCTTTCATCATCAACTGACGGGTGAGTTCGATTGAGAACTCTTCTAACTGGTCGTGATTGGCAGATGCAAGGGCATCTTTCAATGTCTTCAATCTAAATTCCTGCTCAATTTTGAGCGAACCTGGGCCATTCATACTCTTTACCCTGCACTAGAACAACGCTGCCATGCCACTTTTCAAACCAGGAACAAGCGTTGTATAGGCGAACTCTCAAATAGTGCTGTGGGCAATGCGAACGGAAACAGCAACTGGTAATTTCAATGCAAAGAGAGCGAACGCTATCTATCACTTCGCAAGTATCCTGTTGCTATACAGGCATCATCACGAGGTTTCAAAACCAAACAATTCGTACCCCAAATCGATAATTGTCTTGGGTGGCAGCAGAAAATTGTTCGTTCGTCAGGAGAAGACCTCGTATCGTCACAACAGAGAATTTTAATCACCTCCTATTTATTTCCATCTGTTGATTCTGAACTCATTATAACAAATCAATCATTCTCGATTGTTGCTTTGTCTCGTCGACAATTATTCCGCATCCCGCCAAGTCTTCCAGAACTGATGATCGATCGTTTGGGATTTATTCGACTCGCCTATTGTCTGCAGCGTGAATCGGCATTCCAACGTCTTACCTGTCAATCGATTTTTAATGTTCAGAAATCGAAAGGTTCAAAATATGTCAATGAGGTCGCGATTTGCCGATTATATCGACAGATCGTCCTCTGAAAGACTCCTGTTGCCTATCTTGCCGTCAGGCTTCAACTGCAGCGATTTCCGCTACGAATATAGGGATTACCGTTCTCTTCTCGTCATCTCAAATAGATGTTGTGCTTGCGTTCCGAGAAACCCCTCAAATAATTCTGTTGTCCCCGAAGGAGTTTCAACATGATTGCGCTCGGCAATTTCAAAGTAAGCATAGGGCCACGGAATTTCGTTTAGATTCCCAGTGCTGTCCTCTTGCACGGAGACCATTTCGACGACTGCCCGAGTTGCCGTTTGGCGCAGGCCGCTCACCCGGCTCCCTTCAATCTCAGTCTTCATGGGGATGCCTCGATCTGCTAGGGCTCGGGCAGCAATCTCGATATTAGATAGAGCAGTGGTGTGGTGGGCGTTGACGTAGCCCGTGAAGTGATTGACAGCGTAACCATGCAGCAACACCCAAGCTCCGTATTGGCTGACTTCGTTGACACCGTTGACGACGGAATGCAGGGGAGGATTCCACGGGCGAGTAAAGACGGTTTGCAGGCGATCGACGAGTTGTTCGATATCTGCATGACTGGTGGTTCGCTCGATGTTGTACTGCAGGTCTTTCGCATCTGCAAATTGGCCGGAGCGAACGGTGTCGCAGATCGACCGGGCAACGGGTTCGGGAAGCTCGTCTACAAGAAGTTCGCTGATAAACAGCTTGGGTAAGGCAAAGCGATCTCGATCGGGATGTAGGTAGTGGCGGGCATAGAGATGGCGATCGGGGAATTGGTAGTCTCCGGCGGCTTCGTAGCCCAAAGATTCGACGATGGGAGCGAGGTAGGCAATCCCCAGATCGATCGGGCCGTGAGAGGTTTCTGTGTCGAGACGGAGGGAGCGAAAAGCAATATGGTCGTTGGCAAACGTTCCCCCCGCCTCTTCAACAAGCTGTTGGTAGATGCGGGCGTAGGGGACACGGCGGCGGTAGGTTTGCCAAAGACGGTCCCACAGTTGCAGGGCAATCTGAACTTGGCTCATGAAAGGTCCGTAATTGCTTCAGCTAGTAATTTCAGGGCCATCTCGATCCGATCGCTTTCAATAGTCAGGGGTGGACAGAATCGAATCGCAGCCTTACCGCAACCGAGCAATAACAGGCCGCGATGGAAGGCTCGCTCGATAATCCGATCGCGCAGCCCTGCATCGAGATTGCCATCCCGAGCCAACACATCCACCGCAATCATCAATCCCTTGCCACGCGGCAATGAAATGCAATCAAACCGATCGGCCAGTCGGGCCAGACCAGTCTGCAAATGCTCGCCCATCTGGCGGGCGTTCTCCATCAAGCGTGCTTCTAGCAATCTCAGCGTGACAGTCGCCGCCGCACAAGCAACGGGATTCCCCCCAAACGTCGTAGCGTGTGAGCCCGCTGGCCAGGTCATCAACTGCGGCCGCGACAAAATCGCCCCCAACGGCAACCCACTGGCAATCCCTTTCGCCAACGTGACGATATCCGGTTGTACCTCCCAATGTTCGATCGCAAATAACCGCCCTGTTCGACCCATCCCCGCCTGAATTTCATCCACCACCATCAACATGCCGTGGCGATCGCAGATATCCCGTATTCTTTGCAAAAATCCGTCTTCTGGAACGATATAGCCCCCTTCCCCTTGAATGGGTTCCACCACAATCGCCGCAATCTCGTCCGGTGGTAATAGGGCGGGAAACAGCTCCTTTTCTAGGCGATCGAGGCTGGCAAGGGTGCCGTAGGGAATATGGGAGACATCGGGAAGTAAGGGGCCGAAGCCCTGACGCTGCACTGCTTTCGACGCCGTCAGGGACATTGAACCGTAGGTGCGTCCGTGGAAGCCCCCCTCAAAGGCAAGAATTCGCGTTCGCTTCGTATAGTAGCGGGCCAGCTTAATAGTCCCCTCGATCGCCTCGGTACCGGAGTTGCAAAAAAATACCTGTGCCCTAGCTCCCCTCTGGGGCACTGGAAAGGGAGCCCGCGCAGCCAGTGCCTCCGCCAACTCCAGCATGGGCTCGTAGTAAAAATCCGTTCCCGACATGTGCAGGAAGCGCGCGGCTTGCTGCTGAATGGCCTCTACCACTTGGGGGTGGGCGTGTCCCGTTGCTGTCACAGCAATTCCGGCCGTCATGTCCAAGAAGACATTGCCATCCACATCCTCAACCGAGCAATCTTGGGCGCGCGCGATGACGAGTGGATAGGCACGGGTATAGGAGGGAGAGGACACGGCGCGATCGCGCGCGATCGACTCCCGAGCCCGTGGCCCCGGCAACGGCGTAACCAAGCGCGGCATGCGTGGCAGGGTGGAGTTCGGCATGACGTCCAACATGACAGTCCTCAACGGTTATCGATTTGTGCCCGTTGCAATTGACCGGAATAGTCCACGTACACAGTCTTCCAGTCCGAAAACACATCTAGAGCGCTACTTCCGGCTTCGCGGTGGCCGTTACCGGTTTGCTTTACCCCTCCAAACGGCAGATGAACTTCTGCCCCGATGGTGGGGCCATTGATGTAGGTAATACCAGCCTGGATATCTCGGATGGCTTGAAAGGCGCGGTTGACATCTCGGGTGTAAATAGAGGAGGAGAGACCGTAGGGAGTACGGTTGAGCACTGCGATCGCTTCTTCGAACGAATTCACTTCAAGTACAGCCAACACGGGGCCGAAAATTTCCTCTTGTGCCACCCTCATTTCCGGCGTCACCTCATCCAAAATTGTGGGTTGGAAAAAGAAGCCGTGCTGTAATTCCCCTTCCACTGCTATGCCGCCACCAATCGCCACCTGTGCTCCCTCCTGACGGGCAATATCGAGATACCGGACAACGCGATCGCGCTGAGTGGCGTTTATCAGGGGGCCAATATCCGTATCGGGGTCGAGACCGGAGCCCAACCGCAGCGATCGAACCTGGTCGATCAACTTGCTCAGGAACTCAGCCTTAATATCGCGATGCACAATCAAGCGACTGGTGGCCGTGCAGCGCTGCCCCGTCGTACCAAACGCCCCCCACAGAGCCCCATCTAGGGCCAAGTCAATATCCGCATCTTCCATCACGATCTGGGCATTTTTGCCGCCCATTTCCAAACACAACCGCTTGTGGGTGCGTCCACAGGTCGCCCCCACTTCTGCTCCCGTTTGTGACGAGCCGGTGAACGACACCAGGTCAACTTCTGGATCCTCCGTCAGAGCCTGTCCGACGTCCTCGCCGCTACCGTGTACTAGGTTTACGACACCAGCCGGTAGCCCAGCCGCCTCAAAAATTTGCGTCAGCAAGGTGGCGCAGGCAGGGGTATCGGTGGCCGGTTTGAAGACAATAGTATTGCCGCATACCAGCGCCGGTAATGACTTCCAGCAGGGAATAGCAATGGGGAAATTCCACGGGGTAATGAGGGCGCAGACCCCAACCGGCACCCGCACCGTCATGGCGAACTTATTGCCCAATTCAGACGGGGTGGTTTGACCGAACAAGCGTCGCCCTTCTCCGGCGTAGTAGAAGGCACAATCAATGCCCTCTTGCACGTCCCCTCTCGTTTCGTCCAGCGGCTTGCCCATTTCCCACGTCATCATGCGGGCCAGTTCTTCTTTACGCTCCCGCAGCAACTCCCCCACGCGCAGCACGTATTCCGCTCTCACTGGAGCGGGAACCAGTCGCCAGTGACGATACGCTTGGCGGGCCGCCATAACAGCGGCATCTACATCGGTAGGATTGGAGCGTGGGGCGGTAGCCACCACCTCCCTCCAGTCAGCCGGATTGCGACAGTCCGTGGTTTCTCCCGAACTCGCCGCTACCCAGCGACCGTCTATGAAATTGAGGCACTGCATTACAGCCGATGGTATTGAAGCCGTTGGTATTGCAGGCATGGTTGGGGCGGCCTCCAAACAACAAAACACGACCCCATACGAGCCCGCTCCGACAGCACGTCCGACCAGAGCACAAAGTAATCGACAGCGGACTCACATAACCCGCGCATTGGATGTGGCAACGGAGGGGAACTGTGCCACTAGAGGCGATCGCCCTCCGGCTGTATCGCGCAGGTCTGTCAGGGGGCAGCTAAGCGCTTTGGCTTTATACGAGCGCAATAATTAGCGCGCCAACAAGAAAGAAGCCAACAATTGCGCCTAAGACTTCTATAGCTTCCATTCGGGTATCGTCCATCACGGGTCTCCTTCTTCCAGAATTATCTCTACTTAAATTGTGGCTTATTCGATCGCGATCCATCGAGTTTTGTCATACAAAAATCTACACAAACATCTGACATCGGCTAAAAGGAATATTAAAATGGAAGCTAAGGAATTCTGGCCAATCCCTTGTTTGTTAGGGAAGTGTTTTTCATATCGCTTCGTTCTATAATCCCTTTTTATAGGCGTTCTAGCAGGCCAAGTCCGATCGGTTGACCTTCCTTTTTCGTTAGCTTTTATGGACGAATAGAGGCTGGTTGTTGCTGATTGCAGTCGATATATTAGTGAATTTTTCTTTAGTTTCTAGAGTCTAGCCATAACGTTGAATGATTCGAGCAGATTTGCATTCGAAGAGGGGATTGTTTGGTTGAAAATTCGCGCAAAACGATGAATTGGGATAGGAGTGGTGCGTAGCGGAACGACGATATTGGTGACGGGGGCCAAGGGACAGATCGGGAGCGACCTGGCAGTAACCTTGCGCGATCGCTACGGCACGGGACAGGTCATTGAAAGTAGTCGTACGCCATCTGCAACCGACGCCGATCTTTCACCTTACGAAGTTCTAAACGTTACGAATAAAGGTCGCCTACGCGATCTGGTAGAGCAGTACCGCGTTGGCACTATTTACCATCTAGCAGGCATCTTGTCTGCCACAGGAGAAGAGCTTCCCGATCGCTGCTGGTCGGTGAATATTGACGGCCTTAGAAATGTGCTAGATATTGCCAAATCCCATCACCTCAGGGTGTTCTGGCCCAGTTCTATTGCTGTTTTCGGCCCCCAAACCCTCAAGATCGGTACCCCACAAATTGCGGTGGAAGATCCGTCGACGATGTACGGCATTACCAAAGCCACCGGAGAAATGCTCTGTCAGTACTATGCCGATCGCTACGGTGTGGATGTTCGTAGCCTGCGCTTGCCTGGAATCATTAGTCACACGACGTTACCGGGGGGCGGAACGACAGATTTTGCCGTTGAAATGTTTTACGAAGCTCTCAAATACCGCTCGTATACCTGTTTTGTCCGGCCGCATACCCGGCTACCCATGATGTACATGCCGGACACGATCGCCGCTATCCTCGCCCTCATGCATGCAGACCCCGACAGCATCACCGTGCGCTCTAGCTACAACATTGCCGCTGTCAGTTTCTCCGCGGCCGAGCTGGTTGCCGAAATTCAGCAATATCTGCCCGATTTTACCTGCCACTACAGTCCCGATTTTCGTCAGGATATTGCCGATTCGTGGCCGTCTGTTATTGACGACTCGCAGGCACGCCAGGATTGGGGCTGGCATCACTGCTACGACTTATCGGCGATCGTGGCGGACATGCTCGTCCGACTGTCGGAACAGCTTGGCTGGGGTGACGTTTCGTCCCCATCTGAACTGCAACCAGTACCCAGTCGGGCATGAATCCAGGTTTTGCATCGACAGCAATCCAAGGAGAAATCCCGATGGATATAACTGCAGCCCCCATTTTTCAAGCCATCCTGGACGAGATTCAGCAATCAGACCTGCATAAAGGGGAGCGTCTTCTGGCGACACCGCAGGGGGCAGAGATTGCCGTGATGGGAGGCCAGGAGGCGATTAACTTTTGTGCCAACAACTATCTGGGGTTGTCCAACAATCCTGAATTGATAGCTGCGGCCCGAGAAGGATTGACTGAATACGGTTTCGGACTCTCATCGGTGCGCTTTATCTGCGGCACCCAGACCATTCACAAAGACTTGGAAGCCAAGCTGTCGCAGTTCCTCGGTACGGAAGACACGATCCTCTACAGTTCTTGCTTCGACGCCAATGGTGGATTGTTCGAAACCCTGCTAGATGCGGACTGTGCTGTCTTTAGCGATGCTCTCAACCACGCCAGCATCATCGACGGCATTCGGCTGTGCAAGGCGAAGCGCTACCGTTATTCCCACAGCAATATGGAGGAATTGGAGCGAGCGTTGCAGGAAGCCCAGTCTGCCACAATTCGCTTAATTGCCACCGACGGTGTGTTCAGCATGGATGGCGATATCGCCCGATTGGATCGCATCTGCGATTTGGCCGATCGCTACAATGCCTTGGTGATGGTGGATGACAGCCACGCCACCGGATTTTTCGGCCCAACAGGACGTGGAAGTATCGAGCATTGCGGCGTCATGGGTCGGGTGGATATTGTCACCAGCACTCTCGGCAAAGCCTTGGGAGGTGCATCGGGAGGTTTTACGTCAGGTCGCAAAGTCATTATTGACCTCCTTCGCCAGCGATCGCGCCCCTACCTGTTCTCCAACAGTCTCGCCCCCGTCATTGTCTACACCAGCCTGCATGTTTTGGAGATGCTAGAGCGAAGCACCGACCTGCGCGATCGGCTCATGGACAACACTCGCTACTTCCGCCAACGCCTAACGGCTCTTGGTTTCGACATCAAATCCGGCATTCACCCAATCGTGCCGATTATGCTCTACGAAGCGCAGCTGGCCCAGGATATCTCCCGCGATCTACTTGTAGAGGGGATTTACGCGATCGGGTTTAGCTATCCGGTGGTTCCTAAAGGTCAGGCTCGCATACGCATGCAAATCTCCGCCGCCCACACCCGCGAGCATCTCGATCGCGGCATTAACGCCCTGGCTCGAATAGCCCAACATTACGGGGTTATCGCAACGGTAACTCAGGCCACCCCAATCGGTACTGGTTGAGGAAGCGAGCGATGACCGTCACTTTCAAGGACATCCTCGCAGCCTCTGACATCATTCGAGGTCTGGCATCCGATACCCCCTTTCGGCAGTCGCGATCGCTGTCGGAACTCGTAGGTGCCAACATTGTCCTCAAGTTTGAAAACCAGCAATTCACCGGCTCGTTCAAAGAGCGTGGCGCTCTGGTCAAGCTGCTTTCTTTGACTCCAACCCAGCGGGAGAAAGGCATTATTGCCATGTCCGCAGGCAACCACGCGCAGGCGGTGGCCTATCAGGCCGAACGGTTGGGTATTCCGGCCACCATCGTCATGCCGCAGTTCACCCCCAATATCAAAGTGGAGCGCACCCGCGCCTTTGGGGCCGAGGTGATTTTCCACGGAGAGACACTGGACGACTCGATTGCCTTGGGACAAGAATTAGCCCGCGAGCGCGGTCTGCAAACGGTCCATCCCTACGATGACGAACGCATTATTGCCGGGCAGGGCACCATCGCCTTGGAAATGCTGGACGCCTATCCCGAATTAGACGCGCTCATGGTGCCGGTGGGAGGGGGCGGCTTGATTTCGGGGAACGCGATTGCGGCCAAGAGTCTGTGCCCCAACATCGAGATCGTTGGCGTCCAAACGAAGCGCTTTCCCTCCACCTTCCAGGCGCTGCGGGGGGAGCCAGTCACCTGCGGTAACTCGACGATTGCGGAGGGGATTGCAGTCAAGTCCCCCGGTCAACTGACGTTGCCGCTCGTGCGGGAGTGGGTGGACGAGATTGTGCTGGTGGATGAAGGGGAGATTGAGGCAGCCGTCGGACTCTTGCTGGAGCGGGAAAAAACGGTGGTGGAGGGAGCGGGGGCGGTTGGCGTGGCAGCCGTGATGAATTATCGCGATCGGTTTGTCGGTCGATCGGTCGGCGTCATTCTCAGTGGCGGCAATATTGACTTGTCTATCCTCTCCAGAATCGTGCAGCGGGGGCTGGTGCGCTCCGGTCGGTTGATTCGACTGGATGTCGATGTTAGAGATCTGCCCGGAGGGTTAGCTGATGTGGCTAGCTGTATTGGTGATGCCGGAGCCAATATCGTCGAAGTGCAGCATCAACGGGTATTCACCGGGTTGCCGCTGCAGTCGGTCAGCATTCAGTTTGTCCTGCAGACGCGGGGGCTGGAACACGTGGAGCGCATTGTGGCTGCGCTGACCGAGAAGGGGTATGTGATTCACATTCCCCAACAAGCGGATTGGCAAACGTCAAGGGTGGCGAGGTCGCATCCCAATGCCATATCCGATTTGAAGTACCTCGCTCCAGCTATACCTCTTCCCTCTCGGTAAGTCTCGTTCGGGGCTCAAGTGAGGGAGGGCTTCCAATAAAGTGATGCGCCGCCTGCTGCGCGATCGCTCTCGGTAAACTCAATAACTGGTGAATGCTGGCCTGCGGCCCGGACTCTTTTTCTCGCGTCCCGGGTGCTTTGTATCGACAACAATCCAAGCAGAATGTTGTCTAACTGGCTGAAAGGAAATTACGTCTGGCCGCCACTATTTCACCGAGCTGCAAGTGCATGATGGAGTTAGAGGCAAACTGTGTGGTCCGTATCGTTATCTGGTGACGAACAGTGACGCGCTTTCTATAGAACCCATTTGAGATCTATTGTCGTGGGAAATAATCTTGGGGACAGAGTCTAACCCAGGCAGAATGGTGTACTTGAGTAGTCTTAGCGACCAAGAGTGGGAAGTGCTCGCCCCTATGCTGCCAAACATATTGCCGCAGAAAAAGCGGACCCGTCCTCCCCGGTGGAGCACCCGAGAAATTCTGGATGGAATCTTCTATCAGCTCAAGAATGGTTGTAATTGGGCAGACCTGCCCAACGACTTGCCCCCTTACTCA
>JBCBVA010000058.1:0-23663 GCA_039817825.1 Cyanobacteria bacterium J06642_12 | reverse complement strand
CATGCAAGAGTGTCAATGGGTGGGAATTGACGTCAGCCGACCCTAGATATCGCAACTCGCCCTGGCAATGAGTGCTGGCAAGAAAGCATCAATCCACTGGTTGGAAGCAGTTGAGTCGGCGATTGAGCCAGTTTCCAGTCAATCGGGTGGTACTGGACTCAACAGGAGGTTGGGAACGAGGAGTCGTGCAGCATCTGCAACAGGCAGGGTTTGCTGTCACGGTGATTGATCCAAAACGAGGGCGTGACTTTGCCAAAGTTTGCGGTCGTCTGGCCAAGACGATCCGAATTGAGGCTCAAGTCTTAGCCCATTTTGCCGAAGCCATTCAGCCCGATCCTCAGCCTGCGGCATCGGAATTACAGCAAGCCCTATCGGGGCTAGTGCATCGCCGTCAGCAGGTGGTAGACATCATCAATAGTGAGAAACGACGATTGCATAGTGTTCGCAACTCCACGGCGAAAGCCGATATCGAAGCTCACATTGATTTGAGATCCCAAATCTTGACGGTTTCTATTCAAACACATCAGCCTATGCAACGGCTTTATGCCAGCAAAAACAGGATGCACGGATAGGGACTTCAGCCCGAGCGATCGCTTTGTCGAGCTGCAGCTTAATGTGAGTCGCTTCCAACGTCTCACTTCGATTGACCAAGCATTCGTACAGTCCATGTAGACTCCAGACATTTCCAGGGTGCTGGAGAGCTCTACTCAACGTCTTGTCCAGACCTAAGTCTGCTCTGTAGATTTCTTCTGCTTCATCGTAATGTCCCTGCTCGAGCAAGAGTGCCCCCAGAGCATGCCTTGCGGGCTGCATCCATCCCCAAGGCTCGTCATATGGCAAGCTGTCATCCAACTCCACCGAGCGACGCAAATGCTCGAATGCTTTTTGATAATTGCCTTTGTGATACTCCAGCTCCCCTAACATCATTTGTTCAGCAACTTGGAGGATGTCCCTACAGGTGTTGTTAAAAAGCATCCGCGTTTCTGGAACCTGTTGGTAAGCCTTTTCGAAATGGGCTCGTTCGGCTTCCGCTTCGGCATGCTTTTTCAAATTAGACAGAGCGACCGTGCGAGCATAACGCATCATTGCCGTGGTTACACAATACAATTCGGCATCGGTAGGAAGGGGCTGAGCGAGGATTTCTTCCCACAATCCAAATCGGATTAGAGCATGTTGCTTCATGGGTAAAAAGCCTTCAAACCAATCAGCCATAGGACGCAGAAAATCCTCTGGTAAGGCGATCATCAGTTCATCCGCTACCGATAACGCAACAGAAGGTTGACCCAAAAACATCGCGCCATAAATCGTGAAGTGGTAATTATGAAGGCGATAGACAGAGTAAAAGTTATCGGCTCCGACCTTCTCAACGAATTTTCGATCCGCTTGAGTCGCTCTTTGGTTTCGAGACACGACGTTTATATAGTCGCCACACAACACATCAATGTGGGTAGCCATGTGCAACAGATGCCCAGCATCGGGAACTAGGTTGGTAAGACAATCCCCGTGACGGAGTGCACGTTCTGGGTGAGGTGACATCTCCACCAGATGAATGTACATATGCAGCAGACCAGGATGCTCCCACGCTCCTTGTAACTGTTCGAAGGCCGTTTCCAGAACGGTAAGGGCTTCTAGAGTACTCGTTCCTTGAGCCGGCTGACCCGATGGCAGATCCCACAACTGCCAAGGGCTTCTATTCATCAGTGCCTCTGCGAACAGACAACAAACATCGAGATCGTCTGTAAATGCTTGATAAACATTGCGCATTGCATCGGCGTAGGCGTCGTTCCAGGGAGCAAAATCTTCAACAGCCGGATTGTCTGGATAGCGATGAAAAATGGCTTTAATCAATGCTTGCTCGATAGGTGTTCCTTGATGAGCAAGGGCAGCCGCTTGGGTGATAGCGTTTTTTGCGATTTCGACAGCATCAGGCTTTTCTTCTTCCTCAAAGGCTTCCCAGGGTTTGTTGTAGTTTGGCCCGATAGCATAGGCGATCCCCCAGTGGGCAATAGCGCAGGAGGGATCGTGTTCCAAAGCTTTTTGGAAACAAGAAATCGCCTCTTCATGGTTGTAGGCATAGAGCCATATCAGACCTCTGTCAAACCAAAGTTGGGCTGTGGGTGAATGTGTTGAGATGGACCGAGAATAATTACTTAAATCAAAGTAATCCACGAAAACTTACCTCATGGATTTATGGGTGACTCTATTATCTCAGGGTCTATAGAAGGGCTTTGTCACATTAAGTGTCAGGTATCCTGAGCTGAAAGAATGAGGGGATGGATAATCGACCCATTTGCTACTCTCGCCACCGCTTTCCAGCTGTCGTCATCAGCTACCCAGTCTGGCTCTACTATCGCTTCTGTTTGAGTACGGTTTGAGCCCATCAGAACTCACTTCTGTCCAAGAAGACATTTGATATAGCAGTGGCCACACCACTGCGGACATTTCAGCTATGTCTATCCCTGACTATGCATAGAGATCTTTGTCCTAACTGAAATGGCAAATACTACATCAGCAAACCGCTATCGGGAGGAGATGCGATCGCGCTTCCAAACCTGGAACCAGATCGCCCGTGTATCTGCAGAAGCTTGATTGAGGTCAATTGCTGGAGAGCTTCCGGCCCAACGCTTTCTAGCTGAATTAATGTGACAAAGCCCTTTCATCTGCCCGCACTACAACCGACTTTCATCAACTACATCAAGCTCCCAACTGGCTAGTTCCACTGGAGTAAAGTTCAGCCGAACCTCCGTATTAGAGGCATTGACTGGATAGGGTGCAATCCCAGGCATGGGCTGGTACGACACCAAACCATCCAGCCCAAACACCAAACTCTTGAGACTCTCCAGAAACTCCAGATCGCCAGTCAGCGTTTCCAGATCGGTGGTGATTTTTTCGGTATTTTCAAACGTCACTCGGGCGGAATCCAGAGCGGTACGCATGTTGAGAATGACGTCCGGATCGTTGAGGGTAGCAGTCACCTCTTTTAAATCTGCAGTCGCTGCCGCCGCGTTGGCCGAAATCGCCGTCAAATCCTGCACAAACAGTTCGTCCGTCAGCAATGGCTTCAGCGCCCTAGAAATCTCGCTGGCATCTTGCGAAAACGTCTCTAAGTTATCCAGTGTAGCCGTCAGCGAAGCCTGATTCTCAGCCAGCACCCCATTCAAGTTAGTGGCAGCATCTCGAATAGCAGCCGCAGCCCCCGAAATGGCCTCGATATCCAAATCCTGCTGAATCGACTCGGACAGCACGGTGACGCTATCCGCCACGTCAGTCACGCTGGTGGCCACTGAATTCAAATTGTCCGAAAAACTGCCGTCATCAAAGCTAGAAATCAAGCTGTCAATGCGTTGCACTAGCTGAGCGTAGTTAACCCCGACATCCCCCCGCATCACAGCGTTGTTACACACAATCGCATCGGAGTCACAGGCATCGTCCAACGGCCCCGCCAGACTCTCAGCATTCGGGGGAGCGGGACTGGCAGCCGCCGGTTCACCGTCATCCTCGTTATCGACTGGAATAATATCCAATGTCGTTTGGCCGATTAAGCCCGTTTGAGCGGAGACAAATTCTGAATTGGCAGGAATCAAGATGCCGCTGCTATCGATCGCCACACCCACCTCAACCACATCCAACTGGGTGACAATCCCCTCCACTCGACCCACTTCCACCCCACGCAACCGGACAGCAGCCCCATTCAGCAACCCCCCTGCATCCTCAAATTCCACCGTAAACCGGTACCCCTGCTCTCCCACCCGAAAATTAAAAATCCAGAAGAACAGCCCCGAGAATCCAACAATCCCACCCAAAATCAGCAGGCCTAGACTCCCTTCCCGCAACAGTCGCGATTGCATGTCCTCTCCAGATAATTGATTGAGTCAACTGTACTGAGGGTGAGTGTGCCGAGTGTGACTGTGAGGGTGAGAAGGCTGAGAGTGACTGGAAGCCCCATCAATCCCCTAACACCTGAATGGGCCCCTGCAAATCGCCATTCATAAATTGCCGCACGTACGGGTTATCGGATGTTTCCAGCTCCGATGCCGGCCCATCCCAGCGCACCTTGCCACCGGCCAGTAACACAATCCGATCGGCAGTACGGCGGATGGTGCTGTCTTGGTGGGTGACGATGACGTAAGTATTGCAAATCTTTTTCTGCAAATCTCGAATCAGGTCTTCAATCACGGTAGACGCAATCGGATCGAGACCGGCAGTGGGCTCGTCGTACAGCAAGATCGACGGGTCGTCATCGGGATCATCGGGGTCTTCCATAATGGCGCGAGCAAAACTCACCCGCTTGCGCATCCCCCCCGACAGTTGAGCCGGATAGCGATCGCCAATCCCCTGCAGACCTACCGCCTCCAGCCGCTCGTCCACCAGCTCGCGCACGCGAGATCGCGGCAGTTTGGAATGCTGGTATAGCAAAAATCCGACATTCTCATCCACCGTCAACGAGTCAAACAGGGCGGAATTCTGGAATACCATCCCCAGGTGCTGAGGCACCGAATCCACCAGCTCGGCCAACTGACGCGGATGTCCCTGCCACTGAATCGTTCCTTCATCGGCTTGTAGCAGTCCTGCAAGAATCCTCAAGATCGTTGATTTACCGGTCCCCGATGGTCCCACAATCGCCAGCGCCTGACAGGGATACACATCCAGATCGACGTTATCCAACACCTTGCGATCGCCAAACCGCTTCACGATTCCCCGCAACGACACAATGGGCTCCGGCTTGGACTCAGCGTGAGCATTAGAGTTGGTTGCAGTTGAAGACGATGCTGTCATTGCCGATATCGAGGTACGGCGCAATTGTATTCAAGATTGGGGAGTTGAGAGAGATTTCTGCTAAGTGCTGTTCGGCGTTGTCCTTCGTCCTTTGTCCTTCGTCATTAGTGCGGAACATAGACCAGTGACCAATGACCAATGACCAATGACCAATGACCAATGACCAGTAACCACCCCCCACCCCCTAGAGCGAAACCCTACTCCTCCCGTATGATGAACCGTAACGTTTCTTTACAGCAGGTGTCGCCTTGGACTTCTCCGTCCCAGTTTGGCTTTCTCCTTGGCTAAGACCAGCCACTCTAACCGGGATGTTGTTTTGGACGCTGGGCTTTTACCTGATTTGTGGACGGTGGGTGAATCGCTGGATCGATCGCGTCGCCAACCGAATTCCCGAAGCGATCGCCTCCCTCGCCAGCACATTACCGTTCTTAGCCATGGGAGCCACCAGCGAAGTGGTCTGGGAGACGTTTACCACCCCCAGTTGGGCGATTTCTTACTCAATTCTGACCTGCGCCGGGTTGGGAATATTCAGACTGGGGCAGTTGGATAACGAAGCGTACGAGCAAAAGCTGAAAGAACAAGCAGAGGAAAAGCGCAAGCGCAGCCAGTCCGATTGAGGATTGTGACCAATGTCTAGTGCTATACATGAAGGCCGTTTCTAGTTCTTCGAAAAGAGTGAGACTTCGAAAACACGATCTAGGTATTGATTTCCCTTACGACAGAAAAACGTCAGAAATGGCCCAGCAAGGGAAAGAAGACGAAAGACTTCGCATGGACTCAATCCTTTTTGATGCGCTTGACGCGCTGGCTCTCAGACGAGCATTGATGCATTTTCCCAACTTACGGGAGCAACTGAAGCAGAATGCCCTCCTGGAACCCGATCTGGCTAATGATTTCATCAAGGTATTGCACAAAGCAAAACAAGATGAACCCTCTTCATCACGAACGAGAAAGTTCGATCAGGCCATCTCAAAATGTCAGCAGTGGCGGAAAAAAGGGCTACCGATCTTTGTCGATATTTGACAGATAAGGCCTGCAATTCTAACTGAACCAAACCTGTCTAACGCAGGTAGGTCGTTGACTGCAGATGCGCCCAGAAGCTGTCTGCGATCTCCTCTGCTGTCGAAACTGAAATTTTCCCTTCAGCTAGGGCCAAATCCGCCAAGCATTGCACCCGCCGGCTGGCATGTTCGGCGTTGAAGTGGACGTACCCCAACACATCCGAGAGGCGATCGCCCAGCTCGATCCGATTGACGCGATACCCCGTCTCTTCGCTGTCATCCCAACGAATGTGCGCCACATCCGTATCACCGAACAAGTTGTGCAAATCACCCAAAATTTCTTGGTAAGCCCCCGTCAAAAACACCCCAATCCAATAGGGCTCTCCATCGGCTGCATCCAGGGTGTGCAGCGGCAGAACAGATGAAATGTGGCCATCCCTTCCCACAAAGCGATCCAAATTGCCATCGCTATCGCAGGTCAAATCGACTAACGTGGCCGACACTGTCGGCTGCTCGTCCAGCCGATGAATGGGCATGACGGGAAAAATCTGATCGATCGCCCAACTATCCGGCAGCGACTGAAACACCGAGAAATTGCCGTAGTACATCGTCGCCATCAACGGCTCCAATTCCCGCAAACCAATCGCTTCCGGGTTCTCCGGCGGCAGCTCCTGCACCTGGGTCCATAGTCTCTGACAGCAGTTCCAATACAGTTGCTCCACCAACGAGCGATCGCTCAAACTCAGCTCCCCACTAGAAAATTGCTGCAGAGCCTCCTGCTTCAGCTCATTAACTTGACGAAAATCAGACAGCAGAGAGTCACTCGGAATGCGATCGCGCAGCCCCAGCATTTGCTGTACTACCGGAGCGGCTTCAGTCTCGACCTCAACCCGTTCAGCTCCTACCGCATGAGTTCCCAACACGTCAAAAATCAGCACCGATTGGTGGGAGATCGTTGCTCGCCCGCTTTCACTCATCAGCACAGGAGAGGCCACCCCCTGACTGCAACACACCTGCTGAACCGTACTGACAATCGTGTTGGCATAATCACTCAAGTTATATTCGCAGGAGCTGTGAACGGCAGAATGGGAGCCGTCGTAGTCCACACTCAACCCTCCCCCCACATCCAAATAAGTCACGGGGGCTCCCTCTTGGGCCAATCGCACAAAAATCTGCGCCGCTTCCCGCACCGCTCTGGCATGGGTCTCTACCGTCGCCACCTGAGAGCCAATGTGATAGTGCAACAACTGCAAACAATCGAGTAAATCCTTCTCACGCAAGCGATCCACCACTTGCAACATCGCCGCCGTACTCAACCCAAACTTGGCCCGCACGCCCACCGACTGACTCCAGTGGCCGCTGCTGCGCTCCCACAGTTTGGCCCGCACCCCCAGCAGAGGCCACACCTGCATCTCATCTGCAACACTCAAGACGATCGCCAATTCGCGCGGGTTTTCCAACACGATAATCACCCGATGGCCCAGTTGCTGTGCCATCAGCGCTAAGTGCACGTAGCTGCGATCTTTGTAGCCATTGCAAACAATCTCCCCCTGACCGGGCTGCAGGGTTGACAGAGCGATCGCCAATTCTGGCTTCGATCCCGCCTCCAATCCAAAGCCATAGCGTCTCCCAAATTCCGCCACCGTCTCTACAATGTGGCGCTGCTGATTGACTTTAACGGGATACACCGCTCGATAGGGTTGGGGGTAGTCACAAGCGGAGATTGCCGTTTGAAACGCCTCGAACAGCTGACGCTGGCGATCGACCACAATGTCATCGAAGTGCACCAACAGCGGCAGTTGTAACCCCTGTGCCTGTAAATCTCGAACCAGTTGCGGCACATCGAGTGGACGCCCGGATTGCTGAGGAACCGCCACCTCAACATGTCCCTGTTGACTGACCTGAAAATATGGATGCCCCCATCCAGAAACGTTATAGAGGGCTCGGCTATCATCGATGCCCCAAGCAGATTGAGAGGTAACGGTCGTCGAGGCGCGATTCCCCATCAAAGGTCATTCCCATTCAAATAAAACGTGTATGTCCGCAAGCAGAAATCTGGTGAGTGCCCTCAGAAAAAAGTAACCCCACCCTTGACTACCGCAGACAGCCTCCAGAAGGCCGCGAACAGATCGCAAGCTACGGCCAGCTCAACCACCTGAAACGATTTGCCCTCACTGATTTTGTAGGGCACCGGTTCGCGATCGCAAGTACAGAAGGGATCTCAAACGCCGATCGCCCGAAAACTCGCAGGAAATCCTGAATGGCTGAGGAGATACCGATCTCGAAACCGCAGTACCAAACGCCGGGTCACCCATCAGTCACATAAAATGGGCAACCCTTCGGCTGCCCATCCACAAGATTTCGCTCAGTGCCTCTAGAGAATCCTGCATTCTCTAGAGGTCCCTTGGATACGAACGTGACCGTTAGGCCATCATGCGCTCCACGGCATCCTGCTCGACTTCCTGGTTAATCTCCTCTTGAGTTCTCGCCTCAATCGTTTCGCTGCTGGGCTCGGCTCGCTTGCTGGGGGGGAGTGCCGCAACCGTGGATTCCAACTCCACAACCATGTTGCTCAGCTCGGAGATCCGGTTATCGCGCTCCTCAATCTTGTCATTTTGCTTGCGGAACTCCATGACAAACTGAGCCTTGCTCCACATGCTGAACACCCAGGCAACCGTTGCTCCCAAGCCTGTCGACAGCAGCAACTCCACCACTAGCGGAGCCTCGAATGACATCCCTGGCGCAACGTTGACCGTCACCGCCTGAGAATTCTGCATTGCAAATAAGGATATTCCCAGACAAACTGCGAAAATTGTTACGAAGTTAAACTGGCGCATCACTACCTCAATTCAGTTCCAATCGAGTTCACGCCTCCAGTGTAGGAGCGTGACCCCGAACAAGCTGGGAACGATCGCTTAAATTTTCATAACCCGCAAGCATTCCTAGCCGAAATCGCCCTTTTGCCACCATGTCCCCTCCGGTCGCCAGATGATTGCGACCGGTTTTACACCAGTCCCAAGTCGAAATCTAAGCAGACAAACCCCAAACAGCCACCACCGACTAGAGACTTAACCCCACCCACAATCCAGTCCGGTCAAAGATTGAGGCCGGGATTCAAGTCACTGGCGGACAAACTTTGCAATAGCGATCGAATATGCATACGAGGAATGTAAGGCCAACTGCCACTCGCTTCGATATCTTGCAACAGCTTGTAGAGGCGTTGGCGATTATCGGGCAGGGAGTCCTTAAACTCGCCATCATGAATATCTCGGTGGGTTTCCTCCAACACCCGCAGCAATTGCAACAGCTCCAAACACTCTCCATTCCGTGCCCGTGCTGCTGCCCCAATCCGATCCGCCAACTCTTGTAAGTCCGGTGGCAGCTCGTCTTTAGAAAAATTCATACACCCATCTCCCCGCAGCGACGCGATCGCCGAACGTTCAACACAACCCCCGAAAGCCTGACAGAATGCTGTCTAGCTCCCTCGAATCCGTCATTTAGTTCTATCATCTCGAACTCAGTCCCCCAACCAGCCCAGCTAGCCCATACCAAGCGATTGCGCCTGATGGTGTGCAAATGTTAAGAGTATGAGAGCCAGTTTCGGCAGCCTTCGTTCGGACCATTTGCATGCGAGCAGTTGATGGACGATGACGCGATACTCGTCAGTCCGGCTAAATGACAGTCGGAATCACGAACCATCAGCGTCCATAGTTAACCATCAGCAACCCAGTCAAGCATCTTGTAAAATTCGTTCGAAGCACTTACTGAAGTTGCCTTTCGGTAGTCGGACTTGCCTGAGTGGATATCTCGTCAGCAGGTATCTTCCCAACCCGCAGCGGACACGACCCATTCGTGGTTAACTCAAGTTCTCTGCCTTTGGTTGATTGAGGCACTCGCCCGTACCAATTGCTCCTTTAGAAAATCGTTACTTTATGCACCGTTTAACGAGGTTCAAGATGAGGTACCGCTCCCTGCTGGCGATGCTGCTAGCACTGTTTCTGGGCGTAACTGTGACTGCCTGCGGAGAAGCTCCTCAGCAGGATGGGCCGCTCACGTACGATCAGGTTCACAACTCCGGCCTAGCCGCCCTTTGCCCCGAAGTATCCGACTTTGCCCGCGGCAAAATTGAAATGACTGCCGGTCAAACTCTAAAGCTGGACGACATCTGCATGCAACCCGTTTCGATCGAGGTTGAAGAAGAGCGTCGCAACGGCGAAAAAGAATTTGTGGGAACCAAGAACGTTACCCGCGACACCTACACCCTCGGCCCTGCTCAGGGATATATCACCTCCAGCGGTGATTCCTTAGAGTTCGGCATCACCGACGGTATGACCTACCAGGCAACCACCGCCCAGATGCCCGGTCGCGAGCAGATCCCCATCCTGCTCAGCATCAAACGCCTCAAGGCTACGTCTCCCTCTGTTGATGGCAGCATCAACTCCTCCATCGACTTCGAAGGCAACTACACCGTTCAGGGCTACCGTGGCAGCACCTTCCTCGATCCCAAGGGTCGGGGTAGTGAGACCGGTTACGCGATGGCAAACGGTTTGCAAGCCGCTCAAGATGAATTCCCCGAAGGGACCTTCAAGACGGACGAGTTCACCAAGGGTGATGTATCGATCCAAATCGCTCGTGTCGATCCCGAGACTGGCGAGATTGGTGGCAACTTCATCAGCTACCAAATGTCCAGTGACGAGCAAGGCACCTTGGAAGCTCACTTGGTTCGCGTTCAGGGTATCTTTTACGGTCGTGTAACCGGCGACGCATAAGTTCTGCTTCTGTCACCAGTACTGCAATTCAAGGAGCTAGGGTCTACGGGCCTTAGCTCTTTTGCATATCTCAAAGTACATCTCTAGTGGTTACGTATGAGCGGACTTGGCACAGTTGGGTATCTCGGTCCTGCAGGCACATTCACCGAAGCAGCAGCCCTCAGTTTCCAACCCGACGAGGGGCTGTTGGTGCCCTACAGCAGCAACCAAGCCACCCTCCAGGCGGTAGCCGACGGCGAAGTGGAGTGGGGGGTTGTACCAGTGGAAAATTCTGTCCAAGGAGCTGTGACCACCACGCTCGATATGCTGTGGCAATTGGATGGACTGCACATCCATCAAGCGGAAATTCTGCCTATTCGCCATTACTTGATGGGGTTTGCCACCTCCCTATCAGCCATTGAGGTTGTGTATGCCCATCCGCAAGCGTTGGCCCAATGCCAGCGGTGGCTCAGTCAACATCTCCCCCACATCGAAACGATCCCTGCAGCTTCCAACACCAGCGAGTTAGCTCGCCTGTCCGTGCAACCCACCGCTGCTGCCATTTCCTCCAAACGCGCCGCATCGGTATACAACTTGCCATTGCTGGCCAACGCAATTAACGATTACGACTCAAACAGCACTCAATTTTGGGTGGTCAGTCGCACTCCGTCTCCAGGTGGCCCGTATACGTCGTTTGCCTTCAGCGTTCAGGCCAATATACCGGGGGCTTTGTTGCAACCCCTGATGGTGCTGGCAGCTGCCAATATCAACATGCGGCGCATCGAATCTCGGCCCACAAAACTGGAAATTGGAGACTACGTATTCTTTATTGACGCAGAACACCAGGAACGAGACAGCTTTCCGGAGAGCGTCAGCCATCTACTGGGGGAAATCACTGCAACAATTAAGGTGTTTGGCAGTTACCCTCTGAAGATTTGCAGTGATTGAGAATTCGCACTTATTGAGAATCTGCTGAAATTGGGGCGGCGACTAAAGCTCGCGACAATCGCGCAGCGTTCGGGAAGGAATTTTATCCAGAGAACCACTATGCGGAAAATCCCGTCGCGTATGTTGTGGCAATCACATTAGGTTAGTTGTAGCGATCGAATTAGAGCGATCGGAACACCGTGATACGTCTAAGGTATTGCCAGCCGACATATTCGCTGGCCTGTGAAGCGGATGCACAGACCTGCCGCCCCTCCAAAACCAGCCTGCCAAAGCATCTCAGAACGCAATAATCCATCACCGTTAAGGGTTTGAAAAACCCAGAGTTCCTCCCCTCGGCGTAAGAATTTCCCCCTATAATGTCCATGACGACGACCGTTGCAAACGCAGGAGACGGCTATTATGCCGATGATCGAGACCAAAGCGGATCGGATGGTGCTCAATTTTGGGCCTCATCATCCTTCCATGCATGGTGTCTTGCGATTGCTGGTCACTCTCGATGGAGAGAACGTTGTTGACTGCGAACCAGTGCTGGGTTACCTGCATCGCTCGATGGAGAAGATCGCCGAGAACCGGACGATTGTTCAGTATTTGCCCTACGTCACCCGTTGGGACTACCTGGCCACAATGTTCACTGAAGCCATCACGGTGAACGCCCCCGAACAACTGGCTAACGTCAAAGTCCCCCGCCGCGCTCAGTACATCCGCGTCATCATGCTGGAGCTGAGCCGAATTGCCTCCCACCTGCTGTGGCTGGGAACGTTCGTGGCTGACATCGGTGCCCAAACTCCTTTCTTCTATGTCTTCCGCGAACGGGAGATGATTTACGACCTGTTCGAAGCTGCCACTGGCATGCGGATGATGCACAACTACTTCCGCATTGGTGGTGTTGCAGCAGATTTGCCCTACGGCTGGATCGACAAGTGCCGCGACTTTTGCGACTACTTGTTGCCCAAGATTGACGAGTACGAGCGGCTGCTGTCCAAAAACCCGATTCTGCGCAACCGTACAGAAGGAGTGGGCACCGTCACCCGCGACGATGCCATTAATTGGGGATTGTCTGGCCCCATGTTGCGTGCCTCCGGCGTCAACTGGGACTTGCGTAAGGTTGACCATTACGAGTGCTACGACGATTTTGACTGGGATGTCCAGACCGAGACCGCCGGTGACTGCCTGGCCCGCTACTTTGTACGGGTGCGCGAGATGCGCGAATCCGTGAAGATTATTCGCCAAGCAATGGATGGCCTACCGGGTGGTCCGTTCGAGAACCTGGAAGCCCAGCGGATGGCAGGCGGTCCCAAATCCGAGTGGAACGACTTTGACTACCAGTTCATCGGCAAAAAGTCCTCTCCCATGTTCAAGGTGCCGGAGGACGAGCATTACGTTCGTGTTGAAGCTCCGAAAGGTGAGCTGGGTGTCTACCTAGTGGGGGATGGTAACGTGTTCCCCTGGCGGTTTAAGATTCGTCCACCAGGCTTCATCAACTTACAGGTGTTGCCAGAGCTCGTTCGCGGTATGAAGCTGGCGGACATCATGGCCATTTTGGGAAGCGTTGACATCATCATGGGTGAGGTCGATCGCTAGGGTCGGTCTCCGTCCCTCCTCTTGGCATGCATCCACAGCACTGCACACTCATTTGCTCGAACCAATTTGCGAGTATTCGACAGTATGGAAACCGGTCTGGATTTACAGCGCAGCTTTATTGAGGCTCTCGTGGGTTGGGGGGTTCGCCCCGACGTGGCATCTGCCTTGTGGCTTCCCTTGCCAATGCTGGTGCTGATTGTCGGTGTCACGGTGGGCGTCATGGTTCTCACCTGGCTGGAGCGGAAAATTTCTGCTGCTGCCCAGCAACGGACCGGACCCACATTGGCTGGCCCGCAGGGGTTGCTAATCCCGCTGGCGGACGGTCTCAAACTGCTGACCAAAGAAGACGTAACGCCAGCGGATGCTGACCCGCTGCTGTTTACGCTGGGGCCTGTACTGGTCTTCCTCCCGGTATTTTTCTCCTATCTGGTGATTCCATTCGGCCAGAACATGCTGCTGACGGATTTGACCATCGGCGTGTTCATGGTGATTGCGGTATCCAGCATCCAGCCGATTGGATTGCTGATGGCGGGATACGGCTCAAATAACAAGTATTCGCTGCTGGGAGGGTTACGGGCAGCCGCTCAGTCGATTAGCTACGAGTTGCCGCTGGCGCTATCGGTATTGGCGATCGCCATGATGAGCAACGGTCTTGGCACCCTTGACATCGTCGGTCAGCAGGAAGGCTACGGCATCCTCTCATGGAATGTCTGGCGTCAGCCGATTGGCTTCGTCATCTTCCTAATCTCCGCGTTAGCAGAGTGCGAGCGCCTACCCTTTGACTTGCCCGAAGCAGAAGAAGAATTAGTTGCCGGTTACCAGACTGAGTATTCGGCCATGAAGTTCGCCCTGTTTTACTTAGGGTCGTACGCCAACCTGCTGCTGGCTGCGCTGCTTGCCACTGTTCTGTATATGGGTGGCTGGTCGTTCATCGTCCCAGTTGATATGGTGGCCGACTTGCTGGGTGTGTCCATCTACAACCCGGTGTTCCAGGTAATTGCGGGTGCCCTGGGCATCTTCATGACGCTATTCAAAGCGTTCCTGTTTATCTTTTTGGCCATCATCATTCGGTGGACGCTACCACGGGTACGAATCGACCAACTGTTGGACTTGGGCTGGAAATTCCTATTGCCCATTTCCCTAGTGAACCTGCTGCTGACCGCAGCCTTTAAGCTCGCTCTACCTGCTTTCTTTGGTGGATAGAGAGTGGGCTGCCTGCTATAACTTTGGCTGATGATTGACGCTTGCAGGAATCGCAAGACTCGCATGGCTCAAGACTCGAACGAACCGCTAGAGAGGACGCAATGCAATGAAATTTTTGAATAAAGTTGGTGGTTACGCTAGCGACGTTTGGCAGTCGGCCAAGGCGATCGGTCAAGGGCTCACCGTGGTATTCGACCACATGAACCGCCGCCCCATTACCGTGCAATACCCTTACGAAAAGCTGATTCCATCCGAACGCTTTCGAGGGCGAATTCACTTTGAGTTTGACAAATGTATTTCATGCGAAGTCTGCGTACGGGTCTGCCCCATTAACCTGCCTGTCGTAGACTATGCCTTCGATCCGAAGTTGAAGAAGAAAGAACTGTACAGCTACAGCATTGACTTCGGCGTTTGTATCTTCTGCGGAAACTGCGTTGAGTTTTGTCCCACCAACGCGTTGTCCATGACCGAAGAATACGACCTGTCCTCGTACGATCGCCACGAACTCAACTACAACCAGGTCGCCCTGGGTCGCTTACCCTACAAGGTCACTGAAGACCCGATGGTAACCCCACTGAGGGAGCTGGCTTACCTACCCGAAGGAGTCATGGAGCCTCACGAGTTAAAACCCGGAGCCCAAAGAGCGGGTAAGCGACCACAAGATATCCTTGAAGAGTTGCGTGCAGCAAAAGCAGAAGCAACAGCGGCCTCGGCTGACTCGCCAGCCGAGTAAGATACGGCAGCAAGATTTGCTGGTACTAGAAGAGTTTCGCGGCTAAACGATTAATCGCTACTGGAACAGAGGAGAACGTTCGTGCAGTTATCGGAAGGAGTTCAACTGGTCAGCTTTGGCATCTTGTCTGCCATGGCGATCGGCTTTGCCCTCGGGGTGGTGTTGCTGCCGAGCATCGTCTACTCCGCCTTTATGTTGGGTGGAGTGTTTATGAGCATGGCAGGACTCTACCTGCTTCTGAATGCAGACTTTGTGGCTGCGGCCCAAGTCCTGATTTACGTCGGGGCCGTCAATGTCTTGATTTTGTTTGCCATCATGTTGGTCAACCGCAAACAGGAGTTCGAGCCCCTCAAGTTTGGCTGGTTGCGTAATGGATTGACAGCTGCCGTTTGTGGCGGTGTGGTCTACCTGCTCAGCTCCGTAGCGTTTGGCACCAATTGGGCACTAAAGCCGATCGAGCAAATTAGCAGCGTTGTCGTCATCGGCGGTCAATTTTTCTCTAATTACCTGCTGCCGTTTGAAGTGGCATCTATCCTGTTGTTGATGGCATTGATTGGGGCGATTGTCATTGCTCGCCGCGAGTACATCACCGAGCTGCCCAACCAACCCGAGGATGTTGAGTTCGCGTTACTTGAGCGCCCCCGTCCCACCATTTCTTCCGCCACGTCTTTGTCTGAAGGTGAATAGTCCGAGATGTTAGAACTTGATTTTTTCCTCACAGTTGCAGCCATTCTGTTTGGTATTGGTATCTACGGCGTTGTCACTAGCCGCAATGTGGTTCGGGTATTGATGTCCATCGAGCTTCTGCTGAATGCCGTCAACTTGAATTTCATTGCTTTTTCAAACTTTCTCGATTCGGGTAGCATTCGCGGTCAAGTCTTCTCTGTATTTGTGATTACGGTGGCTGCTGCAGAAGCTGCCGTAGGTCTTGCGATTGTGCTCTCAATTTATCGCAATCGTTCCACCATCGACATGGAGAGCTTCAACCTGCTCAAGTGGTAACTTTTGGAGCGACAATGCTTGTTTGTCCAGCTTCAAAAACCTGAAACTGGTAGGAGGCTTTTTTTCAAAATCAGCTCGAACGTGCGACTAGACCATTCGGGTTGAGTACAGGTCGCTTACTTCTTGACTCCCACAGGGGGAGAAGGACTATAGCGAGCATAAATCCGCTATGCAGCGTTCCCCAACCATTTTTCCTTGCAGATCGAGAATTTCAGCTGCCTCTACACTCCAGCCCTCCAGCGGATCGCCATAACATCCGCTAATTTGCTGAGATCGCAACAAGAATGAAAAACTCTCCTATGTCAAACAGGAGAGTTCTTAAGTTTGTATATCCGTTCTTTCTGCTTTAGAAATCGCCGTCATCGACGTAATCAACTTCGTAAGCCACCTCGACAATGCCGGACGCAGAATGACGGTGGAATCGACCATCGGCTACGTACAGTGGTTCTCCACAACTGGGGCACCCAAACCGACTCCCCTCGATCGCTTCCGACTCAAAGTTACACACCGGACAGGTATCCGACGCGATGGTGCGGCGCAACCACCAGCGGAATCCTAGCATCACCAAAATGGGTAACGATAGGAAAAACACCAGCAGGCCGAGCAGGGCAGACAACACCCACCCCAAGCCGACATAACTCAGTAGCATTCCAAACGCCACTAGACCAAGCAAGAATCCCCACCCGCCAAGGGCAAACGAATACGTCTTGGGACCGTTGGGTTGCATAAATGTTCTCCAAAAACGTTGTGGCGATATACCAACGTGCGATCGCCTCGAATAGAGACTGTTAGCACGTATGATAGCCCAGAATCCGGGGTGGATTTGGAGGGAAAACCCCCTACAGCTATCCCAGCTCGCCCCCCAAGGCCCGCCCGAAGTCGATTGCTCCTCAAACATCGCACTGCCCATCAAACACATACTCAGGGCAGAACCTTCAATGGGTTCGTCACCCAGCAATATCTTGCTTGATGGCATGGCAAATATAGCGGCCATGTCAGTTAGGACAACAGTTTCTAGGCATAGCCATCGGAAAGCAACGCTGAGGTGTCCGCAGTGGTATGGCCACTGCTACAGCTTCCAGATTGAGGGAACATTATGGTGCCGGAACTAAATACCTAAGAACTCTGAAATACGATTTACCGAATGCTACCTCTCGCCAGTACACTTACAGCAATATCCCTCGGCTTGGGGCGCCACTTCCCCCGGAAAACCTGACAAAGCATCACGTTGCTGGCAAGAGTCTCTTTCTGAAGAGTTCAAATGCTCGTCTGACGTCTCTTTCACCAAAAATCAGCTCATTTACAACGGTCTCAAAAGCCGCGTAAACCAAAAGAAAGAATGGCAATGTGAACAGCGAGAGCACAATCCCCAGCCAATGGGTGCCGTCTTTATGGAGCACACCTAGTATTGTTAAAGCCCTAAACTGAGTGCCGTGAAAAAGGTAGATAGAGTATGAAAAACCGCCTATAAAAACCAGGATCTTTTGGAATGGAAGCCTTACCTGACTTCTTAGTAGAGAAGCACACATCACAAAAGTGACGAGAGTCAAGAGAATGGGAAGTATGTAATAACTTCCCCAAAAGCGGAGAAAGGCTTGGGGTGTTGTTTCTTGAACAAGATATAGAACGAATGGAAAGCTGATCCAAAAAACATGCTTATCTAGAGACATATATCGCTCTAGCTTCGCGAGAACAAGCCCCAAATAAAACTGCAGAATATGCAAGAAAAATATCCCTTGAAATGCTAGCGCTCTAACAGGTTCGCCTCCGGACGAGTACATGATGGCGTTTATCGAAGCCAAACTAACGAGCACGATGGGGATGTTCAGCTTAGTAGGAGTTCGGTTAACCAAGACAAACAAAAATGGGGCAACAACATAGCACTGCACGATCGCTGGAACAAACCACAACGTTTGAGGATCGCTAAAATTGATTGCGAAAAATCCCGGTATGCCATCGGGAAATCCCTGGAAGGCATATGCAATCCAGTACAGCGGATAAATGCGTGAAAGTCGTTTCGTTGTAAACGAGGTAAACAGTCCCAAAGCTGGCTGGTCAGATTTCTTAATGAGAGAGTAGTAGATGCCGTAGCCGCTTAATGTAAAAAATATCGAGATCAAACTGTTGGCATAGCCACCCATACCATCCGAAACGTAGTTGTTTATGAAATGGTTGACAACAACAGCTAAGATTGCCAAACCTTTGAGGTAGTTGGTAGCGTCTCTACTATTCATTATAGATGGCTAGTATTTACGGGTTCGATCGTTCAGAGTTAATTGATGCTAGGGAAATTCACACTCCTCTAAACCGGGAGTGCTCTGTCAACCTTTAGCGTAAGGATTGGCGCGCAGCCAAAGGCTTACTGCAGAGTGTTTATCGAGAGATACTATCCCCAAAAGTAAGCCTGACAAGACATCATGTGAACCGTACTTTTACCGAGGCAAAAGGAACACGAACGAAGGAACTTAAAAGTCGCTCCTCAGAGAGGAATTTGGGCAGTATCTGCCCTGCTCAGTCAGCCACTGTATCACCCAAGAAAGAGATAGAGTAGGCTCGAACATACCAAAGACATTTCGAGTATGAAGCAAGAGAATGTACAGTATCACCTGCGATCGACGCCACACTATTAGGTAACCACGTTGACATCAAGAATCAGTCAAATGCAAAAAGTCATAGCCTGTATAGAGAAAATGCGCGAGAGTTTTCTCACCATACGTACTGAGGAAATCCTGAATTAGAAGCCATCTATAAACAGATTGATTTTCGAATAAGATAAACCTACGCACGCATTTGTCCGCTGGAGATTGCGCCTACACACCTGTTTGATTGGTAGAGATTCCCCTGTTCGATACGCATACCAGAATCTACGTTGGTTGACTTACCTGCAAGCCGCGATCTGTATAGACTGGCTTCCCAAATACACCATTAGCGATCGCTCCACCGTGCTGAAATTATGGAGAGACTGTGGCGCACCAACTGGTCAGCGGACTCACAACAATTCCAACGCGACGACAGCTTCTCACGATCTCGCTTCTGACGGTGGGGTTTGGGGGGCTGGCTTTCGCAGTCAGACCCGATCTGATCGATCTGGATCGCATCCCCAGCTCTCGCCAACTTGCGATCGCCATCCCTCTCGCATTTGTCATCCCCGCCCTAGCGGAAGAGCTCATATTTCGCGGCCTGCTAACCCCTACCTTTAATCTGCGCTGGGCGATTGTATCGACATCATTATTCGTTCTCTGGCACCCCTTCGAAGCCTACACCTTTCTACCCGATGCTATGCCACTGTTCGTACAGCCAACCTTCATTGGCTTAGTCACCCTATTGGGAACGCTATGTTGGATCGTGTACTGGAAAACGGGCTCGTTGTGGGCAAGCGTGCTGATTCACTGGTGGGTAGTAGCAGGTTGGAAATTGCTGGGAGGAGCTGGATTTATTTCATAGCCAACCTGGGGAGATTTCTGTTTTTTCAGCACAAATTTTGCATCAACTGATAGGCAGGTCCGAGCTAACGAATTCATATCGCTTTATGGCTGTGGAAGAAGCCTGCACCCCCCAGCGTACGACCAACGTGACGAGGGTCAGACCAAGCATACATGTCATCTTATTAAGGCTATAAATCGCAATTATGAGTATATTAATTGCAAAAAGTTGCCCCAAGAACATCATGAGACATAACATCAACCATCCTTGGCTGTAGCAGGGCCTCCTAACGCTATTTAGCGCCAATATCTTGAAGTCGATACCAGGCTATTCGGGCAATTTCTGACAGTGATTGTTGCCGCTCCACCTCCACTGAATTGTTTAGGCGTTCGACAAAAGCATTCAAGATACTGGATTTCGTATGTTCTCTAACAGCAATGATGAACGGGAATGAGAACCTGTCCCGATATTGCCGATTGAGCTGTTGAAACTGACGATAATCGTGCGGTGACAGCCGATCCAATCCCACCCCTGCTTGTTCTATTTCCGAAGCTTCGGCCATAGCGACACGGCTGCCCAAATCGGGGTGGGCGCGAATCAATGCCAGTTGCTCTGGGACTTCAAGCCGATCGACAATCTCGACCATAGAACGGTGCAGTTCCGCAAAATTAGCGAACGGTCGATGATGCCAAGCCTGAGCAGCGATCGCTGGAGTATCTTCAAATACTGCTCCCAGAACATCGACAAACGTGTCTCGCTCCATTTGGTTCAGTTCGGCGATCGCGTAGGCCATCTTAAGTTCACCACCTTGCGATATCTGACAGGTTAAAAGCAGGAGACGGAGTGTTGAAATCGCTGCCAAATGTCTATTGAACGATCGCTCACCATTCGCAGAATCCGATCCCCAAATCTCGACTCTACAGTCCATTGGCGATCAGTCTCCGACCAGTCAACCTGAGGCCAGTTCCCTAACAGGTACAGCGACCCCCAGCAGGTATGGCTCTGCAAGACACCCGCTGTAGTTAACGCGGAGTGGGGAAAATTCGACGCAATCGCCTCACGCAACACAGGTCTGCCATCGCGATCGACCCGCAGTCGATTGCTCAACCGTTTGAATCGCCATTGCTCTAGTTCGGCTGCACCGGCAGGAGCAAACTCTTGGCTCATGGCCAGCCGACCTGCAGCCCATACCTCTGCATATGCCAACCGTGCCGTCGGAGCGAGAGTCACACTCACCGCCTGTTCAAATTCAGTATCGGTTCCCAAAATAGACGGATGATTCACCCACACCAAACTGCTATCGGCGTCCAAGGTTATCTCGATGTCCTGACGCGACAAACCGGGATGCAATCGGGTGGCGCTTTGGGTACGAATCTCGACGTGGGCATCTGCTTCCAGTTGTACAGAGATCGACTGGGCATCTCCCCGTAACAAGCCACCATTGGGATTACGCAGATACAGGACTTGGCGGCGATCGCTGGGATGCAGCGGCCCCAACCATTGCAACGGAGCGCGAGAATATTGGTGGCTCACGACCGTCCGACCGGAGCGGGTACTCGCCACCAGTTCGGCTCTACCTAAGTTGGTCGCAACGCTGATAGCTGGCATTGGAACTGACAACAGGCTCACTTACGCCACCGGCTGAGCAAACAAGACTTCACGGTCAAGCCAGTCCACGATACGATCCAATCCCTCACCACTGCGCAGGTTGGTCATCAAAAAGGGTCTGTCGCCCCGCATCCGCTTGGAATCACGAGCCATCACATCCAAATCGGCTCCCACGTAAGGGGCCAGATCAATTTTGTTAATGACCAGCAAGTCCGATCTCGTAATTCCAGGCCCTCCTTTGCGGGGGATTTTGTCCCCTTCTGCCACATCAATCACATAGATGCAGCTATCCACCAGCTCGGGACTGAAGGTGGCGGCAAGATTATCTCCCCCCGATTCCACCAGAATAAGGTCGAGAGGATTGAACTGTGCTTCCAGAGCAGCGATCGCGTCCAAATTGAGCGAGGCATCTTCACGAATAGCTGTATGAGGACAGCCACCCGTTTCCACACCCACAATCCGATCGGCGGATAGGGCATCGGCCCGCACCAAAAACTCGGCATCTTCGCGGGTAAAAATATCGTTGGTGACGACCGCGATCGACAGGCGCGATCGCAGTTGCTTGCACAAAGCTTCCACCAGAGCCGTCTTTCCCGACCCTACCGGGCCACCAATGCCCACCCGTACCGGTTGCGTCGCAGCCATATCGCACCCTCGATTCGCTGTTGTAAGCAACCTTATCCTTCACTTCTAGAAGAAATGCACGAATATCGGCATTTTTTTGTACTTATGGTTCGACTTACAGTCTCGGTGTCCCCCCATTGGGCTAACGCTTGGTACAGAAGGCGCAGCTTCCAAGTATCCTATCCGAGCTCAAACCCAGCGAATAGAATATGACAGAGGAATTTAGCATCCCCCCCGGGCACCCATGAACAACCGCCCAACCGATAACGTCGCCGAGACCTACGACTATGACGTGTTTATCTCCTACAGCCATGCTGATAAGGGGTGGGTGCGGGGAGAACTGCTGACGCGGCTGCAAAATGCGGGGTTAAAGGTTTGTATTGACTTTGAGGATTTTCGGCCAGGGGCGCCCTCGATTAAGGAGATGGAGCGGGCGGCGATGACGAGTCGAAAGACTTTGCTGGTGCTTACGCCTAATTATGTGAAGAGTGGCTGGACGGAGTTTGAACGGTATTTATTGCAAAACCAAGATCCGACAAATACAGACCTGCGATTGCTGCCTGTATTGAAGGAGGCTTGTGATCTGCCGCCGAGCATTAGCTATCTGAGTCATGTCAATTTTACCGACCCGGACGAGTTGGATATTGCCTGGAAACAAGTGTTTCGAGCGTTTGGGATTGAGGAAGTTGAAGCGGCACCACCGCAAGAAGAGACACCGAAACAATGGTTTCTGGCTCACCCTTACGGGATGCCGCCGTACTTTACGGGGCGAGTCGCTGAACGAAAACTGCTGAGTGAATGGCTAAATCAAGATCCCCAGCCATTGCTAGTACTGCGGGCTTTGGGGGGCTTTGGCAAGAGCGCCCTGACCTGGCATTGGTTGCTGCATGATGTGGCGGAGCGAGATTGGCCTGTGGTGGTGTGGTGGAGCTTCTACGAAGAGAAAGCGGGGTTTGATAATTTTGTCTATAAAACGCTGGCTTACCTGAGTGGGCAAGAGCCGCAGGATTTGAAGCCATCGGAGCGGGTGAGGCAGTTACTGGAGTACGTGCGACAGCATCGGATCTTGTTGGTGCTGGATGGGTTTGAGCGGGAGCTGCGGGCCTATGGCAACCTGGGGGCGGCCTATCAGGGGGATGGGGAACGGGAAATCGCCGATGCGGGTCGCGATTGTATCAATCCAGGGGCGGAGTGGTTTTTGCGGAATTTGGCGAGTTTGCCGCAGCTACAGGGCAAGGTGCTGATGTCTACCCGGTTGCCGCCACGGCCGGTGGAGGTAACTGGGGGTGCACTGCTGCTGGGCTGTCGGGAGGAGGTGCTGACGCAGATGCAGCCGGCGGATGCGGTTGCTTTTTTTCGGGTGCAGGGGATCAGGGGCAACCGGGGAGAGATCGAGCAGGCTTGTAGGGCCTATGGGTTTCACCCGTTGAGTTTGCGGTTGCTGGCGGGGCTGGTGGTCAAGGACTTGCGCAATCCGGGGGATATTCAGGCGGCGCAGCGACAGGATTTGACGGGGAGCCTGGTGCAGCGGCAGCACCATGTGTTGGCGCAGTCCTATGACAATTTGAGTCTGCATGGGCGGCACCTGCTGAGTCGGATTGCCTGTTTTCGCAGTCCGGTGACCTTTGAGGTGCTGGCAGCCTTGGCGGCAGAGGAGTCTGATTTAGAAAATGAATTGCAGGATTTGATCGGGCGGGGACTCGTGCAGCGAGAGGACCAGCGATTTGACCTGCACCCGATTGTGCGGCGCTACGCCTATGACCGCATGGGTACGGCAGAACGCAGTAGCACCCATGGCCAACTGCGGGACTACTTTGCGGCGGTACCAGCGGTGGAGCGGGTGACGACGGTGGATGACCTGGCCCCGGTGATTGAGCTGTATCACCATATGGTGCGGGCGGGGGAGTATGACGAGGCGCGGGGATTGTATAAAGATCGCCTCTCCACCCCTCTATTCTTCCAACTAGGAGCCTACCAACAATCCATCGAACTCCTCAGCGCCCTCTTTCCCCAGGG
>JBCBVA010000057.1:0-23835 GCA_039817825.1 Cyanobacteria bacterium J06642_12 | reverse complement strand
CAGACAGAATGTTTTGTTTGTATACGTTGAGGCCGATCTAGGGTACAATATTAAATATTCTGTCTGGAAAGATTGCTTATGGCTACTCTTGTTAGAAATATCATTCCCCGGTTTCATGAAGAAAATGTCTTTTGAATGATACAGCTATGACATTTACAAACATATAAAACCTAAAACATAGACAAATAAATCTATAGAGTATATAGGCTTGTTCTAACAATAAATCCCTAAAGTATAAAGAGGATCGAACAAATTAAATTGTCGTATAGATTCAGTGATTGATGATATTAATTTCTACTCAGAACAAAGCCAAATGTATATTTTGGATCGGATGCGATCGCACTGGCTATATCTGCTGACGATACCGAACCTGCTGTGATGCTGATATTGCCTTGTGACTGGACGAAGCCATTCAAGTTGATGATGCCATTCAACTCGATATTTCCTTGACTCTGGAGACCCGCTCTCAAAAGCGGAATGTCTGCATTCACTTGAATGACTCCATGGCTAACGATCGTCAAGTCTTCATTAGAGCGTATTGCACTGTTATCGAGGTATATGCCGGTTAACTCTCCCTCTCCAGCCAGCGTACTGATACCTCGAAAATCTACGGCCCCCGAAACAAAGATTCCATCAGATGCAATCGCTGATGAATGATTAAAAACGATATTATCACCTTCAAAAATAATATCTCCATCCTCAGTAATTATATGAGTGTTTTCTAAGGTGCTATTTGAATTGATTCGTACCGAACCACTATTCACAATCATTGTGGTGTTGCTTAAATCAATCCCTTCCGGAAAGATAATATCTTCGGCTGAAGGGACAACAATAAAAGAATCTGCTTCAACAGCTAATTGGTTTTCAAAGCTCCTACTATTGCTTGCACTATTTAGCTGAGTTGCAGTGACATAGTTACCTTCGGTTAAAGAAACTTTGGGTAAGCCATTATTGGAGGCTTGGGTATCCGTATTAGAACTCTGAGCATCGATTTCAATAATTTCAGCTCCCATCACAGTAGTTCTAATTGAAGAGGTACTTGTTATCTCTATATTTTGGCTGTTAATGATATTAGGAGGACAGATAACAACGCCTCCTCCACGACAGACACTATAGTCTTCGGAGGCAGTAATACCGGGCACTCCGTTGATACTCGACAACGTCACTTGCGAATCGACCGAAAATCCGTTGTTTCCGTGGGCAAATGCATCGTCATAGGGTTGTGTCGTACCCCCCGTTAGATCGACACTTCCACCCAAATCAACGATCCCGTCGGCAAGCAGCTCGATCGGCGGAGATGATGAGGCACTGGGGGTCAACCGGACAGAGGCTTCAGCGATATACTCAGCGTTTGTGTTTGGATCGCCTGCTACAGCGCTGATGACAATAGTTTCTGGCGTCCAGCGGTTAACGGTCACGCAAGGTACACCGGTACTGGAGTCATACGGACAGCTCGATGCGTTCCCCAAAAATGACAAGGTATTGGCATCGGCGACCAACGTTTCAACCTCGTCATTATCTAAGAACCCCGATGCTTGCGTTTGGATACCGCATCAACTCCCGCTTCAGCTCGATATCGCGTCGTTAGATTCGTTTCTACGTTATTGGCGATCGTGACGTTCGTTAAACTTAAAAAGCTAGCAGCCGACCCCAACAGCAAAATCACGCCCATCATTAGTAATGAGACCACTAAAATGTGGCCGCGTGCTGCAAGGGAAAGTGTGAGGCGAGGGCTGTATCGCAAAGAAGAACGACAAACTAGTTTCACAAGACATCATCAGGGCAAGTAGAGCATGGCAGGTGGGTAGGTTAGCCAGTGCCGTATGTGTATTATTTTACATTTTTCCCTCTGAGTATTTAAATCGTGCAAGTTTCGCTAGCCGATCCTAGATAAACCCCCTGTAAGTTGCCTGCCGTCGATCCTGGAAGTAGCAATATACGCACAAAGCCAGTGATGGTGTAATTCAGATTTGCTCCGTTCCCCTCCGCCCGCTCCCACACTGGTGCCATGACTACTTGATTCTGGTACTGAGATATGGCGGCATTTCCTGGCGTTCTGTTGCCAGGCAGCCCTTCTACAACACTGCCTACTTGCAAGGTATAGCGCGCCGGATCGTCAACATCTGCAATGGTCGGATCTGTGTAAGTTATTCTTGACAGCTCGGGATAGTTTAAGGAGTTGAGTAAGGCTGGTGTGCCGTTATCTCCATTCCAAGTCACCCAGCCAAAGTTGCCTGGACTAGGCGTAGCATTTCCAGCGTGATTTGCACTAATCGCTTGGTTTCTCGCGTTAGGGATGCTATCCGCAGGCCAAGCCAGCGGCAGCTGATTGCACGGCTGAGTATTAACCAAGCTAATTTCAAGCACCTTTTCCTGACGGCGAAAGGAATCGTTGTAGGGCTGCGTTGTTGGAACGCCGATCTGGGACCATTGGTCGATCGCCGTCCCATTCTGCAGAACTCCAGAGGGCAGTTCGGGAGAATTAGGGTAGGTGTCGGTATCCGTGTAATTGGGATCGGCCAGCGTCGCTCGCAAACGCATGTAAATACTCACACTTGCCACGCTGCTGATGTCAGCTGGTAATTCAGACGTATACATAGGCAAGCCAGACTGAGTGCGATTCAGCTTGAAAAATACATGAAATGATTCCAATCCTTCGATCGCAACATCATCCCGACCTGTCGGCCCAGTGAGTTGACAGCTGGAATTACTTCGTACCGGCGCGGAACAATCCAGAGATTGCTGAAAGCGAGTCAAATTGTTGTTCGTTGAACTGTAGCTGACGTACTCCAGTTCGTATGTACTGGCAGTCGAATTGTCATCAATGCCTACAACCCTAACTAGCCCGAGGATATCTGAGACATTGCCAGTCCCAGGTACATGCACAATGGTGGGCAGGGGAGATTCTGCGATACCTGAAATATCTTCGATGGCCAGCAGACCGCCCGCAGAGGCATCTGCATAGTCAATCGTGAAGGGCCAGCGGAGGATATTCGTGAAATGATCGGCCTGTTGGTCACTAGGCGGGCTCCCCCCAAACGAGCCCAAATCCCCTCCTCGATAGCCAGCACCTTGGAGATCTCCTTGCAAGATGGCTGCCGCTAGTTCGGAGTTTTGGAATAATGACGTCCCCTGCTGGTTGACTCGATTGGTCCTGAGTGTGGCAGAAAAAATGCGGCTGAGCAGAACGAGCAACAGCCCGGAGATCGCCGCACCGATCAATAACTCCACAAATGACATACCGCGATCGCTGCGCATCATTGAGAAATAGCCTTTATGCTCGTGATTTCAAGCGTTTCTGCCGTCGAGTCCGAGGTGACAGTGATGTCGATCTGGCAGGCGGGGCTCGTATCCGTGCAGTCTGTGCCGGGAGAACATGACAGCTCAGTTCCAGCAAACTCGCACCCAGCCACCTCAACGCTGCGAGCGATGCCATTCTCCGATTCAATCGCAACATCAACGGGTAGCAGCAGCGAGCGTTGCCGCTCCATTTCGGCTTGGGCCACAGCCGTCAAATTGCCACTGTCTTGGGATCTCCTAGTCGTATTCAGAGACGCATTCATGGCAGCGACTGAGGCAGCAACCCCGACAGCAAGAATCATTGTTGCGGCCATGACTTCGATTAACGTGAAGCCCCTGATGTCATGCACTTGATGGCGAGTACCCGGCATGCTGCCCCTAGCGCAAAATTTCCAATGTCTCTATAGTGCCTAAAAGTGTCCGGGAACAGTCTTTTTGGTATAAAAAAATACGAATCCTCTCGAATGTCCTTCCACGCGGATTCGTCGGCGTGCGATCTTGACATCTTGTATATGCCATTCTCTAAGCAAGTGATGCCAAACACCACTTATGGAAGCGGGCGATCGCTACTCCAAAAAGTCGGTGCTGACCCCTCCTCCCAGAGAAATATCGATATCGACATCCCGCGCCCCGCTCAAGTTATCGAACCTGATCTCGAGCGTATTGCCACCCGTCCCTTCAAAATTGCTACAACTCGCTGTTAGACCATTTGCCTTCCAGGCAATACCTTGCTCACTTACAAAGGTTCCTTGAACGCTCAGCGCGTTACGTAAGCCCAGAGTGCTGGGCAGCAATACTGGAGCCAGTACCTGATCCCCACTGTCTACATCGCACCCGATATTGGTTGAACTTTTGACCACTGTTTGAAAGGATTGCTGTGCAGCATCCCAATAAAAGACAACAACCCGGTTTCGTTTGATCGCCTCAAACCGAGAGCGTTGCAAACCAGCTTGTATGTTGTTTGCAAATCCGTTGATTTCTAACCGATTTGCCATTGGCCTCCAATTCATGACTGCCAACCCTGTAAGCGCACTCAGTAGCGTCATGGCCATCACCACCTCCAACATGGTGAATCCCAAAATCCGAGATTCCAACTGTCGAGCTAGCTGAATATTTCGGTAGCACAAGCTCTTTGGGGGTGGGCTTTTGAGACTCATACAAACCATCACACAACGCGTGGATACGTATTTCCACGTATCCATCCTGTCTTCTAGGATGCCTAATGTCGTATAAAATCATTCATTTGTCATAGATAGGTTGTCTGCTAGCTGTACGGTTAAGCAAACTTCCAGGCCTGCTTTAAATCACAAATGCCTCAAATGGTCGTCGCCGATCCAGCTCCACCCCTGAAAGGCTGAGGCGTAGTCGCTAGGGATGACGAATTTGAGTTGGTTAATTTCCGCCAGCAGCCGACGGTGCAGGGGTATTTGCAGTCGGTTGTGCTTGCATGGCAACCGCTAATACTTTGAGCTGCTCGCTGATATCGAGTGCAGACCAGTTTCCGGATTCGCGACTCCAATACTCAAAATGCAAGTGAGGGCCAGTAGAACGCCCGGTAGACCCCACGTAACCAATGATTGTGCCTTGTTCGACCCACGTATTGGTCTGTACTGCAATGCTGGACATGTGGCCGTATCGAGTTCGGCGAACCTCGTCGTGGGCAATGACCACCGCATTTCCCAAATTCCCTGCTACCCCTGCAACAATGACTTGGCCCGAATACGCTGCTAATACAGGGGTCCCGGCAGGTGCGGCGATATCAATTCCTTGGTGAAAGCTGGATAGCCCTGTAATCGGGTGGACTCTCATACCAAATCCAGAAGAAATCGGAGCCGCAGTCGCTAACGGATACTGCAGACCTTCGAAACGAGCCCCTTCAACCAACGATGGAGGGAGCACCAAGGCAATATCTTGGCCGGGATTGAGGATAAACTGTTGGCCGCTCGATCGCTCCTGCAAAATAACCATCGAAGGGGGAGCCGATTGGCGAACAATATTGTCATCAGCGTTAAGGCGATCGACCAAGACATCTTGGCCCAGCTCTACACTCACGCTGCCGCTGTCCTCTCCACGGCGGCTGCCCGAACGGTTCAACCAACCGGGCTGATTCTCGGTGTCCGGGAGTGGGCTCTGGGGAGATTCTTCTTGAGCATGTGATGCTGACATCAGGACACAAGATGCAGCCAGTACGAGCCCTCCGAGCGCAGCAGCGGCCGTTCGAGATATGCGCCCGAGACTTTGGTTCACGCCTTCACTCCCACGAATGTCTGTCGGTGTCTTCACTGCTGTTGTTTGGCACTAGCTTGCGGGGTCAACTGCTATCAGTTAGTTGAACATTAGTGGCATGCCGGGCACTGGAAACATTGATTCCTAACCTGAAGGGGGACTGACGAGACTCAACTTCAGGGATGGCCAACAGGAGAGCCGATCTATACAGACCGTCTCGGCCGTTGATACAGTCCACCGAAACATTTGCAGGACATGCAGTGTTCGAGTTCGCTAATTACAGTTGCTCCCAAGCACTGTCTCACAGTCAAAACAACGCCTTTGCATACAGTAAAGAAAATTGTGTCACCCGCCAAGGGGGGTCATCGTCGTTTTCTTGCTGGAATACCCCCTGCAAACTACCGAAAGCGGATCGCCGTGCTGGAGCTAATGAGTGCCTGCGATCGCGGTACAGAGTGCATCCAGTTGGTCAACGGTGTGAATAGCGGATAGAGAGAGCCGTAGGCGGGCGGTGCCGTGGGGAACGGTGGGGGGACGGATGGCTTGCACCCAGAACCCTTGATCTTCTAACTGCCGCGATGCCGCTTGTGCACGGGCAGACGCTCCCAACACCATCGGTACAATTTGGCTGTGGGTATGCACGCCCAAACGCTCCTCTATGTAACGGCGATGGCTCCAGAGCTGCTGTTGAAAATCGCTGCTGTGCTGGCGTACGTACGCGATCGCTGCCTGCGTTGCTGCCACAGTCGCGGGAGGTAATGCCGTTGTGTAAATGAAGCTACGAGCCCGATTTCGTAGTAGTTCCGCAACGGAGTGACAACAAGCGATATAGGCACCAAAACTCCCTAGTGCTTTGCCACAGGTACCGACGTGAATCAACCGCTCGTCGCTCAGTTGCAGTTGTGCACACAAACCAGCTCCTTGAGGGCCAAACACCCCTACGGAATGGGCCTCGTCCACAATCAGCAGGCAGTCATAGGATCGAGCCAGTGCCAGCAAGCGAGCTAGCGGAGCCAGGTCGCCATCCATAGAGAAGACACTTTCTGTGACGATTGCCCGCATCCCCTGGCTAGTGTGCTGCTGCAGGAGGGTTTCCAGATAGGCCACATCGTTATGAGGGAATTCGTAAGCGGTAGCCCGACTCAGACCGATCCCATCTCGCAAACTAGCATGGGCCAGGGCATCGTAAAAAATGCAGTCCCCACGTTTGGTCAGGGCTCCTACCACCCCAATATTTGCTTGGTAGCCCGAATTAAACACAACAGCGTCATCCGTGGATTTCCAGTCGGCGATGTCCCGTTCGAGTGTGCTGAATCGATCGGAGCTGCCAGTCACTAAGCGGGACGCACCACTGCCAGTACCATGCTGCTGCGTCGCTTCCACCGCCGCCGCTTTGAGGACGGGGTGCTGGGCCAATCCGAGATAATCATTACTTGAAAAATTGATCAGCCAGCGATCTCCAACTTTAACCATCACACCATCGCTCCCATGATGAGTGCGGGGAGAACGGTACAGATCCAGGCGTTTCACCTGCTGAATCCGGTTGTTGATGTGGTTGAGGGCAGGCAACAGAATAATGGGGAGAGAGAGAAACTTGGACTACGAAGATACAACGCAACGATGCACCCAGTGGGATAAATAGTATGGAGACGTTCAAGCAGTACGAGTAGTTTTCTAGATTACTTCCATATAGTGGTGGCGCCAGCACGACAACACTATCGGTAACCCCGACCGCTAAACATAGCCATCGCCTCCAAACTATGACAGCCATACGGGATCGAGTGATAGATCGATCTTCACCCTCCACCAGTGTAGGAACGCGTTCATGTCGATTTACGTTGCAATTTCATCTCACGGATACGGCCACGCGACTCGCATGGCTGCTGTAATCGACAGCTTGCTTCAACTGAACCCCGACCTCCTGCCTGTGATTGTGACTGGGGCACCGCGCTGGCTTCTGGACAAATATATTCGCTCGGGTAAATTTCTGCATCGGCCCCTACCGTTGGATTTTGGAGTAATTCAGTCTGATAGCCTCACGCTCGAACTGGACACAACTATCCAACGTCTACAATCGCAGCGCTCTCAAGCGGCTGCCACGATCGCAGCTGAAGCTGAATTTATTCGAGTCAATCGCATCAAGTTGGTGTTCGGAGACATTCCTCCGCTGGCATGCGCGATCGCCAAAGCTGTGGGAGTACCGTGCTGGATGGCCGGAAACTTTAGCTGGGACTTTATCTACCGAGAATACGGTGATGCATTTACCCCTTTTGCAGACTGGATTGCAGAGCTATACGGGGGGTGCGATCGCTTATTTCGCTTGCCTTTTCATCATGATATGGAGGCGTTCCCCGCGATCGAAGACGTTGGCTTAACAGGCAGCACGCCCATCTACTCCGCCGCTGCTGCTCGCCAGCACCTCCAGCTCGATGCCAACCGACCTACCGTCCTGTTGACCTTTGGTGGCATGGGTATTGATAACATTCCCTACCGGAACGTCACAGATTTTCCCGACTGGCAGTTCCTCACCCTCGATGCATCTGCCCCAACAGATATTGATAACTTGCGCGTATTGAACGGAGAGACGTGGCGACCGGTGGATATCTTGCCGGCCTGCGATCAAGCGATCGTGAAACCCGGCTACGGCACCTTCGCAGAAGTCTTGCGCCTGGGCATCCCGGTGCGCTGCCTAACCCGACACAATTTTGCCGAGGCAGCATTGCTGATGGATGGACTGCGCCGCTACGGACACCATCAAGTCATCGAACCCGAACAAGTCAAGTGTGATTCGTGGTCTTGGCTGGAAGACGCATTTGTCGCCCCGACTGAAGCCACTCCCATTGACGCGGATGGCAACGTGACAATCGCCCGAGCAATAGCTGCAGAACTCTCACCCAGCTCACCCCCCGTGTCTGAAATCGCAGCCTAAGAGTATCGAGTCCAATCCACGCACAACTAAGCTAATCGAAAACTAACCCGATCGAGCATTGGACGATCGAGAATAAACCACTCGGCCAACAGCTCCTGCTCGTTCAAAACAGAACTGAGGCGTTGGCGAGCGCGTTCAAGCTGACTGCAACACCTGCAACGATTGACGGCATTCCTCAAAACAAGCCTGACATTCCAGCCGTCAAACTCCTCGGAGCTCCTGGGCTTGTCCCACGATGGCCGGACTCGCTAAGTTCTTGACTGCCACAGGTGGGGTCGATCGCAGTCACTAATACATAGCAGTCATCAACCAAGAGGCAGTAGCGGGTGCGGCTCAACGTCAGTTCAACGGAGATACTTGAGGACGATCTTTGCCTCGCAGTGCAACGAAACCATTAGGGTTTACGTCTTTTGCCCTCTTCTCCCAATGTGGGAGAAGGGTTGGGGATGAGGGCAATCGAACTCAGGTTGCTCAATTGTGAAGCCTACCGTTATGCAGGAGGGCGCACAGCAGAATTCGAGGCTAGCGCTTTCCCTTCATTGAGTAAAAACGCCAGAAATGTCTCGGCAATTGTCGACAGTTGGCGATTGGCCGGATACACAACGTTCCACTGCAGGGGGATGGGGAAATGTTGAACGTTCAACTCGGTGATTTCTGTTGTGGCTCCCATTAAAGCCAAGGTATGTCGGGACAGCACAGACAATCCCAATCCCCCCGCAATCGCTTGCTTGATGGCCTCATTGCTACCGAGGGACATGCGTACCTTGACCGTTAGATCGCGCTCTTGAAACAACCGTTCCACCGCCTCGCGAGTCGCCGATCCCGGCTCCCGCATAATAAATGGTTCTTCAGCTAATGCTTCTAACGAGACTTCCGCTTGTCGGGCTAACTGATGGTTGGAGGGGGCCATCACCACCAGCGGATTTTCTAAAAACGGCTGGCAATGAATATCCAGGTGTTTTGGGGGGCGACTGAGAATGTACAGGTCGTCCGCATTCTCCACAATTCGCTCTAGCAAGCCCTCGTGATTAGTGACTTCCAACGACACATCAATACCGGGATAGCGCTGGCAAAATGTCCCCAGCAAACGAGGAGCCACATACTTGGCAGTCGTAATCACAGCCAATCGCAGACGCCCTTGCTTCATTCCCTGCAAATCCGAGACTTTCATCTCAAATCGCTCGAGCAGGTCGAAAATCTGCTTGCACGTACTGTACAGCTCTGTACCCGCTTCAGTGAGATACAGTCGCTTGCCGATCAATTCAAACAGTGGGGTGCCGGCAGTTTTGGCTAACTGCTTCATTTGCATAGAAACAGTAGGCTGCGTGAGATAGAGCTCTTCAGCTGCACGGGTAAAGCTACGGTGACGAGCGACAGCTTCGAAGACTTTCAGTTGACGTAAGGTGGCTTGTTGCACGGGTACTACACTTGGGAATGGTGCCTAGGGGAGAATCAGGGGGACAATAGGTGTCCCGATGGGGGAGTTAGAACATTCACATACAGCTGTTACTTCTTAGCAAATGAATGCCAATGAAAGGCTGTAAAGTGCATCGCTTGCTTGGGCTAATGCTGACAACGTTCATCCAACCAAGATGGCGGATTCAGTAGATTCAACCATGCCCGACCACTATCATGCCCAAAAAACTTGCAATTAGTAAATAATTTTACGCAAAAATTCTATTTCATGTCTATTAAAGTCGAAAATATCTTGTGAACAGAGACGTTTTGGAACATAAAAAGGGGCATTCTGGCCGGTCCTTGAGACTGATATGATGGGCTCGACTGAGATTGAGAACGTGCCGCTATGTCTGACGAGAACGCTACGTCATCTGCAATATCGAACCAAGGCTCTCCTGATTCAAAGCCTCAACAGCTTCAGGTCAGCATCCGAAAAGGGCTGATTATGCCTGAGTCCAAGACATCGATCGGCAATCGCCCGATCGCCTCAAACGAGTCAGAAGGCGATGACGCTCTAATGGGTTATCTAGACTGAGAATAGTCTGAATTTTCAATCCGTTGTAGGTATATATGCTGAACTGTGCTGTTTCGGGTAAAGCTGGCTGACATTTGTCGCGATACGCACTGCGGCAAATTTCCAATGTACTTGACCAAAACTTTACGATCTCGAGGCCAAATGCGAATAATTTTGTCTCCAATGTCATTCCAACGTGCTGTGGTGAGCCGCAGTTGTTAAGGCATCCACTGCTGAACGATGAGGGCATGCTGTGGGTGTGACGGTGCTCTCAGAACTGCACTGAACATGTGTTGGGAGTGGACAGTGAGGCTACGGTGATGATGGATGGTAGAGATTGATGCACATCCTCTATGGCTTACACCACTACAGAATTGATTGAGATTCTCGATCGGGAGCTTCAAGCCAATTGGCGCGGAGAGCGGGTTCTGTTATCTCCGGCCGAGCGTCTGAATAATCCGGCGATCGCGATGGCTCTCGACCCCGGCAAACTGAGTAAGGTGTTTGCCTATCGGGAATTTAGAACTCAAATCCACGAATACCAGTTAGAGCACAGCGTCTCAGGGATTGTGTGGCGTACCTGTCGGTTTGGCGAGCGCGAATTACATCTGCCGGAAATTCACAACCACCTGATTGCCGTAGAGGGCGATAAGGCAATTCTGCAGGCGGCGAAGCCTGACGTGCTCTGCTTCTGGCAAAATGTGACGGATGGTATGAAGTTCTGGCTGTCTGATAAGTCCCTGAGTTTACTGACTAAGGATCAATTGCAGGAGCGTATTGGCCGCGCCGAGTGGGCGATCATTGATGCGGCTCGTGAAGAGCTGTACTTGGGATTGTGTTGGGGAAAGCCAGAAGAATGCTACTGCGATTGGGCCCGACCGGAATCGGGATGCGATCGCGTGATCGCAGCGAAGAATCAACCCAGCTCAGTCAAGGTGTGAGAGTATGCAAGCTCTGGAAATCTTGGCGCTTACTGTTTGAAGAAGGGTCGCTTGACCGTTGTGGCCGGACAGATTTTTCCGCGCACGTCGATCCCGATACTTGACCCAGACTTGGCTAAGGCTGGGGGGAGGTAGGCGATCGCGATGCCTTTACCGAGCATGGGTGACTTGGTTCCGCTCACCACCGTTCCTACGGTCTTGCCATCCACCACCACGTTGTACCCCGGTCGGGCAATTTCGCGGCTGTCCATGACTACCCAGGCAAGCTTACGAGAGATGCCTTGGCTTTTTTGCTGCTCCAGCACCGAACGACCAATAAACTCTCCTTTGCGATCGAAATGCACCAACCAGCCTAAAGAGGCTTCCAGAGGGCTGGTGTCGTCATCCATATCCTGGCCGTACAAGTGGAGGGAAGACTCTAACCGCAGCGTATCGCGGCACCCTAAACCGCAAGGAGTCACTCCGGCTGCCAATAGCTGCTCCCACAGCCATGTTCCGGCAGGGATGGGCAGCATCACTTCAAACCCGTCTTCGCCGGTGTAACCCGTTCGAGCGACAAACGCGTTGCCCTGGTTGTTGTTGAGCGTTACTGTGGCGTGGCAAAACTTGGCGATGGCGTTTAAGTCGGTTTCGATCAGAGCTTGTAATGCTGCTTCTGCCTGTGGCCCCTGAACAGCCAGCAAAATGCGATCGCGGGATAAATCAGCTAACTCTACATCATCAAGATGTTGCTGGAGCCAGGTGCGATCCTTCACCGTTGTCGCCGCATTCACAATCGTCGGCCACGACTCCCAATCGCTATTTTCGGTATCAGCTCCGGCACAATAGAGAATCAGGTCGTCCACAATGCCGCCGTTGTCGTTGAGCAAGACCGTGTAGCGTCCCTGTCCGGCCTCTACCTCGGCCAGGGATGACGGCACCAATGCTTCGAGCTGGGAACGCACGTTGGCTCCACGCAGCATGAACTTACCCATATGAGAAATATCGAAGACTCCTGCTTGCGATCGCACCGCTCGATGCTCTGCCAGCGTTCCAGAGTACTGCAATGGCATTTCCCAACCGCTAAAGGGCACCATACGTGCGCCCAGCGCAACGTGGCGATCGTAGAGGGGGGTGCGAAGCAAAGATTCGGAAGACATGCTGAGTTTGGGGGAGAGCAGGAACGGTCGTTGAGGTAACGACACAGTTGAGGCAGCGAAATTGGCAGAAGCTGGAGCCAAGCTACCATGACAAGTGTCACGCCAGAGTCAGTGAGTCAGACACATGCGAATTCTGCACACTATGCTGCGGGTGGGAGATCTCGATCGCTCCCTCCAGTTCTATTGCGATGTATTGGGCATGCAATTACTGCGTAAAAAAGACTATCCCGGTGGCAAGTTCACACTGGCATTTGTCGGTTACGGTCCCGAGTCTGAAGGCGCCGTCATCGAGCTGACTCACAATTGGGATACCGAAAGCTACGACATTGGCGATGGCTATGGGCACATTGCTCTAGGTGTAGACGATATCTACGGTACTTGCGATGCCATCAAAGCTCGTGGAGGAGAAGTTACCCGAGAGCCGGGTCCCATGAAACACGGCACCACAGTCATTGCATTTGTGAAAGATCCGGATGGATACAAAATCGAGCTGATCCAGCGTAAGGAAGAACCTGCAGCGCAACGCGAAACTGCAGCCGCTGCAAACTTGTAGACAGTAGGTATTTCAGGACACAAAACTGGAGCAGGTCAGTGACCGGCCCCAGTTTGAATCGATTCAGTAAGGACAAAGGCAAACAGAGGAACTTAACGTCTGCCAGGCAGGAACGAGCCGTTCTCGGTTGATTCGCGGAATGGTAGAGATTCTTCCGTATATTCGATGGGCAGAATTGCTACGACGTTTTCGTGGGGACGAGGAACGATGACCCAGGATTCCAAAGAGCCACCGGGAGCCTTCTCAACGGCTGCAACACCTGCATCCATCGCGATCTTGACTTCGGAGACATCACCGCGAATCACAATGAAGAAACGGGCACTACCGGCACGGCTGTAAAACGTGAGCGTTACGCGGCCTGCTTTCACCATGGCATCCGCGGCTGCCAAAATACCTGGGAACCCTTTTGTTTCCAGTGAACCAACTGCTTTCTGCGTCATGCTAAAGGGTCTCCTTGGACTTCTGACAATGAAGGACTGAACAATTAAAAACTGGACAACTAGAAATTAGGCGAATCAGGACTCAACCCGACACTGGTGGAACAAAGACTAACGGAACGGCTCGTCCGCCTCGGTGTAGTGGATGGGTAAAACCGACTCAATATTTTCGGGAGGGTTGGGGACAATGTAGTGATTCAAGACCGAGGCCCCCACTGCTTGCTTATCTACCGCTTCTAAGCCTGCAGCCATGGCTTGATTGACCTCAGACACACTGCCACGGATGGCCACAAAATACTGTCCGCTTTCGGAACCAGCAAACGTTACAAGGGTGACCTTTGCCCCCTTAACCATGGCATCAGCAGCAGCCAGAACCCCTGGAAATCCAATGGTTTGGACGACGCCTACAGCATCGGGCATGAACGGGTTCCTCTGAGTTAGCAGACTTATTGTACGGAGTTTGGCTCAACCCAGGAAATTCCAGGGACAAACGTTACCTCCCCCCATGGTTATCCGAATTTTCTTAACACTCTGTCAACACAGTTGAAGTTATCGGAGCGTTTAACTTTTGTTATGGGTGGCAAAACAGTGTCGTATTATCCTCCGTCTTAGCTCGCCATTTTCGATCACCGCACGGTCAAATCAGAAGACTGGAGTCGCGTTATTTGAGCCACACTATCGCTTCAAAATCAGCACCTTTTCCGGGTGAAGGCTATCTGCGTGCACTCACACTGACAACAGATTTAGACAGTGCAGCCAGTTCGCCAGCAGTGTTTTGAAACCATCGGCCCAAGTTGTCGAGTTCTTTGGCTAAAGGTTGCGTGGCAGGGAAGTCCTCGCACGGATAACCAAGCGATCGCAAGCAAGCCACGATGGTGGATGGCGCCACCCACCACTGTTGAGCAACCTGCAATAAATGAATGTCTCTTGCGTCTTCTAATTGAGTCTGAAGCCGCTGCTGCAACTCTTGAACCGTTGGAATCGGAACGGGATGCGAGCAGACGATGATGTGGTGTCCGTCTGGATTGGCTGGGGTGGTACGAGCTAGTAGCCAATTGAGGTGGGTTAGCGATGGGGGCAAGGTCCAGAAGACAATCTGCTGGTAGGCCATCTCGGGGTGAGGGCGATCGCAATCAACGTTTGGCATCTCTGGATAAGGATGCCGGTATCCGTACAGCAACTGATGGCCAGAACAAGACTGCAGTTGGCTTGCAGACAAGTCGCCATTCTGCCAGTTGAGTGCATGTGTCACAACGGGGGCTGCGCTGTAATGCAGAACTGGCTGCCCTCGATGGGGGGAACGGGCTGTGGTGGGATTCGGCTGGGGCGTTCGCCTTGGCACCATCGATTTCGCCGCCCGAATACCATTTAATTCCAGCTCAATCGCCACTTCCCCCTGCCAGCGGTTTTGCTTGAGCGAACAGACCACATCGACCGTGTTGGGAAGGGGGAACTGTTCGCCACCGCGCCAGGCAATCGCCGTTTTGGGTACCCCCCCTGTTTTCGAACGCAGCTGAACTTTTAGGTGCGATTTGTCTTTGCCAATTTGCCGTTGTTGAATGACGTCCAGATCGTGAAGAGCAAATACCGGTTCGCGATTGCCAATCCCATACGGTTGCAGCAATTGCAGGCAATCAAACAACTCTGCATTGACGGTGTCGAGATCGAGATCCGCATCTACATTGACCAATGGCGTGAGGTCTTCCGGTTCTAGGACGTCCCGAGCATGGTCTTTCAGAGCTGCCTGTAATTCATTCCAGCGATCGGCCTTCATAGAGAAACCTCCAGCCGCTGGGTGGCCTCCCGATTTCTCGAACAGGTCTCGGCAATACTGAATCGCCTCAAATACGTTAAATCCAGGAATTCCACGAGCAGATCCCCGAATAGAGTCTCCTTCTAACGAGCCAATAAACACCGGCACGCAGTAACGCTCCAACAAGCGTGACGCCACGATGCCGATTACCCCGTGGTGCCATCCCTCCCCCAGAATGGCCAACATGCGATCGCTCCTGGGGTCGATACCTTCCTGCTCGATGCGAGCGATCGCCGCTGCTTCGATATCACTACACAACTGTCGACGTTGCTGGTTCAGGCTTTCGCACTGCATCGCCTGCTCCAGAGCGACTCCATCATCATCTGTGGTCAGCAACTCAATCACCACCGCAGGCTGGCTGAGCCGACCCACCGCATTAATCCGAGGCCCCAATCCGAATCCAATCGCTTCCGGTTGCAGTGTCTCGCGGCGATCGCTCAACCCAGACACTTGCATCAATGCCTGTATCCCCGCCATCTGGGAATGGGGCAATAACGCTAGCCCTTGCTTTACCCAACGACGATTGATGCCCGTTAGGGGGGCTAGGTCAGCAATGGTGCCTAGTGTCAACAGTTCCAGAAGTGGGCGTTCCAGTCGCTCCCGCTCCCCAAACTCAGCCGCTAACTCCAGCGCCAACAAGTAGGCCACCCCCACCCCAGCCATCCCGGCATAGGGGGACTCGGTAGCTAGTTGCTTGGGATTCAAAATGGCATCTGCGGGCGGAATGTCTTTGGGAATATCGTGGTGGTCTGTAACAATCACCGCCAGTCCAAGTTGCTTGGCAAGGGAGATCGGCTTAAGTGCAGCAATACCGTTATCGACCGTGACGGCGATCGACACACCCTGAGCATGTAAATCGCGAACGATTCGTTCGTTGATGCCGTAGCCTTCGGTCATGCGGCTGGGAATCTCGTACCGAGCCTTCCCTCCTAATCGTCGAAATGTCCGTAACAGCAGAGCGGTGCTGGTCATGCCATCTGCATCGTAGTCCCCACAAATCGCAATCTCATCCCCCCTCCGAATCGCGCTACTCAGTAACGTTACGGCACTGGCCAGATCGGCAAACTCGTCCGTAGGGTCGGGCAGTACAGAGCAGGTGGGGTCGAGAAATTCCTGCGGAGAGTCCACGTCGCGGTTTGCCAGCAGCCGAGCTAGCAAAGGGTGGAATTCAGCATGTGTTGGCAAGCAAGTTCCTAGTTCAGCTTGCAATACTGCCAGACGCTGGGGCGCTATATCTTTCGAGATCCAGCGTTGTTCTTGCCGTTTGCCCATAGCAGTTTTGGATATATGTTTGGCTACGTTTTCGGTGACTGAACGGTTGACTCGACACAGACCCATTGACTGGCGTGTAGATGACACCCTTGCTCAACAGTTATCTCTAGCGCAGTAGTCATCTCTGGCAATAGTCACCTCTACTCCCCATACATGGCCATTCTGCACCACTGAAACTGCGCAGTCGCTCCATCCGTAGCACTGGCGTTTTGCGGTAAAGTATGTTTCGGTTGTTCAAAAGTTTGTACCTGAATCCGGTTGGCTTTGTTCAAATGTTTGCGCGGCATGTACCGACTCTTGCGCAACAGCATCTCTGGGAATTGTGGAGTTCTAAATCGGAATGCGGCGACGTCATTTTCTGCAAGCAACAGGTTTAGCAGTGGGAGGGTTGGGGATTAGCTTGCCAATCGCAAAGCAATCATTGGCTCAAGCGACCTCTCTGAATATTCGCTGGCTGTTTCACAGTTGCGTCCTGTTTCAAGCAGATAACTTAACGATTCTGGTCAATCCGTTCCGTCCGCTTGGATGCACCGAAGGCTATCCCATGCCTGAGGTTCCTGCTGATTTCGTGTTGCTTAGCAGCCGCTTGCTGGATGAAGGAGCCATTACGTCTGTCGTAGGCAATCCACGAGTCTTGTTTGAAGCGGGAGACTTTCGCGTTGGAGGCTTGCGACTGCAAGGGGTACGCATGCCTCATGATGCCTTAGGGGGCAATCAGTTTGGCTCGAATATTGCTTGGCGCTGGACGATGGGTGGTATCGATATCGTGCATTTGGGTGGCGCTGCAGCCCCTCTATCTCGCGAACAACAAATCTTGTTGAATCGACCTGATGTCATGTTCATCCCAGTGGGCGGTGGGCCGAAAAACTACGATGCCGATGGAGCGATCGCCGCGATCGAGGCGTTAAGCCCAAAATTGGTGATTCCAACGATGTATCGTACTGCAGCGGCTGGTGAAAGCTGCGAACTGACGGGAGTCGATGAGTTTATACAAAAGCTGCAAGGCATCAATGTCACTACCCTACCTAGCAATCAGCTATCGCTAGCAGCCAGTCAGCTCCCAGAAACCGGAACCATCGTCAACGTCTTCCCCTCTTAACGATCTATAGCTTTCGGACTATAGCTTTCGGAAATCCGCTACGGAGGGTTTTCTAATCACCTCTCCTTGCCAATTAAGGCCTTGAGCTGTCTACAGACTCCAGACCTTAGAGCGGATTGCTACATTCGTTCGCGCTAGCGACCGATCGCTGAAAACTCGATTAACCAATAACTCAATCCTGCACTCGCCAGCGGCACGGTAATGTTGTCCAAGCCACGCCACGACAGCATTTCCAAAATGGCTGAGATGGCACCAATAACCAGTGCGCTAACTACCACAAAGCCCCACCCCAGCGGCTGCCCCTGCATCCATAAGGAGCTGGCTGAAAGCACAGCCGCGATCGCGATACTGCTAACCAACCACATCACTGTCGACCCTTCCCAGCTTTTCGTCACCCCCGCGACGACATATTTCCGACGTCCCCATCGGCGGCCAATTAACGCGGCCAACGCATCTCCCCATGTCATCACCAACACACCGATCGCGGCATAAGCGTGCAATCCTGGCCGCCAAAAGAGAGCAAACAGGCATGCAATGCTGGCTGCATAGAAGAACGTGCCGTAACTATCGCGAGCCACTCCATTGAGGCTTTGCAAAATTTTGACGCGATAGGACAGCAACGCGACGAAGCTGAACAGGAGCGAGACGCTAACGGCAATCGGTTGGGGAATATCAAACAGCCAGGCCAACACAATGATGTTGCCCACTCCGATGTGAATCACTTTTCGGACTGCTTCCCCATCAAACTGGCGGCTGCGCAACCATTCCGCCACACCAAACACGACCGCTAACCAGAGGGTATAGCATGTCATCTGAGTCACTAATCCCAGTTCGATCTCCACTCGATTGCCTAGATGTAAGACTTGCTGCAGCAGGGGTTGCTGGCTACAGATTGAACTTACGCTAAGCGATCGCCGGCGTCCCAATCAAGTCCCAACTCAACTGTGAAACCGGTGTCGCGGACTTTCAGTCATCGTCTGTACGAAATCAAACAGGCGAATGCAGTACCGTAAAGAGTGCAGATGCGAAATTGCTATCTCAGTGACTTCAACACGGACATCACATCCCGAGCCCTGAGTCCCAAGCAGTTTTGCAACCAGCAAACACGATTGAACCGTACTGGCGTTTAGTTATCGATTGCAAATTCAAGCTTTCCCATCAAACTGCAAACTGGGTGAATGCAAGCATTCAGGGAGAGTAATTCACTTGAAATGTTGAATGGGTTGGGAGGGATTCGAACCCGCGGCCAGTCGGTTAAAAGCCGAATGCTCTACCACTGAGCTACCAACCCGAGCGCCATGCGCGTATATCACTATAGCAAGAGGGGTCGCGTTTTGAGCAAGAATTATTGGCTTTCTCATTGCCAAGTCCCAGACTTCGACAATCCTCGGCAATATCAGGCTCTAGATCTATGGCTGAAGGAGGGCACCATTGCCGGTATCTACCCTACAGGTGCTCATCCGGTACCCACTGGAGCAGAGATCGTCGAGGGGACAAACAAGCTGCTGTTGCCCGGTTGGGTCAACGCTCACACCCACTCCATGGAAATGTGGACCCGTGGACTCATTCCTCCCCTCCCTCTAGAGCTGTGGCTGGCCGAACTCTACGCCCATCCCATTCAATCGTTAGAGCAACTGTATTTGGCAGCCTCGCTGACTGCTGTAGAAACCCTGCTATCGGGGGGAACCACAGTTGTCGATCACCTCGTCCTCATCCCCGGCCAAGAATTAGAATCTCTGGCTGCGGCCGATCGCGCCTATCGCGAAGCCGGCATCCGCGCCTACATTGCCCCCCTAATTCAAGACGAAGCGTTTGAGTACAGCATTCCGGGAGGGCGACAACTGGAACCGATGATGCCGCCCATGCCCACCGCAGAGGTGTTGGCGTTGATGGAGGCGATCGTACGCAAGTTTCACCATCCGCAGGATGGGATCGAAATCGGGATTGGTCCCACAGGGATTCAGCTCTGTACGGACGCATTATTTGAGGGATGTATCGATCTGAGCGATCGCCATAACCTCTGCCGTCACGGTCACTTATTAGAAACCAAGGCACAGGAAAAACTCGCCCAAGAAAAATACGGCACCTCAGCCGTCGTACATTTAGCTGAACTAGGCTGGCTCAGTCCCAAGACATCGCTGGCCCACTGCGTCTGGCTGGACGATCGCGACATCGAGCTAATGGCAGAAACCGGAACGACCGTTGTCCACAATCCCCTCAGCAATCTGAGATTGGGTAGCGGTATTGCTCCGCTACTGCGCTATCGAGATCGGGGAGTCAATGTCTCCTACGGCTGCGACGGTGCCGCTAGCAACGACGGCCAAAGCCTATTCGAAGTGCTCAAAATTGGCTCGATGCTGCACAACACAACCGATTTCGATTACCGCAACTGGATTTCTCCGCAAGCGATCTGCCGCCAAGCTAGCCAGGGGGGAGCCTTGGGGTTGAACTCGAAAGACTACGGTCGCTTGGAGGTCGGTCAATCTGCAGACTTAGTCTTGTTCAACCTCGACGATCTATCGCTGTTACCTGCAGCCGATCCGTTGGGGCAACTCATTTGGGGGCGTCCCGGCAACGTAGTAGACAGCGTTTGGGTACGGGGCAAACAGGTGGTTGCGAACGGTCAACCGATAACTGTCAATGTGAGACAACTGAGCGATCGGCTACGCAGCTACTGTGAGTGGCTGGAAACACGTCCTCTGTCCCCATCTCCCATGCGCCAGCAACTGGAATCAACGTATCGTCAATCTATGGGCTTATCACAGTAACGCTTGTCTATGTTGTCTTCCTTTCCCGCTACTGCTGATGCCGTTGTGATTGGCGGCGGCATTATCGGTTTATGTACGGCGATTCATTTAGCTCGCAACGGTCTGGCGGTTGTCCTCTTAGACAAATCATTGGTTGGGAGTGGGCCGACGGGGCGATCGCTGGCTGTTATCTCGCAGCATTACACCCACCCTGCGATGGTGACATTGGCCCGTGAGGGACTGGAGATATTTCGCAATTTCGAGGCCTACTATGGAGGGGGATGTGGCTGGACAGAAACAGGCTTAATTGTGTTGGTGGGGCCAGAGGCCGCCGATCCCCTGCGCTCGACTGTTGACATGCAGATTCAGCAAGGCGCACGGGTCGAGCTGCTGGAGACCGCTCAGTTACAATCCTTCGACGATCGCCTCCATACTGCTGATGTCGGATTAGCCAGCTACCAGCCCACTGCCGGATACGCCGATCCTCAACACACCGTTCATACCCTGTATCGTGCGGCTCTAGCCGACGGGGTTCACGTGCACGAGCACACCCCTGCAACCGATATTTTGAGGGATGGCGATCGCATTTGTGCAGTTGCCACCCCTGACGGAACCATTTCTACCCCTGTAGTCGTTGACACTGCAGGTCCCTGGGCTCAGTTAGTTGCTCGTCAAATTGGGTTGGAACTCCCGATTGTGTCCTGTCGTCAGACAATGGCAGTTCTGCGTCGTCCCATTGCCTTTGGAGATCGTCACCCAATCGTGAATGACTTCATCCTGGGCACCTCATTTCGCAGTGACGGGAATTCCACCATCATCGGCCGCTTCGATCGCAGTCAAACTGAATATCCAATCGAGCCCGATGCTACTGATGGCAGCGTTGTTGGAGCAGACATCGACCATCTGAGACGACTGTGGATACAGCGCTATCCTGCGGGCAGCCGGTGCGTGCAGGCTGGTGGATGGAGCGGTCTCTACGATGTCACTCCTGATTGGATGCCCATTTGCGATCGGCTGGGTCCTGAAGGAGTTTATGTCTGCTGCGGCACCAGCGGGCATGGATTTAAATTCGGTCCCGTGTTTGGTCAACACTTGGCCAATTGGATCGTGGACGGTTCGGCGGGCGATCGCAATATTGACCGCTTATCTATGCAACGTTTCCGTCAATAAAAGCAAGGGCGTGTGGAACAGCCCCGAACCCGGGATCTCCTGAGTAATAATGGAGGTCGCCAACCCGGCTACCCTCTGTATGAACCTCAAAAATGTATGAGCCTGAAAAACTACAAAACCCTAATTGATAACCGTCGCTCTCGCTTCCAGTACGAGTTGCTGGATCAATTTGAGGCGGGGCTAGAGTTGGTGGGGACTGAAGTGAAATCGATTCGGGCCGGACGGGTGAACTTGCAGGATGCGTTTGCCTTGGTTCGGGATGGAGAAGCCTGGTTGTTGAACATGCACATCGCCCCCCACGAAGCAGCCAGCAAAGTCTTCAACCACGACCCCACTCGCCGTCGTAAGCTGCTGCTGCACAAAAAAGAAATTCGCAAAATTGAGGGGGAGCTGGCCCAAAAGGGCTTGACCTTTATTCCCACACGGCTTGTGCTTAGCAATGGGTGGATTAAAGTCCATCTGGCGATCGCCCGAGGGAAAAAGCTCTACGATAAGCGTCACTCCATGAAGGAAAAGCAAGTGAAGCGAGAAACGCAGCGCGCTCTAAAAGACCGCTACTCGTAGGGGGTGAGAGCTGGTCTGGGACCTAAAAGTATGTGTGAATCATCTGCATATTCCTGTATTACAACCAATGACGGTTCCATCACCTTCTACTCGGAAGAGTTTCAGCAAGCATTTCACAACTTTAGCGGTGCTCGCCAAGAAGCGTTGGAGAAATACGTTCTTCCCACAAACGTGTTGGCGTTAGCGATGGAGCAGCAAGAGTTACACATCGTGGATGTATGCTTCGGATTGGGCTACAACTCTGCTGTTGCCCTTGAACGCATCTGGCAAATCAATCCCAACTGTCGCGTGTGCCTTCACGCCCTGGAGCGCTCTCCTGATGTACCGCAGCAGGCTTACCAGCAGGATCTCTGGAACGATTGGGCATTTAAATCAATGTGGAAACAATGGCTCGATGACGGCGAGATAGAGAGCGATCGCTTCACAGCTTTCATTCATTGGGGGGATGCTCGCCTGACGTTGCAGACATTACCCGAGCGATGGGCAGATGCCGTGTTTTACGACCCGTTTGCTCCCCCCAGTTGCCCCCATTTGTGGACGGTGGAGATGTTTGGGCAGGTGGCTCGGTGCATGAAACAACAAGGGCGACTGGCTACATACTCCTGTGCGGTTGCCGTGCGATCGGGCATGTTGGAAGCAGGGTTAAATATCGGTTCTACGCCCCCCGTCGGTCGCCCTGGCCCAGGCACGGTGGCCTCTCTCAGCTCCAACCAGCTACCCCCTCTGTCGCAGCGAGAAACAGAGCACCTAAAAACCAGAGCGGCTGTCCCGTATCGAGATCCAAGCTTGTCTGCTTCGATTCAGGACGTCATAGAGCACCGAAATCAGGAGCAGCAACAGAGCCAACAGGAGGCCACCTCAAAATGGAAGAGGCGCTGGAAAGCACGAGCCAGCATTCTTTGATAATCAGGGCACCCATGGCCACGCAAGAGGATATAGCTGACGCTCTCTGATTAGGGCTTAACTGATTCGTATAGTCTCGCTATCACTTGGCTCAAGTCATCACATCCGCCACTTTAACCCAGCGATTATCTTCAAACCGCATGCCACCGAAGTACAAATAGTAGTGTTCAAATAAAAGTTGATCCGGAAAAGCTTAGAGGCAAATTAGCTAGCCAGTGCAAGTACTTGAGGCTTGCTGTTGGCGATTCCTTGCACCATAACAGCTCGCAATCCCCCTCGAACACTTATTCAGCAAGCTCAGAATATCAGCAGGCCAGAAAAAAAGAAGCTGGCAATAAGACGAGTCAGACTCCGAGCACGGATTATGGTGGCCTTGTATAGTGACGCGGGTAAGCTCGATAGGTATGACATGTTGACCTAAAAGTGATATGAAGCAAAATGGCGGCTTGCCATGCATCATTTATGATGCCAAAAGTATGTTAAGGCAACCAAGAAAGCTTGTTCGGGGGATGTGGAAGGATCTGCTATCTTCTCGAGAATTAGCTTGGAGATTATTGGTCAGAGATATCAATGCAAAATACAGACAAACAGCGTTAGGTTTTACTTGGGCATTTATTCCACCACTATTCGCTGCAATAGCCTTAACGTTGGCTAATAATGCCGATGTGATAAGTGTAAAAGCGACAAACTTACCTTATCCAGCATACATCGTATTTAGCATGGCGTTGTGGCAAACATTTGTAGCTGCACTCAATGGACCAATTCAGGCC
>JBCBVA010000056.1:0-24005 GCA_039817825.1 Cyanobacteria bacterium J06642_12 | reverse complement strand
GACCCACTCGCAGAACTGCTCCCATACGCTGCCGCTCTCGCGGCGTTGTACTAGAGTTGTCATTTCGAATGATTCCTGGAAAAAATGAATTATGGGTTCATTGTAACCATTCATTACGAAATGCAAAGGCCGTGAGAATTAGGATTTTGCAGGCGGCCGATAAGTTTGGGTTATCGGTTCACAATGACGAACCATTTTTGACGAAGTAGATGTTGTGCCTCGCAAAAGCTGAATGGCTCTAGAAGACTAACGATTAGCTGGATTTATCTGGAGCAATGCTGACTTTCCTAAATCTTGTGGAGGCTCCTGCTAGCTGGCGTAAACTACTGCCAAACTAGGACTACAACCACTATCTAGAGCGTTTGCTGCTATGTCCTTCGTTGGCCTGCACATCCACAGCGACTACAGCCTTCTTGATGGAGCTAGCCAGCTACCTGACTTAGTCGATCGCGCCATCGAACTAGAGATGCCCGCCGTCGCCCTTACCGACCACGGGGTGATGTGCGGTGCAGTGGAGCTGCTGAAGCTGACCAAGGACAAACCGCTCAAGCCAATCATTGGCAACGAGATGTACGTCATCAACGGCGACATCACCGACAAAAAGAAACGTTACCCTCGCTATCACCAGGTGGTGCTGGCCAAGAATACTCAGGGCTACAAAAATCTGGTCAAGCTGACGACGGTTTCCCATTTGGAAGGAATGCAGGGGCGAGGCATCTTCCAGCGACCTTGTATTAATAAGGACTTACTGGAAAAGCATCACGAAGGACTGATCGTCACCTCTGCCTGTCTGGGGGGAGAGCTGCCGCAAGCCATCATGCAGGGCCGTCCCGAGATCGCTCGTAGAGTGGCTCAGTGGTACAAGGATTTATTTGGCGACGATTATTACATCGAGCTGCAGGATCATGGATCTAAAGAAGATCGACTGGTGAATGTGGAGCTGGTGAAAATCGCCCGCGAGCTGGATATCGAGTTCATTCTCACGAACGACTCCCACTTCATCTCCTGCAACGACGTTGAAGCCCACGATGCATTGCTGTGCATCCAAACCGGTAAATCGCTGACGGAAGACAAGCGACTGCGCTACAGCGGCACGGAATATCTCAAGAGCGAAGCGGAAATGCGGCGCATCTGTCGCGATCACTTATCGGATGAGGTGATTGATGAGGCGATCGCCAACACCGTCAAAGTGGCCGACAAAATCGAAGAATACAAAGTGTTGGGTCAACCCAATCTACCGGATTACCCTGTCCCCGAGGGCCACACTCCAGAAACTTATTTTGAAGAAGTGGCTTGGAACGGTTTGCTCGATCGCCTGCAGCTCTCCAGCCTTGAGGAAATTCCGGCAGATTATGACGCCCGCATGCGCAAAGAACTCAAGATCATGCAGGATAAGGGGTTTGCCGCCTATTTCCTAGTGGTGTGGGATTTCATTCGCTTCTCGCGGGAACAAAACATCCCCGTCGGCCCCGGTCGTGGTTCGGCTGCCGGCTCGCTGGTGGCCTATTCCATGCGCATCACCAATATCGACCCGGTCAAGTACGGCCTCCTGTTCGAGCGATTTTTGAATCCTGAACGGAAGTCCATGCCTGATATTGATACGGACTTTTGCATCGAGCGGCGGGATGAAGTCATTCAATACGTGACCGAAAAATACGGTCAGGATAAGGTGGCCCAAATCATCACCTTCAACCGCATGACCTCCAAAGCGGTACTGAAGGACGTGGCCCGAGTGATGGATATTCCTTACGGCGACGCCGACAAAATGGCCAAGATGATTCCCGTAGCGCGGGGCAAACCGGCCAAGCTGAAGGTGATGATTAGCGACGATACGCCGGAGCCTGAGTTTCGCGATCGCTATCTCAACGATCCAATCACGAAAAAGTGGGTGGACATGGCCATGCGCATTGAGGGCACCAACAAAACCTCGGGGGTACACGCAGCAGGGGTGGTAATTGCAAAATTGCCGCTGGATGAAACCGTTCCGCTGCAACGCAATAACGATGGTTCGGTGATCACCCAGTACTACATGGAGGATGTGGAAGCCTGCGGCCTCCTAAAGATGGACTTTTTGGGCTTGCGCAACCTCACTATGATCCAGCGGGCGGTGGATCTGATCGCCAAGACCAAGGGCGACGAGCTGAATATGGATTTGATTCCAGAGGCCGATCCCAATACCTACAAGCTGCTGGAGCGGGGGGAGTTGGAAGGGGTATTCCAACTGGAATCCTCCGGTATGAAGAGCGTCGTACGGGATTTAAAACCCTCCAATTTGGAGGATATCTCGTCAGTTCTTGCCCTCTATCGACCGGGACCGCTGGACACCGGCATGATTCCAGAATTTATCGATCGCAAACACGGTCGCAAGCAAATCTCATACCAGCATGAAATCCTGAAGCCAATTCTGAAGGATACCTACGGCACTATCCTCTACCAAGAGCAAATCATGCGGATTGCTCAGGATATGGCGGGATACACGCTGGGGCAAGCGGACCTGTTGCGACGGGCGATGGGTAAAAAGAAAGTGGCCGAGATGGAGAAACACCGGGAGATCTTCCTGGATGGGTCGGCCAAAAACGGTGTGCCTGGCGCGGTGGCCAAAGAGCTATTCGAGCAAATGTTGGTGTTTGCGGAATATTGCTTCAACAAGTCTCACTCCACCGCCTACGGATTCGTTACCTACCAAACCGCATTCCTGAAGGCCAATTATCCCGTGGAGTATATGGCAGCATTGCTGTCATCCATTGGTGGCGATCACGATAAAGTGCAGCGCTACATTGCCTACTGTCTCTCGATTGGGATTGAAATCCAATCTCCCGATATCAACCGCTCCGGGTTGGACTTTACACCGCTGGAGAAAAGCATCTTATTTGGATTCGGCGGGGTCAAGAATGTCGGTCAGGGGGCGATCGAGCATCTGATTGAAGAGCGGGAAGAAAATGGCCCATTCCCATCGCTGCCGGACTTGTGCGATCGCGTCGATACCCGCACCGTCAACCGGCGCGCCTTAGAAGCGTTAATCCACGTGGGTGCGTTCGACACCCTGACAGACAACCGCAAGCAACTGATTGCCGATTTAGATTACGTACTCGATTGGGCTTCTAGCAGAGCCAAAGATCGCGAAGTGGGTCAGTCCAGTCTGTTTGACCTGATGGGTGGTGGCGGTTCGGATGATGCATCGGACAATACCGTGGTTCTAGAGCCCCCCAAAGCTACTGCCACCAAAGACTACCCTCAAGACGAGCGGCTGCGGTTAGAGAAGGAACTGCTAGGGTTCTACGTTTCAGACCACCCTCTCAAAGACGTGCAAAGTACGTCTCGCATTCTGGCTCCCATCAATATTGGAGATCTAAATGATTACGGTGAAAAGTTAGATGTCAGTGCCATTGCCTTGATTTCCAGTCTCAAACCGGTGATTACCAAAAAAGGCGATCGGATGGCCATCCTGCAACTGGAAGATCTGTCAGGTAGTTGCGAAGCCGTGGTCTTCCCCAAAACCCATGCCCGCATTCACGAGCGTCTGGTTCCCGATGCCCGCGTCATGGTGTGGGCCAAGGTGGATAAGCGGGACGATCGCAAGCAACTCATTATTAACGATCTAGAACCATTGGAGCAGGTGCAAATGGTGATGGTGTCACTGCCAGCGGATCGGGCGGGCGATATTGCCGTTCAGCATCAGTTGGCGGAAGTGTTGCGCGCGCAGTCTGGAGATAAAGAGAATCGCGGTCGCATTCCGGTAGTAGCGGAGGTGTGCGCTGGCGATCGGCGTCAATTTGTCCGCTTGGGCAATCAGTTCCGGGTAGTGGATGCCGATGTTGCTGTCAGGGAACTAGCTGCCAGGCAGTTTAACGCCCGCCGCCAGTTGCTGCTCGCAACATAGCTCAACGCACTCGCGGGAGGATTTGACCACACACGGCAGCGCTTTACGGAACGATCCGAGAAGCGCTGCATGAGCCAAGCCACGTAAAGGCTATGCTGACTGGCATCAAAGCGATGTTGGTGTGGTTAGCAATTGTGGCTGCTGTTCGTCGAGTACTGCTCACTCTGGGATGGATTGCCCCCATTTTGTTAGTGGGTCTGGGAATCTCTTTGGTTGGTCTACATCAACTGGGCCTGATTAACGCATGGCTATTTCCCATCAAGCAAGTGGGGATAGCGTTCATTGCACTCAGCCTGGCGTGCCTCACTACCGCACGCATTCTCAAACGGGTTGAGCGCCAGCACTTATCCAATTCATCATCAGTTCAGAGCGATCGAGCAACCAGCAGAAACGTCAGTTCTACGAGTAAAGTCACCTCTACAAGTGCTGGCTCAAAGTCGACATGGCGAAAACGTCTACTAACCGTAGTCGTCGTTATCTTAGTGGGCTTGAATGCGATCGCCTTTCTCTGCTCCTACTACATGACCCACGTTGTGGAACCAGGCAGCATTGGCATTGGCTTCCCCAAACCTCGAAGCATCAGGACGCCTGCAGAGCGAGGGCTCACCTATTCCACCGAACGAATCGAACTGGGTAACTCTACTTGGTTAGAAGCCTGGAAAATCCCGTCGCAACAGCCCACCCCTCGCGGCACCGCCCTGTTGTTTCACGGCAATCTCGGAACCAAAGGCGGTCAACTGATTGGCCCAGCCCAAAGCTTTTCTGAACTGGGGTATGAATCGCTGCTCGTGGACTTTCAAGGCTCGGGAGGATCGAGCGGGAATGCCATCACCATTGGCATGAGAGAAGCGCGAGAAGTCCAGGCCGTACTGCAATATGCCCGCAACACCGATATGCCAGCCCCTTACGTGATGTATGGCGTATCAATGGGGAGTGCAGCCATCATGCGGGCGATCGCCGTTCTCGATATCGACCCCGACGCGGTCGTCATCGAATTACCCTTCACACGACTGCTGGATGCCGTCAAAAGTCGCATCGAGTACATGCATTTTCCATCGGCGATTGTTTCGGAAGCCATTGTGTTCTGGGGCGGACTTCAGCACGGGTTCAACGGATTTGCCCACAATCCAATCGACTACGCTGCCAATATCGACATTCCCGCTCTAGTTCTGCATGGCGAGCAAGATAAGTGGATGAGCGTTGAGGATATTCAGGCGATCGCCGACAACTTCGCAGGCCCCAAACAACTCGTGATTTCAGCGGATGCCGGTCACCATCAACTCATCGGAGTCGATCGCCCACTCTGGCGTACCTCGCTGACAAATTTCCTCTATTCGCTGTAGCCAGAACTCAGTCTGCCAGTGCTACGGATTTGGGAATGATGTGCGGACAGCAACCGGTAGGAGGTTCACCACAGCCAAACACCATGTCACCCCAGCAGGATAATGCGAGAGAAACCCTGATGGATTTTCCAAGCATCCCAGGCAGAGTTTGCTCGTATTCTCTAACCATTGTGGGATACCTATGGGAACAGTCTCATCACTCCAGCTGCAGCGCTATGACTGAAACACTCACGTTGGCCATCAATGGCGATCGCCTCAACCACACCATCGAGGAATTGGCGTCGATTGGTCGGCAGGACAGCAAAGTCGTACGGCGACTGGCATTTTCAAAAGAAGACCTGGAAGCTCGCGATCGTGTTTCACAGTGGTTGGTAGAAGCCGGGATGTCAGTCCGCATCGACGCTGCCGGTAACCTGATCGGCCGTTACCCTGGGCTGGAACCTGAAGCGGCTGCACTGGCCACCGGCTCTCACATCGACACCGTGCCGTCAGGCGGGAAATACGACGGGGCCCTAGGGGTTATGGCTGGCCTAGAGGTGGCTCGGACGCTCCAAGATAACGACCTGAACCTGCACCATCCATTCGAAGTGATTGTCTTCTGCGACGAAGAACACACCATGATTGGATCGAAGGGGATGGCAGGCAGCGCCAAACCCAATCCCCAAGGCTACGCCACCACCAATCAAGAGCCCATTCAAAACGCACTGGAAAGAGCTGGGGGCAACTGGGATCGGCTGGCCTCCGCCCGCCGTACCTCCCAGGAAATCGCCTGCTTCCTAGAACTGCATGTAGAGCAAGGGGGAATTCTGGAAGCAGTGGGCAACGATATCGGTGTCGTTGAGGGAATTGTTGGGCAGCAACGCTACCGAGTCACGGTGAAAGGTCAGGAGAACCACGCCGGAACCACGCCCATGTCAATGCGTCGAGACGCCCTGACAACGACCGCACGACTGATTTTGGCGGTGGAAGACATGGCCAAACACTATCCAGGCGATCCGGTCGCAACCGTAGGGGCCGTCACCGTCTGGCCCAATGCCATCAACATCGTTCCGGGATCGGTGGAGATGAGTCTGGATATGCGGGATTTATCCAAGGGGGTCATCGAGCATATGGCGGAACATCTACGGCGAAAAATCGAGACGATCGCCGTCAGCACCCGCACCCAAATTCGCATGAAACCCGAGCTGGTGGTGGAGCCCATCTTGGCATCCGATAGCGTCCAAGACCTGATTGTGGAAAGCTGCAAGGAACTAGGTCTGAGTTACACCCACTTACCCAGCCGAGCCAGTCACGACGCTCAAGAACTGGGCCGCATTACCGACATGGGCATGATTTTTGTCCCCAGCCACGAAGGGGTCAGCCATTCTGCTGACGAATACACCTCCCCCGAGCAATGCGTACAGGGGGCAAACGTCCTGCTGCAAACACTGCTCAAGCTCGATCGCCTCTACCGATAGCACCACTCGCATTACGCAAACATCGAATCAGCGACTTTTTTGGCTTCGTAGTAATTATTTCCTCCCCGATCCTCGTACCGCCCGATCGATCGAAAACCGGCTCGCGCTAACGCACATTCATACACATCTTGGCCAAGAGATACACATGTGTGGCCAGTGCTTATATCTATCCAGGTGCCGACCTCAACAGGTGCGGTAAACAGAAAGCTGGCACCTGGACGAAGTCTGTCAGAGATGCGATCGAGCATTCGAAGTTGGTCGATTTCATCCAGTAAAAATATCAAACCAACCGAAATCGCCGCGTCGTATTTGCGTCGAAAGAAGTCGCTGTCTTGCAGTCTGGCACACTGTATCGGAATGTGAGAAAAGCGCTGTTGAAATACAGCGACAAGCGTTGGAGAGGAGTCGATCGCCCAGACTCTCAATCCGGCATCCACGAGCGTTTGAGTCACTGGCAGTCCGCCACCACAGGCAATCTCTAGGACTGCGGAGCTAGGCTCTAAAGAGCGCGCCCATTGAGTGACCACTTGAACACCCACCTGAGAGCGATCTCGACTCCGCATAAAGTCTCGGGCGTGCCGTTCGTATGCATCTGCAGAATCCATGACAACTCAGCGATGTCAACACCCGTGTTTGTAAGCACGACAGCTAAGGTGTTTGCCAGCCCACCGGTCCAGCGCGCAGAGCGCGTCATACCCACCTCAATGAGCTGTCTACGATCGGCTCACCCATCCACGATAGCCAAGAGACCATTCACCGCGTTCAATAGAAACCACGCGAATTTGCCAGCCCGCATGACTGGCGGAGCTGTTTCACAACGGAGCTGTTTCACAATGGCAGACGATCTCAAACGATTTTTCATTTGCGGTTCAGCCCTCAGAGGCCAACCCGATCATCAAAACTTGCAAGGGGCGATCTTTGTCTGCCCAGCCCAAACCCTGCCAAACTATCGCCTCCACGCCATCAAAGATGGCTGGCACCCAGGAATTTATGAAGTCGCCACAGGCGGCATTTCAATTCCCGGAGAGATTTACGAAATGTCCGCCACACAATACGAGTACTTGCTAGCCAACGAACCGCCAGACATGTACGAATCCCCGATCCAATTGGATACGGGAGAATCCGTGTCGGCCATGCTGTACCCCCAGGAGCTATGTCAGCCCTGGCCCGATATTTCCGATCGCGGTGGATGGGCTGCCTATAAAGCAGCGATCGCCCAGCCAGAGTAACGAAAGATGAGCGATCGCGCCGTGGCGCTTAGCCTGCAGCCGTCTCCACACCAGAGCGAAAGTTCTCCAGACCGACAGCGCTCCAGGCATACCCATCGGCAGCAGCAACCGTTTTGAAGGTATCGCAGGTCAGCTCAATCCCCAGCCATTGCCCCAGTTCGGCCAAATCTTCGTCAAATATAGACTTGAGCCTCTCCAGGTTCTCAGGTGACAGTTCGGGCCGCTCTACCTTCGCCACAAACGGCTTGCGAATCAACGTCTTGAGCGACGACGGCACCAAGTATTCGCGAACCTGAGACAGAACCGGCGCACGACGCAAAAAGTCCGTCAGTGCATTGCGCTGCACCCGGTTTTTAGACACGTTCTTGGGCTTCAGATCGCTACTCCACTGCGGAGTCCCTGCATAGCCAATGAAGTCACACACGCGCTCCAGTTCGGCTTGAGGACTTGCGTTCAAACGCTCGAAGAACGACGGCAAAATTTGGTTGTAACCAAATGCCTCGAAATATGGCTTCAATTGCGATGCATATTGGCTGGTGGACACCAGTTCAGGATGCTTATCAATCGCCTCATTAATACCGACTGAAATCCGGCCACCAATCACATCGTGGGTGTAGTGGGAAATTAGGCGATCGATGGGATGCCGCATCAGATAGATCAGGTTTGCATTGGGGAGGTGCTGTTGCATTCTCTCCACCGACAGTGGATAGACCTCTTTCTGGGTGTACGTAGTTGCAGCTTCACCACACAGTTCGTTAGTGGGGACGCCATCGAAATTAGACGTGTACCAGTCAATGCCGCGGCTGTAGATTTCATCTCGGCTAAAGAAAAATAATTCCTTGGGGTCACTCACCATAAAAATACCTGGCTGCATTCCCAGTTGCGAGCTGATACTGGTGGTGGCTGATTTCATTGCACCGATAAACAAAAAATCAGGATAACGAGCCACAGTCAGTACTCCTAGCGATCGCACGTATTATTTATCAAATGAACCCAAGAAATAGTGCAACCATTGCGGTCGATCGCCCATTTCGCAAGTGTCCGTTCACACTATCAAACCCCCAAAGAGCCACACAATGCCAATAATCACAGGCTATTGCTATCGGTCAACCTGAGTTCGATAGCCCTCATCACTAACCCTTCTCCCATCGTGGGAGAAGGAAGCAAGAGTCCTTTAACCTAATGCTGTCGTTGTATTACCAAGCAAATCTTCCGCTCAAATAACCCCGTCGAGCTGACGTCGGTAAACTTTGCACTGAACTAGCGCCCCGCTCCAGATGTTAGAGCGGGGCGCAGACAGGTTCCAATACTGGCCTCAGGCCCCCATCGTTGGGCCCAACCGCCACTGCCTAATAAACCTTACTCACTATCGCAAATTACTTACGAAGCCTAAGCGTGTCACGCCCTAAACCCGTCGATATGGATGCTGGTCGAGATCTTGGGGCCATCCAGCTTGTATAAAATGTCGCGATCGTTAGAGTTCACTTTATTGCCCTCCCATTCCGCGAGCTGAGCTTCAGTCAAGATCGTCCCAACTGGCAAAAATTCCTGGTTTAAATAGGCTTGCGACCCACGATTAAAATACGGATCGTCTTTGCGCACGTAGCCCCGTGCTTCGATCTCGACGGCAACAATGCTGCGAGAGGCAGCCTCAACACATACGTAGATGTCGGTTTCCATGGGAATCGTCGTGCAATTGAACGAACCGAGGATCGTTAAGCAGGTAAAGCGCTGTGTGAACCGCGAACACATCGAAACAGGTGTCTAGCCTGCATTAGCTCTCCTCTCTTCCACAGTAATCTAGGTTCGCAACCCAGCGAAAGTAGGGATTGTGCGAATCTCACACTCGCAACTCATCAGAACGCCGTAGTTGAGAACTGGCGCATCGCATATTCCATGCTTTAATCGCGATGAAGGATTCGGAGGCTCGTAGACCACTGGTAGCATCCTGAATCCTGAAGGATTGCTGCTGCCGAGGAAGGCATGTAATCGAGCCACCAGCCTCAATCTCTCATTGCACCAACAGTACATTGCACCAACAGTACCCATCACTCCACAATCGAGGGGGCAGCACATGGCAGGAAAGAAGTCGCCAGGCAAACGCCAAACATCCACCAAAAGCCGTGCGACGGAGCGCAAGTCGGCATCAACGTCACTTATTCCGGGCGAGCTACTGCTAGCAGACAATCCCATTACCGCCAATGTAGAGCGAGCAACCACCACGCTGGATGTCACAAATACTGGCGATCGCCCTGTCCAGGTAGGGTCTCACTTTCATTTTTTTGAAGTCAACCGCGCCTTACACTTCGATCGTCCTGCCAGCCTCGGAATGCGACTCAATATTCCCTCCGGCAACGCCGTTCGCTTTGAACCCGGCCAAACCCATACCGTCACACTAGTCGCTCTGGGAGGAAAGGGGTTAGTACACGGTTTTAATGCCCTAGTGAGCGGCAGCGTTCGTAGCGACAGCGGTCGACTGCAAGCTATATCCGAGGTTGAAACCTGGTTGGAACGCAACCGTACATAGCTCGAAACATCAGGGCACCGCCAGCAGCAAGGAGTCAGACCCATATAAAGATTGAAATCTACGATAGCTTGGCCGTGGATTTGCTGCGTAGACCTCTGCGTAGATGCAGCATCAAGCACACCCACGTCGCTGAACACAGGTAGTCTCCAGTCATGACAGCAGAGTCAGATTCACTTCAGCCCCAAAACCACTATCCCACAGTGCACCACTCTCAAGATTGCAACTTCTGGCGATTATCCTGAATCACGCTCAGAGACCGATTGAGGCGATCTTCCAAGTCCTGAAGCATATTAGCTGCATAGCCATCCATTTCCTCGCGCATACGATTGGTTTCCACCACCGCACTTTGCAGCAACTGCTGTCGCTCCTGTTGGGCCTTACCGCGAATCTCCTCCGCCTGTTTTTGGGCCTGATTGACAATCCCAGTTTCGTTTAGCAGTTGCTCGCGTTTGTACTCTGCCGCCTGAACAATTTCTTCAGCATATCGATGGGCTTGAGCCACAATATCGTCCCGTCGTCTGACGATTGCTTCCGACTCGGCAATCACCTGAGGAAGACTGACTTGAATCTCATCCAATTTTTCTAACAGGCTATCTTCATCCAACAGCGTCAATCGCGTAAACGGAATATGGATACCAGAAAGAATAGCCTTTTCTAGGTGTTCGAACGCCTGTCGTAGATTCATCGTAAACGGTTCTCTAACCCCCAACATTTGAGCGTTTAGCTCGTATCGCACCAGCGTGTCTGCTGCAGACATTTCAGCGACGGAAATTCCTAATGAGTCATACGAAACAACAGTTTCACTGAAATGACGAACACTACAGCTATCGGTGCCTACAGGCTACCGCAATCCTATTTATCCGGGAATTAATCAGTTGAATTTATTCATCTTGAGCCCTCGTCTCTATCCGAACAGGAGCCATAGGCGCGGTTCTCAATGCGGCTTTGAGTCACCACGCTTGCGCATGACCCACTTCAGTGAATCAGGATGTGAAGCGAGGACGATCGCGACCATCATCTCTGCACAAGCCAGACCAAGTCTTTCCAAAAACATATAGCTTTCGGCAATCAGCTATGGAAAGCTCTCTGGCCACTTTCCATGAGAATCAAGGCTTTGAGCTGTTTCCGCACTCCAAACCTTACAGCGGATTGCCATATATGAGTGCTGGCTAAAACTGATTGCAATGACCCACTCCTCTCATCCAATACAAAGACTCTGCGGGGCTGCAGTACCCTGAACTCGATGACCTACCGACCTTTCAAACACCAGTCCCGTGGTACAGCTCTCCGATTTACACATTCGTATTCACAAAGCCATCAAGCAGCATCACCTGCTCCCCAAAGGCAGCCGCATTGTGATGGGAATCTCCGGCGGACAAGACTCGCTGTGTATGATGCACATCCTGCATGACTTGACCGCGTTGTGGAACTGGCGGTTGCACGTCTTGCACTGCAATCATCGTTGGATAGCCAGCGAAGCAGACTGTGCTGATTTTGCGATCGCCCAAGCCAAGGCTCTCCAATTGCCCCACGCGGTCGCCACCGCTCCACACATTTACCGCGATGAAAATCGGGCCAGACAGTGGCGATATGACATGTTCTGCGACTGGGCACAACAGTGGAATTGCCAGTATGTCGTGACAGCCCACACGGGGAGCGATCGGGCTGAAACGTTTTTGTTTAATCTATGTCGTGGTAGCGGGGCCGATGGACTAGCTAACATCAAATGGTCGCGCCCCCTCCATCCTCACCTGACACCTTCTCCAAAGAGCCCTGTACACGGCGACCCCGCACTACGTGGCGACCCACCAACTGGGGAAACACCAACCACTCCAGAGGAGCTCAGCCCCCTGCTCACGCTAGTGCGCCCACTGCTCGAAGTCTGGAGGCACGAAACCCTAGACTTCTGCCAAACTCGCTCCTTTCCCATTTGGGAAGACCCCTTTAATCAGGACTTATCCCATCCTCGCAATCGAATCCGCCAAGAGTTGGTTCCCTTTCTCAAAGCTCATTTCAACCCCCAAGTAGAGCTGGCACTCACCCGGACTGCCGATATTTTGGCCAGTCAATCAGAGGACATATCCGACCGATCAAAGACACTAATGTTACAGGCCTATCGCGAGAATCCACCGAGGTTAGATTGTCGCCATCTGGGGAAAGCTTCAGTTGCACTGCAACGACAGGCGATCCGGCAATTTTTGAGCATGCATGCACTATCATCGCAATTTGAGCAGGTGGAAACTCTTAGAAGCTTGCTGAATGCTCCTCATCGTAGTCGGACGCCCTCATTAACAGGAGGTGTCTGGGCAGAAATCAATCAGGGATATCTCGTTCTGTACTCTGACAAAACCACAGTGTCCGGTTAATTACGCACACATACAGTGCTGGTCATATCCGTTAGAACACTTGCAGTTTGTTGAGCTGACGTCGAGGGATATCGTCAATCGTCGAAGACGCTGGACACCTGTGACCACTCTTCTCCTCTAGTTCGAGGGCGACGACTTGACAGCAACCGTGCGATTCGCCGTAACCAGCTAGGGCACTGGCTCGAGCTCGCAAAGCCATGGAACAGCCACGGCAAATTCGCTTGAAACGGGATCGGCGTCCTAGCACTCGTGGAGTAGTGATGGCATCCGCCCAAGACCGTCACATGCAGATTGGTCTGCACAACAGCGAAGAGTCGCGAGCGGTACAAACAACAACAATCAATCAAGAAAAAAAGAACAATGGTGTGGCTGCGTCATCCACGCGATGCGGGAACAATATGTTAGATGTGAAGAGCGAATCAGCAACCAATATCGCTATGGCAGGCAGTGTCGATCCCGATCTTGTTCCCATATTGATCGCCACCTATCTGCCGGTAGAAATCTGTGTTTACTACCAGGTTGTTCCCGTCAGCATCGATGGCTCACTCCTGTACCTGGGCATGGTGGATACCAACGATGTCTCCGCCCTAGACTATGTCGGCAAAATGTTAGCGTTTTCGGAGTTGAAAATTCAGGTTCGCCCCCTGACATTTGAAGAGCATCAAGAGCTAGTTGCCTACTATTTCAACAATCCCCCCAGTCCGGCTCAAATCGCTGCGTACAAACAGTCACTATCGAGTAACGATGACACGACTGATTTCACGACTGATGAAGAAACAGCCACCGAAACATTAGCCGATACGACTGCTGCCGCCCCCGTAGACGAAGACACGGCTGCGGTTCCACCACCGAGCGATCCCTCACCGGAATCGACCGAATCCGTTCAACAATTGCTCAATTCCATCCTGCGTCGAGCCCTAGACGAGCAGGCCGATCGCATCTTGATAGATGTCAATGATGATGGCTCTTGTCGCGTCCGCTATCGCCAGCAGGGCATCCTGCGAGACTTATTCAAAGATCTATCGGACGCCATTCGAACTCAGCTGATCCTCAATCTCAAGCAAATGTTGGGGATGGGTAAAGGTAGTAGCGAATTGCAATCCGCGGCAGTAGAGAAGGCATATCGCGGCCAGCCACTCGTATTGCAGCTCAAAATTATTGTTCATCAAGACAAAGAACGAGCGATCCTCAACATCCTGCAAGGGGATGCGCTCGGGAAGTATCAATTCGAACAAAATAAACGACGAGTCACGGAGACCCTGGCGGCGATCGAGCGGGCTCAGCAAGAACTGGACTCACTGTACGAGTCGTTCAACGACACTGTGGAGAAAGTGCAACGTTATTCGGGCACCATTCAACCGGAATGGAGCGCTGTTGCACCGACACTTGAAGCCCTAATGCAGCGGGCTCGCCAAGTCCGACAACTCCAAAAGGCTTGGGTAGATATGCAGAAGCCATAGCACTGGATTCGGCCACTGTATGTCTGACACAGACGATGGACGATCCCGACACTACTCCGACCTGTCCTGTTTCGATTTCTGTAACTGGCGAGTCTCCTTCCGGGATCCCCCCCATACTGGCTTCACTGTTTGTCACGTGTTGTGTAGCAATTCGCTGTACAGTCCATAGCCCGGACACGGCTCAAATCTCCGAGCTGTCAGGAGCGAGCTGAGGTTTCTATAGCGGATTGCCGATCGCTATCTGTGACGTGTTGTCTGCTAGTGGGGGCTCATCGTGTTGCGAGATGCCAGGTTATATCAGATTGGATTTCTGAGCATTTTCCTAGGATTCGGGGTGTGGGGCCGAGATTGGTCGCTACAGCCACAAGGAATGATTATGGCGATCGCCGCCTGCTTGCTAACGCAGGTCCTGTTGGTTTTGTTGCTGCCCCCGCCTGCCCACAGTCCAATTCCTCGCTGGAGATACGCCCTCAAGTCCTGGCCCAGTGCCGCCATCACCTCTCTGTCCCTCTGTCTATTGCTCAGGACCAACCACCCGTTGACGATGGTCTTAGCTGGTGGAGCAGCAATCGCCAGTAAATTTTGGCTTAAGTCCCCCAATCACAAGCACTTTTTCAATCCCGCGAATTTCGGCATCATGACGGCCCTCATGTTCACCCGCGATGCCTGGGTGTCTCCCGGTCAGTGGGGAACGGAGTGGTGGGCAATCATGCTGTTTGCGTGTTTAGGGGGGACCATTGCCGGTCGAGTGGGACGTTGGGACACGTCGGCTCCGTTTTTAGGCACGTTTGCACTGTTGGAAATGGGCCGCAATGCCTGGCTGGGATGGAGCTGGGATGTAGCGGTGCATCACCTCGCCAGCGGCTCGTTACTGCTGTTTGCGTTTTTCATGCTCACCGATCCGCGATCGATTCCCAATGCAAGGCCAGCCCGAATCATCTGGGCAGTGTCTATAGCTCTGCTCACCTTCGGTCTGCGCTACGCCTTTTTTGTGCCTGCCGCTATGTTTTGGGCGCTGTTCATTCTGTCTCCCACCACGCTGTGGCTCGATCTCCTGTGGCCCGAACAACGATTCCAGTGGGGTACAGCTGATGCCTCCACCAAGTCTCCACGCACGTGGCTAGCCCTTCCCCAAACTCGCCTGTGAGCGTGGGTCTACTCCTCCACATTGCATCGACAGATGGCGTCGATAGGCCACTAGCCCCCTATTTCAAAGACAAATATGCAATTAGGTAATCCGATGACACTACTAAAACGGCTATTAACAGCCACCCTTGCCATTGCGATCACCCTCAGTTTTGGCAGCGCGGCCCGCGCCTTTTGTGGCTTTTACGTCGGCAAAGCGGACGCAGACTTATTTAATGAAGCATCGCAGGTCATTTTGGCTCGGGATGGCGATCGGACAGTCATTACGATGGCCAACGACTATCAAGGCGACTTAGATGAGTTTGCGATGGTGGTTCCTGTCCCCACTGTGCTTGAAGAAGGCCAAATCAATGTGGGAGATTCCACCATCATTGATCGGTTAGATGCGTTTACCGCTCCTCGACTGGTGGAGTACTTCGATCCCGATCCCTGCGCTCCCCGGTGGGACTATCGAGACCGCGCACTATTGGAATCAGCCGAAGCTCCTGTCCCACAAGCAGCCAGGCCTTCTGCTGATAGCGATCTAGGCGTCACAGTCGAGGCAGAATATTCGATTGGGGAATACGATATTCAAATTTTGAGTGCCACCGAGTCAGATGGGCTGGAAACTTGGCTCACCCAAAGCGGCTATCGCATTCCCGAGCATGCCTCACCGTTGCTGCAGCCCTACATCCGTCAGGGCATGAATTTTTTTGTCGCCAAGGTGAATTTAGAAGCATTCGAGCGCTCTGGGGCCGAGTTTCTCAACCCCCTCCAAATTGCCTACGAATCGTCCAAGTTTATGCTGCCGATTCGCTTGGGCATGACCAATGCCAATGGCGATCAGGATTTGATTGTGTACGCGCTGTCTCCTCGCGGACAGGTAGAACTCACCAACTATCGCACCCTCCAGATTCCGTCCAATGAAACAATCCCCGTCTTTGTAGAGCCAGAATTCGACAAGTTTTACACTAGCTTGTTCGAAACCGCCCATACAAAAGACGAAGCGGTCGCATTCCAGGAATATGCGTGGGATATCCGAAGCTGCGATCCCTGCTCCACCACTCCACCGTCGGCAGAAGAACTACGCAAAGCAGGCGTATTCTGGGTGGCTCCGAATGAATCCCCCGATGCCTTTGTCACTCGCTTGCACATTCGCTACAACCGCAGCACCTTTCCTGAAGACTTGATATTTCAGGAAACCTGCAATCGTCAAAACTTCCAAGGACGCTACATTCTCCAACATCCGTTTGAGGGGGCAACCAGCTGTCCTGCAGGTCGCGACTATACAGCAGGCTTGCCTGAGCGATTTGAAGCAGAAGCTCAAACCCTGGCTCGCCTTACCGGATGGGACATTAACGAGATTCGAGCCCAGCTACCGGATGTGTCCGCAGTCGAACCAGCCAACTGGTGGGAACGCCTGTGGTAGATCGCGGTTCAATCAGAATGCGGATTGCCGATCGTGATCGCCCCACTACGTTATTACAGACAGGTCTCTCATTCGTTGATGGTCACGATCGCGAGCCGTTCAAGCAGGCATGGATAAAAAAGATCGCCTGCCGCTTCACCCAGCCCTTCGAGTCAGCCACTTCAGTAAACGACATGCCGGTCAGATGGCTCGCCTGATGTAAATCGGCTACCTGTGCAGCGCTCAGCAAACCAGCTAACTGAAGGTAATAGCCGATCGGGCGCTTCTGTTGCTGAGTGACCAATTGCGCGAGGACCGTTTCGAAGAAGCGAACAGTTACGGGCTGTATCCATTGCTTTTCCAACAGAATTTCGACAGCAGTGCTGCCATCTCGGCGAGTGAGTTGCTCCATGCGGGCAATTTCAAGCTGATGATGCGACACCAGCTCGCAAGCCCGCAGTTTCTTTTCCAACGGTAGGGCTAACAGCGTACGAGCCTCTTCTTTCACCGCGCTCCTAATACGGAGAATCTCGGTAGTGGGTTCGGGATCTGCAGCGGCTGCGTGGCTTATCGTCGAGTCCGCCGTACAACGACTATTAGCAGTGACCGATCGCCTGGGTTCAGGCTCCAGCCCAACCCGCATAGAGGCTTGACGAGCTAGTTTTTGTTGCACCATCCGCTGGCGCCGCCGTTTTTCAGAGGCCGCATGCCATTGAGCAATGGTTTCTGCTGCCTTTTCTGCGGTAAATCCATCCACCTTCATCAAAGCGGCTTTGGCCTCGTACTGGCGCAGTTTACGGGGCATGCTCACGCGCTCGGTGTAGAACCGATGAATACTGCGCACCTCCGAGTGGATGCGGGCTTGCTGGACTGCGGATGTTTGCCGTTGCCGTTGAAAAAGACGCATGATTGATACCGGAAGGAATGAGACGTGCAGGAATCTGCGATGCTACGGAAGCTGCTAGCGCCGCATCACCGAAATCAGCCAAAGTTATCCAGTCTGGCTACGGCGATTTTCGTTAACGCTTTAGGCCATCAAAAGTATAAATTTAATCTATGCATATATAAAGTTTCTGTGAAGTAGAAAATCTCTGGATGTTTGTAACGCACTGCAGATATTTGAGTATTCTCACGGATTTAACCTACTTCAAGGTATCTTTATGGCGAGAAGATTGCTCTCAAATCGCTCGTGGATAGAATCAGCCACCGATTCCAGCATCATACGTGGGTACGCACCAACCGCTCTCAACTGTGGTTGAACTGGCGCGACCTGTTTGTCGAACGCGATAACAGGCTCGAGAGATCTGGAACAGCGGCACTCACGAGATCGGACCAACAATTTGGAGCCCTGCCAAGGCTTTTTCCAGCACTGTTGTAGAGATCGGCCACTATGGAGAGTTTTCTAATCATCTCTCCTGGCAAATTAAGGCTTTGAGGTGTCCACAGACTCCAGACCTTAGAACGGAATGCAATACAAACAAGGAAGCCAGTTAAACCAAGCAAGGGTCGCTAAAGCGACCCTTGCTAACGTGGATGCTACTCGGCAAGCTTAGGTTGAGATAGTGTAGGCATCGCGAATGCCAGCTTCCTTGCGGATCTCTTCAATCAATCCTTCAGGCAGCGGGTCGTCGAGGCTGAGGATCATAACGGCATCGCCACGCACAATCTTGCGGCCTAGGTGCATGCTGGCGATATTCACGTTGTAAGAGCCCAATAGAGAGCCGATTTTACCGATCATACCGGGCATATCGCGGTGCAGCGTCATCAGCATGTTGTTGGCCGGCGGCACGTTAATCGGATACTCGTCGATGCTGGTAATGCGCATTTCCGACTGATCCAGCAGGGCCCCCATGATAGAGCGCTTACCGTTACTGCCATGGGCCGTCAGCTGTAGCGAGGCCGTGTAATCGCGAGCTGCAGCATCCCGAGTTTCCACCACACGAATGCCGCGCTCTTTGGCTTCAATTGACGCATTAACGTAGTTGACGCGCTCGCGTAAAGCCAGAGACAACAATCCTTTAAGAGCACCAACAATAATAGGTTGCGAGTCTTTCTCCGCCAGTTCACCTTGCAGGCGAATATCGAGCTGAGTAATGCGATCGCCCGCCAATTGAGCCACCATATTCCCCAAGCGTTCTGCCATCGCTAGATAGGGCTGCAGTTCTTGCAACGCCTCCGGCATCAGACCAGGGATATTGACGGCAGAACGCGCTGGTAGACCCAAGAGCACATCGCGAATTTGCTCGGCAACGTCAATCGCCACATTCGCTTGAGCTTCCTCAGTAGACGCCCCAAGGTGAGGAGTCAGTACAACCTCTTGGCCCAATTCCCACAGCGGAGATTCAGGCATGGGCTCGCTATCAAACACATCCAAGGCCGCTCCGGCAATCTCCCCGGCTTTGAGTGCTTCATATAGTGCAGCTTCGTCAATCAAGCCTCCCCGAGCACAGTTCACGATACGCGCCGTCGGCTTCATTTTCTTGAAGATCTCGGCATTGAACAGGTTGACGGTGTCTGGAGTTTTGGGAATGTGCAGGGTAATAAAATCGGCTTCCCGAACCAACGTGTCAAAATCCACCAGTCGAGCCCCCAATTTCTGGGCCCGCTCGTCTGAGAGATAGGGGTCAAACGCAAGAATTTTCATGCCCATGGACCGAGCCACTTGGGCAACATGGGACCCAATCTTGCCGAGACCGACAACGCCTAGATTTTTCTTATAAACCTCAATCCCAATAAACTTCTTTCGCTCCCATTTCCCCGCTTGTACAGAGGCGTTAGCCTGAGGGGTATGGCGTGACAAGCTCAGCATCAGAGCTACAGCATGTTCGGCAGCGGCGATTGTATTTCCCTCAGGGGAGTTGACCACCACGATACCGGCGCGAGTGGCAGCAGGAATATCGACATTATCGACACCGACCCCAGCACGACCGACGATCTTGAGGCTTTGTCCGGCCTCAATGACCTCTTTAGTGACCTGAGTGCCCGAGCGAATCATGATGGCATCGTATTCGGGAATCGCAGCCACTAACTCGTCGGGGGAAAGCTTGAGTTTGACATCTACCTGAGCGACTTGCGACAGGATGTCAATGCCTGCGGGATCGATGGAGTCGGTGACAATGACTTTCGGCATGCTGCTACTCAAATATTGAGATTTGTGAGAACAAAGGTCACCAGCGGGTACGAGCGTAGGTCAAATGGCTTGCGATACAGGTGATTAGCAAGGCACTCGTGCGACCAGGAAAGACCTCACGCACCAACCGGCACCATAATCTATCACGCAAGCTGCACGCTACTGCGCAGAATTTAGTCTTTACTTCGCTCCCCGCTCATTTGTCGTGTCGAAAGTTACAAAGTACCGGAAAATCCGATCGATGGTGTTGGCAAACGGCTGCAATCGCTGCGATATCTATCGCAACTGACACTAACGACTAGAGACAATTGGCCAAGAGACAAGAGCGCATTCGCCTTTTCACCCAGCGAGCTACCATGCCTGACAACGTAGGGACAGCCGCTACTGGGGAGAGACGATCAAATCCACGCGGCGATTGCGCTGTCGGCCTTCCTCCGTGCCATTGTCTGCCACTGGAGCCGCTTCACCGTAACCTGTTGATGTCCAGCGGTACCCTTGGCCGTCATCCGGGAGCACCTCCTTTAAAAACTCCTGTACAGCAGTGGCACGTTCCACCGACAGCACCAGATTGTAGTCACTGTCCCCAACATCATCGGTATGGCCGGCCACTTGGATGTGGGAATAGGGCATGGATTCTAGAATTCCGGCCACCTGCTCCAGCATGGAAGCCGCTTCTGGCCGAATTTCCGAGCGGTTGAAATCAAAGAGAACATCGCCCGGTAAGCTAATGGTTTGAGTACCAAGGCTGAGTTGCGGTGGAGGTGGGCCATCGAAGAACGAGCTGGCTGGAGGACTGGGCTGAGACGATGAGGAAGGGTCTGTAGAGGTTGAGCTTGGGGGTGTTTGGGCCGCAGCGTCGGTGCCAGACTCCAAGCGGGCTTCCAATTCTTCCAGACGATTGAGCAGTTGCAGTAGCTCACGACGAATGGCTCGAATCTCAGCTTCAGGGTTAGGACTCGGACGATCCAGAGGCCGAGGCGTCACCGGAGAAAATTGGGGTTGTGGGGAGACCTGGGGAGCGGGAGTTTGAGAATTGGGAGCCCGTTCGTCATTCGCTGCGTCCCCCCCCCCCTCGTCACCAGAAGAAGTAGCTGGATCGGGAGCGCTGTCCTGTTCGGGTTCGGTAGGTGAAGGGGATCGTCTGGGAGCTTGGGCAACCCAAACATCCACTGTCTGAGACAAAGTAACGGAATCTTCAACACCCGGGGACTCGGCAACGCGTCGTCGCGCAACTGAATCTCTGCCTTTCTGCTCAGGGGAAACGGGGTCGAGACGATCTGGGGGGCGACCGGTGATGGAGGGAGAGCTATTGAGGCTGTTACGACTAGATAAGGAGGTACCAGAATCGTCAGTTGGAAATGCCTCGGGCACGATCGCCTGAGACAACCCAGTCAGGGATTCTCGACCATCTGGTAGAGACTTTGAAGGGGATGTCCAGGCTACTCCTGCCCCAATTCCGGCTGCCAACCCTATTGTTATCACGGCCGTTTTTGTCCAGTGGCTCACAATCTCATTCCCTCAATCGACCGCCGGTTGGCTCGCACCCATATTAGCCAGCGCGTCCGGCAAAACAAGAGCAGATTATGCGGTGAATAGTTCGGTTGTGCGCACTGCCGTTAATTCACAGACTGCCTTGAGCACAATATCGGCTCCGCGATCGCCCATCATGGCAGCATGTTCCGCCTGTCGTTTTGGTTCTTCCCACAGGTGCGGAGGCACAACTCCGACTGCTCTCCACTGGCGATCGGGGCACTGTTCGCGGGCATGCTGGAGCGCTTGCATATCGCTGGAAGTATCTCCGCAATAGATCACCCCCTGCATCGATTCCCCTGCTACTGTTTCCAACTGGTCTACCACCCACAGCAACCCTGTTGGATCGGGCTTCTCGGGGCCATCTTCCATCGCGTGCAAAATTGGAGCTGGTAACTGCAGTCTCCGCGTCAAGATGTAATGAGCCGAGCCGCGGGTGGCGCCACTGAAGAACCCCCACTGCACGCCCCCATGGGTCAGTCGCTCGAAATAATCGGGGGCAACGAGCAGCGGCTCGTCATTAATGTAGCCGTCCCAATCATCCGGGTTGTCTCCCTGACCGCGATAGCGACTCTGGAAGAAGGCAATCATGGCCTCAAAGTCGAGGGCCAGTGACGTGCGATCGCCCTGTTCTCGCTCCCAAGCACGAGAAATCAGCTCTCTCGATCCCTCCCAATCGTTATTCCACAGTCCTTCTCGCTTGAGTTCGTCTATCTCAAAATTGGATGGTCGCCAAGCATTAGATAGCAACTGTCCGGTGTAATGCTCGACAGTATCCGCCAGAGCACGGCGGTAAGAATTGCCGACATCGCGAATCACACCATCGATGTCGAAAACCACTGCGTAGGTCATGGGCTACTGAGATGAGGAAGATACATACTGTCAGGCAAACCGCTCAGCAGATTTCTGGAACTTATTGCCTTGCCCCGTGAGGACTGGAGACGTCTCATACCTATCGACCTGACAGCGGTTTGCTATGGCTGTTCCCCAGAGTACGAGATTCTGGAGAAAAAAAGCTCTCCCCGATAGGGAGAGCACTGTCATTAATTACGGAGCTGGGCGATCGCCGCAATGTGCGATCGCCAGGTTAGAACTTAAGCCAGCAAACCGCGAGCGGTGTTGCAGATGTTCTCAACCGTGAAACCAAACTTCTCCATGCAGAGGCCACCGGGAGCAGACGCACCGAAACGATCCATACCGATAACAGCGCCTTCGGTACCGGCGTACTTGTACCAGCCACCGGTGACACCGGCCTCGATGGTCACGCGCTTGGTGACGGAGGGAGGCAGGACAGAGTCACGGTACTCTTTGGGCTGAGCGTCAAACACATCGCAAGAGGGCATGGAGACAACGCGAACGGCTTTGCCTTCGCTTGCAAGAACGCCAGCAGCCTCGACAGCCAAGGCTACTTCAGAACCGGTCGCAATCAGAATCACCTCGGGATTCGCGGCATCAACCACGGTGTAACCACCCTTCATAGTGCCTTCCACAGAGGTGCCATCCAGGTTCTTCAGACCCTGTCGGGAGAAAGCAAATAGAGATGGAGTCTTGGTTTGCTTAATAGCAGACTTATAAGCACCCACAGTCTCTTTCACATCAGCAGGACGGAAGCAGTGCAGGTTGGGAATGAGACGCAGCGATGCAATGGTCTCTACAGGCTGGTGGGTCGGACCGTCTTCACCCAGTGCAACGGAGTCGTGGGTCATGACGTACAGGACGCGCACTTCGGATAGAGACGACAAGCGAATGGCAGCCCGCATGTAGTCGGTAAAGATCAAGAAGGTTGCGCAGTAGGGCAACAGACCGCCATGCAGCACCATGCCGTTTACAACAGAGCCCATACCGTGCTCGCGCACGCCGAAGTGGAAATTACGTCCTTCGTAAGAACCAGGCTCAAAGTAGGGCTCGTTCTTGATCTCGGTCATGTTGGAGTGGTTCAGGTCAGCAGAACCGCCTACCAACTCAGGCAATGCAGGAGATAGAGCGTTCAGAGCAAAGCCAGACAGCTTACGAGTGGAATTCTCTTGGTCGAGGATGGTTTCCAGTGCAGCTTCCCAACCATCGGGCAGTTCGCCAGACAGCATGCGCTCGTATTCAGCAGCTTCCGCAGGGTAAGCAGCCTTGTAAGCAGCAAAGCTCTCGTTCCAGTCGGACTCCAGCTTGGCACCATCATCCACAGCAGAGCGGAAGTGGCTCAACACATCATCAGGCACGTGGAACGCAGGCTCAGAGGGGTAACCTAATGCTTGCTTGGTAAGCGCAATTTCATCGGGCCCCAGAGGCGCACCGTGAACGCCACAGGTACCGGACTTGTTGGGGGAGCCGTAGCCAATAGTGGTGGTAACGACGATGAAGGAGGGCTTATCGGTAACAGACTTGGCTTCGGCAATCGCCTTCTCAATCGAGTCCAGGTCGGTGTCACCGTCCTTAACGTGAGTAACGTGCCAACCGTAGGCTTCGTAGCGCTTGCCGACGTCCTCGGTAAAGGCAATCTCGGTGCTGCCTTCAATCGAAATGCTGTTGCTGTCGTACAGAACGATCAGCTTGCCC
>JBCBVA010000055.1:0-24264 GCA_039817825.1 Cyanobacteria bacterium J06642_12 | reverse complement strand
CGATCGCAAACAGAGTAAAGATAATACGAGCAATGATGACGCGATCGGCTCGTTCGCTGTTGTTCGTCCAGCGATCGTCTTTGTCTACGCGGGGCTGATCTACGAGATGGAGCATGCGATTAACCCCGCCACGTTCCGTACCTTTCTAGACGCCTTTTACTTTTCTGTCGTCACCATGACCACCGTCGGGTACGGCGATGTCACTCCAGTATCGGACGGCGGCCGTCTGTTTACTGTCCTGATGATTTTGACCGGCATTGCATTAGTACCCTGGCAAATTGGAGATTTGATTCAGCGATTGGCGAGATCGCGAGCCCCGCTAGAAACGGCTTGTAACCAATGTGGGCTGGCCTTTCACGAAGCCGATGCCGTGTTTTGCCGCCGATGTGGTGCTGTGTTAAATCGAGGGGCTGACATTACAGCCGTTGAGAGAGATGTGAGTGAGAGAGATGTGAGTGAGAGAGATGTGAGTGAGAGAGATGTGAGTGAACCAGATGCGATCGATCGAGATGCGGCCTGAACATCGCTTTAGGCAAATTGCTAAGCAATTTTTCAAGTCTGTTTCCATAATCCCGTAAGGAATAGAGTCGCCCTACCCCTCTCGACCTGCCAGCGGTTTGCTATTCATCAATAAAATAGGTCTCGATCGAGGAATGCCGACTGGTGTAGAGATTCAGCTAAGCTAAACCACGGTCTCGCACCATCATCGCCCATCCCCCAATTGCACTATGTCAGCATCTGCTAATTCCCCTGCCTGCGCAGAAATTCTCTGTATTGGAACCGAACTGTTGCTGGGGGAAATTCTGAATAGCAACGCCCAATATTTGGCCCAGCGGCTGGCGGAATTGGGCATCCCTCACCACATCCAAACGGTTGTGGGAGACAACGTCGATCGCATTCACGACCAATTACGCCTGGCCCAAACCCGCAGCAGTATCGTCATCACCACTGGCGGCCTCGGTCCCACCCCCGATGACCTCACCCACAGCGCCCTAGCCAGCTTTTTCAATACTCCCCTGGTTGAGCGTCCCGAGATCGTGGCGGATTTAGAAACCAAATTTGCTCAACGGGGCCGCATCATGAGCTCCAGCAATCTCCAACAAGCCCTGATTCCCGACGGAGCCGATATCCTCTCCAACCCGATGGGAACGGCTCCCGGCATTATCTGGGAAGCAGCGCCTAACTTTACCCTACTCACCTTCCCCGGCATCCCTCGCGAAATGCACGCCATGTGGGCCGAAACCGCCATTCCTTACCTCAAGTTACAAGGATGGGGCCAGCAGGTGTTCCACAGCAAAGTACTGCGCCATTGGGGGGTGTCTGAATCGGGGTTGGCAGAGAAAATCGGAGATCTGTTCGATCTGAAGAATCCTACAGTGGCCCCCTATGCCGGAAAAGGGGAGGTGCGCATCCGCATTACGGCCAAAGCCCCGACGGTGGAGGAGGCTGAGGCGTTGGTCGAGCCCGTGGCGGCTAAGATTCAGGAGATCGCCGGTCAAGATAACTACGGAAACGATGATGACACCTTGCCCAAAGTGCTTGGAGACCTCTTGAAAGCCGCCGGACAAACGGTGGCGGTCGCGGAATCTTGCACTGGAGGGGGGATCGGCCAGCAACTCAGTAGCATTCCTGGCAGTTCCGCTTACTTTGTGGGGTCGGTGGTGTCCTACGACAACCACGTCAAACAACAGCTTCTCGGAGTGTCCGAAGCGGACACGATCGAACATGGAGCCGTCAGCGAATCGGTGGCTCGCCAAATGGCGATCGGCATTAAAACCGCCCTCAATTCTGACTGGGGCATCAGTGCTACCGGAATTGCGGGCCCCGATGGCGGAACAGGCGAGAAACCCGTGGGATTGGTGTATATCGGCATTGCCAAACCTGACGGTACTGTCTCTGTCAAGAAATATCGATTTGGGGCCACCCGTGGCCGAGATTGGGTACGCTGGCTGACGGCACAGGCAGCGATCGACAACCTTCGCCGTACCATTTTGAATGGCTAGCCATAGCATTCGGCAATCCGCTATGGAGGATTCTCCAGCCATTTTCCCCAGCAAATCAAGGCTTTGAGCGATCCCCGAGCTCCAGACCTTACAGCGGATTGCTATATCTTGAACAGCTAGACCGGCATTCCCCAACAATAAATCCCAGGCAGCAATCGCCACCTGGGAACATCATCAATGCTGACAACAGCCCAGCAGTTTGCCAACCGCTATTCCGCTATGCGGCAGCCAATTGAGACTCGGAGGTCAGAGCTTCGTACATGGCGCGCAGCTTCAGACCCACAATCACTTGGAACAGACCGGAACCATTGCGAGAACCAGGGTACTCGGGGTTCTTGCGCAGTAGCTCGGTCAATTCGCCGTACTGCTTGGTGGACAACCCACTGAGGTGGTTTTCCATGTAGATAACTTCTTCCAGGTTCTCAATCTGGCCGTCTACTTCCAGCAAAGATACAGCCTTTCCGTAGTACTCGCTGGGACCGTAGTGCAACTTGATGCCGGGGTAAGAGCAGGTGAGTTTCTTACCGCAAGGAATCCAGTCGATGGTAGAGCCTTCATCAAACAGGTATGCGGGCTCGAAGTTAGCAATGCCTTCGGACTGAACCAGACGGACTTTGAGGATCTTGTGCTGCTTATCGACTTCAGGCAACAGATCGGTGGGCAGCACTTCAATCACGACATCGGCGTACTTTTTCTGGATGTCGATGAAGGCTTCAAAGTCAGGGCGGCGAGCTTCAATGGAGCGCAGCACATCTTCGTAGGTGTGACCGCGCTCGGCCATATCCCGCTGCACCTTCCAAGCCACTTTAATCTCGGGGCTAATGTCTAGGTAAACGCTGAAATCAAGCAATTCTCGCACCCGCTCGTCGTACATGGGGTGCAGTCCTTCAATGACCACAATACGGTTAGGCTCGACTTTCTCGGGAGGATCGATGAGGCCAGTCTCGTGATTGTAGATGGGCTTCATGATGGCCTCACCAGACTTGATGGCTTTGACCTGTTCGTACATCAAGTCAAAGTTGTTGGCGCGTGGGTCTAGAGCAGTGATTCCGGTTTCCTTACGCTGATAGCGATCCAAAGAGTGATAGTCATCCAGGCAGATGGTGGTGATCAGCTCCTCGCCGAAGAGATCGCTCAACCGACGGAGGAAGGTGGATTTACCGCAGCCGGAATCTCCAGCTACGCCAATCAGTACTACGCGGTCGATGTTGCGGGCCATTGTGTCTCCTTCGGTTGGACGTCAAGTCTAGTAGAGGTTGATTGTTGTGCGGGGCTCTCGGTCAGCAGAATGGCACGTTAAAACGCTACTTCCTGGACAGGTCGAACTCCACTATCTAGGTAGTCCCCTATGGGATAGCTCCCTTTCAGATAGGCCTAGCTAGATCGATCGGGGGACACAGACTGTTAAGGAACTGTGAAATCCGTAAAATCCACCACAGTCTATCAGACGGCTTTTATCCCTCACAAGCCAATACGGGCTTCCAATCCGGGTAAATTTCTACTTATTTTAAGGCCAAGTTCAACAAATGTTGCGGTTTGCGTGTGTAAAGCCGCGAGCGACAGCGGAAGCGGTGCTAGTGTAAGGAGAACTTGAATCGCCTCAGCTAGCACCTGAAGCTAGTGAGTTAAGGAGCGAATCAGCCCCTGAAGTACGGGCACGTAGATGAATCTGAGGATTGATGGTGAGCAACGACGTGCGTTCGATGTTGGAAGAGTCGATGGCTCCAGCCGAGTGGACGTGGCTGAGATCGCATGCGGTTGCAGGCCGGATGGTAGTAGTCAGTCGATCGCTCGATCTGTTAACAGTCGGTGAGGCACTGGCAGCCGACAATACCAGTCAGGTACAGGCATGGCTGGATGAAGGGTTGGTGTCTGTTGCCACCCAGGAAGAAATTGACAAGCGCGATCGCCTCCCGGGTAAAACGGAGACGATGGCGGCGATTGTCCAGCCGTTTGTGCTGGTACCTGCCATGGAAGAGCTGGAAGAGGCTTAGAGCGAGACAAATCGGGATCGCGTGGCCATCTCGCAGATTCCTCTCTAGACATAGCAGCTCGCTGTAAGGTCTACAGCGTGGAGACTGCTAAAGTCCTTAACGTCCAAGGAAAAATAATCGGTAAGCTTTCCATAGCGGGTTGCCGATCGCTACAGCTAATGCTTTGAAGGCGTTATCAATCCTGAGTGAGTTGTAGGCGAGTTGTTGGGCTGACCGAACCGTTCGCCGAGCTGGTCAGTTCGATGCTGTAGACAGAATCCGGAATAATCGGGACTCCAGAATTGACCGTAACCCTGAACGCGCCTGACGCATCCGCTTGAACACGGCGGCTAACCAATTCTCGCTGAGTTGAAATAAATCCACCCAGAGAGTTGCTGGCAACGCCGACCACATCAACCGTAGCGTTGGGTGCTGTCCTGCCAACTAACTCGAACGAGCTTCCAGAGACGCGATCGCCACTCTGATGGCTAGTCACCCGTAGCTGCAGCGTGTCGGATGCAGAATTGTTTCCACTATTCGTACCCGATAGGGTGACGACTTCTACAGTATTGCCACCGCTGGCGATCAACTGCAGGGGCTGGTCGGCAGTCGCAAAACGAATCAGGTCATTGCGTTCCAGTCGAGCCACCACAATCCCCTCGTCGGTTAGCTCGGCATTGGTCACCGGCAAGCTGGCAACATAAACTCCCGATGACACTTCTTCGGTCGCGATCGATGTGACAGTGTCACCATCTCGCACGAGAAAGACCTCAACATCGCTGTTGGGGGTGCCGTTGACCGTGATGAGTAGATTGTCACCCCGTGCTAGAGGGTCGTTGCTGCCGTTGTGAGTGACGGATTCGATCGCCACGACCGCCGCCGCGCCAACAGAAAACGACCACTGTGCTTGTCGCTCTTCACCCGCAGAATTTTTGAATTGCAGGCGTACGGTGTGCTCTCCAGGACGGAGGTTGGAGGGAGGAGTGTAGTTGAAGAAGCGTCCGGAAATGATGGACTCAGATGTAATATCGGTGCCATCGAGGAACACTTGTACGGTTCTGGGGCGAATGGCAACATCGCCATCCCGTTCGAATGTGGCGGAAATCGACGATGACGGTTCGACATCTTCAGCATTGATGCCAGGGTTAGGACTGCTAATACGCTGAGCGTTTACGGCAATGGGGTATGCGAATTGGGCTACCCCAAGGACCAGGACTACAGCAGGTCCAATAGAAATTGTTCGAGAGAGCCACACGGAAGCAGCCGCGAGATAAGGGTTCGTGACACTGGCATTCACAGGCGCAATGACCTCTTACTCATTGGATGCATCACATCAACAAGCCAAGTCGGGGGATCGCGTTCGCTCTCATTCGAGGTACAGCCACCGGGCCGGAACATGTGTTGGAGAGCGAGTCACTGAGTACCTACACGCGGGATACCCTACAGCACAAAATACCGTCAGCAGGATGCCGCTATCGTGAGGAGTCCCTCGACCATGTCAATCGTTCCCAGCTGCGATCGCAGTACGTCGGGTGGCAGCGTTTATTCAACAAACTTCATGCTCGTTCAACCTGGCACTGTTGAAGTTCTAAGGTTTAAAGTTCTGGGGTTTGAAGTTCTAAGGCTTGATAGAGCACTACTCGCCCAGAGTTTCAAATGCGCCAACAATGTCAGATGTTTCTTCGGCAGACAGTTGAGATGGGTTGGAGCGGTCAGAGTCGGACTGACTATCTTGGTTCCTCGTCACGTTGTCTCTGCTCAAGACTTGGTCTTCCCCCGTTAACTCGTCAGGATTGGTAAACTCGTCAGGATTGGTGAGGCTGGGGGGCGATTCAGGTTGCTCCGGTACAGGTAAAAAGTCTATCAACGTCCATTCGGACGCTGACGCATGGGGGCTCGGGTGAGGCTCGGCCAGTAGCCAGCGATCGCGCTTGCTATTTGGGTTGCTCTCGAGTTCGGGGGCTATCTTCTGTACCAGGGTGAGGGCAAACGGTTCCGTGCGCTTGTATCGAGATTTTCGATTGGGGGTGCGAACCACCAGAGTGTAAGTCCCGCGCACATTGACGCCCGAGTATCGATCTCCATCGACAGGCACCTCCACCGACGTTTGGGTTTGGACTTTGACCGAGCGTACCTGCGACCACTCGTCCAACAGCTCGACTCCCACTAAGGTGTCGACCGCTTCTTTCGCATGAGCAATTTCAAACTGCAGGGCACTATCGACCACTGACCGAGGGGCAGTGGCTCCGCAAGCCACCAGCCCCAGCAGTAGCCCGCAGAGCAAGCAGCCCCGGACGAGCTCATCGAACAAGCGACCCATAGTTCTTCATTCTTAGATTGCATCCTCAACCATACCTCTAGGGTCTGGCGATTTTGCGACGCGATCGCAGAACGTCAAGTCATTACCCAGCAGGACATGCACGCTCGCAGGCTCATTCTCTTTATCATCAGTGGTGGAGGACAGAGACATTTGCAGGTTTAATATGCTGGGGGTCGCTACGCCTCCATCGCATAGCAAGCACCAACCAAGTGGTTTGTGAGGCTTGTGATGAGTGAAGCCAGCCCCTCTACGGAATGGGTTGCAGTTAGCCTGAGGGAGAGCGATAGTCGATCGCTTCGTTGCTGGCAGTAATGCTAGTCGATTCAGAGGGGCGATACATCAGTGCACTTGTGCTTCTCACGGTGCAGGGCTCGGTGCAGGCTGTTCCTTTCCACCTTAGGAAACGCGAGAAATGCGCTTGTGGGAGAGATCCATTTCATCTGACAATACGATCCTGCGACAGTGTTTTTCCGGTACAGCAATTAATAATGATTGAGGCAACTCGCTGGTGGGATTGATTTGGTTGGCATTGGGCTTTGCCCTCCTGGTGCTGGGAGGGGAAGGTGTCGTACGTGGTGCTGCCAGCCTAGCCCGCAAATTGGCCATACCTCCGTTGATCATCGGCTTAACTGTCGTGGCCTTCGGTACGTCGTCCCCGGAGCTGGGAGTAAGTGTGGTCGCGGGGTTGCAGGGGAATGATGAAATTGCGATCGCCAATGTCGTCGGCAGCAATATCTTTAACGTGCTGATGGCCATCGGTATCCCTGCCGCCATTGCCCCGATCAGTACCTCAATGACGCTATTGTCGCGAGAGTTGCCGATTCTCTTTTCCGTCACGGCGGTGGCAACCGCTCTAGCGATCGTCGGTCATCAGCTCAATCGACCGGAAGCGGCTGTACTGTTGGTTGGGTTATTTGCATTTATTGCTTACAGCTATTGGGCCGCTCGTTCCGAACCCGAACGCATTCAAGATGAGTACGACGAAGGGATCGGCAAAGAATCCGCCACCGCGACATCGTTTGTCTACCTAGCGATCGGGGTGGCACTACTCATCGGTGGCTCGCAGTTGGTGGTCAGAGGCGCCTCTCAGATTGCCGTCGGGTTGGGGATATCCCAAACCATTATCGGGCTGACCATTGTGGCAATGGGAACCTCGCTACCGGAATTGATGACCTCTACAGTAGCGGCGGTTAAAGGGGAGGGAGATCTGGCGATCGGCAACGCTCTCGGCAGCAATATTTTCAATCTGCTAGGGATTTTGGGAGTAGCGGGATTGGTTCATCCGCTACAGGTGGCTCGTGAACTGGCATGGTTTGACCTGCCGTGGATGGTGATGGCTACCCTGCTGCTCTTCCCGCTAGTGATTACCAACAAAAAAATTTCTAGGGCCGAAGGGCTCGTAATGGTTGCACTCTATGCGGTGTACACCATTTTGCTAGTTTTTAGGGCACTCCGCTAGTAGGGTCTCTATCTCTCTGCTTGCACATTTCATTGTCCGTTAGTGCGGCACGTTGATGGAGGCTAGCAGCAACGTGGCGGATTGGATTGAGTCTGGCGGTAGGTTGCTCCCTTCAGCTCCCGAGGGGAACGGATTGATGGCGAACAGCAGCTAAACTCCTTTGCTTCTTCTGGAGGGACGGGGACACGTGGTTCCAGACCAATGATATGGGCCTCGTAGGGGCTATTGGGACTGGTCATAGCTTGATAGGTGCGATCGCAGACGGCAATCTTTTCACCACGAGTATAAGTACGACCGTCATCATCGGTGACTTGCTTCCAGGGGCCACGATACAGCACAGCCTGTTTGCGATCTCGGCGATCGCCATTGTTTCCTTTGTAGGCTCTGACGGTCATGGACCGAAATTCGATGCCGTCAATCGTTTGCCAGGGAGTCTCTTCTCGATTCAAGATTTCGACGCCGTAGAATCCCGCGTCTTCAAACATGGCCAAAAAGCCCGCTTCCAAAAACGCTCCGGCAATACAACCGCTCCATAGCCCCGGGTCGCTCAAAATTGCCTGCGTAGGGGGCTCATCGCATACGATGTCAGAAATAACCGCCCGCCCTCCTGGTTTTAAGACTCGATGGATTTCTTGAAAAAGCTGTCGTTTGTCATCGGGGCGGACTAAATTGAGCACGCAGTTGGAGATGACAACATCGACACTGGCATCAGCGATCAGCGGGGCAGACTGGCGCAGGCGATTGCATTCTTGTTCGTACGCCATTAGGTCATCAAGGGATGAGATGGGATGCTCTTGCAGCCAAGCTTGAACGAGATCGAGAGGCAGTGCTAAGTCTTGGATTTTCCCCTTCAGAAATGATGTATTGCGATATCCAAGCCTGTTGGAAAACTCATCCTGATACTTTCGCGCCAGCGTTAGCATCTCGTCATTGAAGTCAACCCCGATCGCCTGTCCCTCAGAGCCAAGTTTCTGAGCCACGATGTAGCAGTTTTTACCGGCACCAGCCCCTAAATCGATAACAGTTTCTCCCGCATTGACGTATTGAGTTGGGTCGCCACAGCCATAGTCTTTATCGATAATTTCTTGCGGAATCAGTTCTAAATAAGTACTGGCGTATTCAGTCGGACAGCATAGGTTGGGCTGTTGCTGCCTGGCTCCTTCCTGGTATCGCTGTAACACCTCTGATTCGATATCGTACGAAATGCCGGTTGAAGGGCCGGGAGCTTGGTTCAGGCGGGAGGAAGAATTCACAGGTTCTCAATCCTTTCAGCAATTGCACGCGTTCGCCTGCGATATGGCGGATGCTACTTGAATTGTGCATTCAGTCGCGCCAATATTCGAGAATGCAGAATACATCCGCACGGAACCAAAGCCACTCGACTCAACCTGATTTCGAGATAACTTTCGGCCATCAGCAATGGAGAGTTCTCTAGTCATTTTTCCTGGCAGTTCGAGGCTTTGAGCTGTCTATGCACTCCAAACCTTACGACGGATTGCAGTAGTTCTCATACTCAAACTTTCTTCCACCATAGGAGAAGGGAACAAAACAAGTAGAAGGAGAGAGCAAGAGTTCTTCACTCCAATGCTGTCGTTGTGCCGCGCTAAACAATCAGGCTGACAGAGAAGTGGCTTCTAACGAAGGGACGGCTACTGCCGCAGGAGAGCTTAATTCCTGCAGATCCAATCCCATTACATATCCGTAAATCTTGATATATTCATCCGCCGATCGCGTCCAGCTAAAGTCCTGCATCATGCCGCGCACCTGCAGTGCTCTCCAGGCATCCTTGTACTGAAACCCTTCCCAAGCCCGCACCATCGCGGTGAAGAAATCCAAGCCTTCATAGCGATCGAAACAATAGCCTGTACCTTCACCGGACACCGGGTTGTGGTGAGACACTGTATCTACAAGGCCACCCGTTCGGCGCACAATCGGGACGCATCCGTACCGCAGCGCGATCATCTGACTAATACCGCAGGGTTCGAAGCGGCTAGGCATCAAAAAGGCATCGGCTCCGGCATAGATATGCTGAGCCAGCTTGGGATCGAATCGCGAGAAGAAGGTCACCCGATCGCCCCAGCGATCGCTCATGTCCCGCAGCTTTCCTTCAAAGTGAGGATCGCCGCTGCCCAGCACCACCAGTTGAGCATCGCTATAGGGGAGGAAGCGATCGACCGCCTGCACCACCAGGTCAATCCCTTTTTGGTTCACCAAGCGAGAGACCATCCCCATTAGAAAAGCATCGGGATTGGGGTTTAAGCCCGCCTCCACCTGTAGCAATTTTGTTGGCAACTCGTGCTTCTAGGCGCTCCACGCTGAAGGTCTTTTCGATCGCAGAATCGGTATCGGGATCGAACCGCTCCATATCCAAGCCGTTCAGGACGCCGTGCAGGCGCAATCCAATAGAGGCCAGCAAGTCGTTCAGGTGTTCCCCGTGAGCTGGGCTGCAAATTTCACGCGCGTAGGTGGGAGACACCGTTGTAACCTGGTCGGCGTAGCCGATCGCGGCCGCCATCGTGTTGTGCATGTGGAAGTTCTCGGGCAGCCACGTCATCCGTTCCAACATCCATCTCCACGGCCCCTGATAAGCCAAATTGTGGATGGTAAATACGGTACCGACGTCAGAGGTGTCCCGCATCCAGACGGGAATCATGCCCGTATGCCAATCGTGGCAGTGAATGATGTTGGGTTTCCAGTGGTTCCAAGCAAATTCCGCTACCGAATTGGCGAAAAACGTAAACCGCCAAGGCTCGTCTTCTCCTCCGTAAATCCGGTGGGGGGCAAAGGCATAGTGCTCCACCAGATAAAGCGGCACATCCGTTCCCGGCAAAACGCTCTCGTAAATATTGCAGGTGCTCTCCATCACAGTGGCCGACCAGACGGGGCCTTGCTTGATGCAATTGAGAAATTGCTCTTGCTCCCACAAAAATCCGTAGAACGGCAGAATCACCCGGACATCGAAGCCGCGCTGGCGCAGTACCGCAGGCAGCGATCCCACGACATCTGCCATTCCTCCCGCTTTCGCGATGGGCGCGGCTTCAGCAGCCGCAAACAAGATCTTGACGTCAGCCATAGTAATTGTAGGGGTGCGCGTGTGTGGGGTGTGCGTGTGTAAAGAGGCAGTATTCCTTGTACCTTACGGCATTTAGCGTCGCGCTTGTGCTGGAATCCGACTGCTTGAGTTTCCAATACTGAAGGAAGCACATTGAGGAAGTCTGAAGGGAGCAATTGTAGACGGATTGAATCTCAAGCTGAGGTCTAGGGGTATTCGTATTCGGCTCGATTGGGCTAGATCCTGTCGATCTCGGCACATCGCTGCTGGAATTCGAGAAGACCATGCACGTGACTCTTGCGTAAGTCCAGTGCGCTCTAGGTCCAAAGCAGTCGATCGGATTCGAGCGATCGCTAATTCCGCGAACGCGACTAGGAGTGCTGGCTAGGCTTGGGTGACATAGGGGCCGCCCTAACTGACGTATGACGTTTGCCACTTCAGTTAGGACAACGCTTTATAGGCATAGGCAAGAGGGACAATTGCTGAAATATCCGCAGTGGTATTGCCACTGCTATACGTGTTCTACTCTGCGTTTCTAGAGCAACAACAACTCGTCGAGTAGATTTACTCAATACGAAATTCCAAACTATATTTCGGTATTCGATAAATTCAATCGCATGCAATCAAAACTGATGATATTAGCAGTGTTAATGTCATGAAAAAATGATTTCAGCAATCTACTTCCGTAGCCTGTGAAAAGAGCCAAACAGGGCTGCAACCATTTATATACAAAGGTATTTGCCTAATCTTATTTTGACTATTCTCGACAAGATTGGAAGAAATGCCTCACAGTTTTGAATCTCAAATGAAAGGGTTTTCACCAACATGAAAATCTCTTCATTCAGTCTTCATGCGTGAAAATTCAGAACTCGTGATAGTAAGAACCATCAGCGACATCCACGTTCTATTTGGGTGATTGAGTCATCACTCTAATCACCCTTTTTTCGCTCCGTCGGCTGTTTACTCTCGCGTTATTCACATCTCACAGAGGAGACGTTATGCAAGTATGCGTTATTGGGACCGGATATGTGGGCCTTGTTACCGGAACTTGCCTGGCGCATGCCGGTCACCATGTCATTTGCGTCGATAACAACGAATCAAAAGTCCGCAGCATGCAAGCGGGCATCCCGCCGATTTACGAGCCGGGATTGGAAGATCTCATGCTGGCCGGAATGAAAGCCGATCGCCTCCGATTCACTACCGAGCTGGCCGGTAGTATTGCTGACAGCGACATTTTATTCATCGCTGTTGGAACCCCGCCACTCTCTTCTGGAGCTAGCGATACTCGGTACGTTGAAGCGGTTGCCCGCAGTATTGGCCGGAGTTTAGACAAGGGCTACAAAGTCATTGTCAATAAATCCACCGTCCCGATCGGTTCGGGTGACTGGGTAAGGTGGCTAATCCTTGACGAAGCGCGCAAACATTCAGCCATCGATGATGTCAGTTTCGATGTGGTGAGCAATCCGGAATTTCTGCGCGAAGGCTCTGCCATTTACGACACCTTTAACCCCGATCGCATCCTGTTGGGGTCATCCAGTTCTCGGGCGATTTCCTTAATGCAAGAACTGTATGCTCCAATCGCAAACCGCCAATTTGCCGAAGAGTCTGAAGGTCCAGCCATTCCCATTCTGGCCACCGACCTCAGCTCGGCTGAAACGATTAAGTACGCCGCCAACGCATTTCTGGCCACCAAGATTAGCTTCATTAATGAAGTTGCGAATATCTGTGACTTAGTTGGTGCCGATGTCACTCAAGTGGCCAACGGAATTGGGTTAGATTCCCGCATTGGGCCAAAATTCCTGCAGGCTGGGTTGGGTTGGGGTGGCTCCTGCTTCCCGAAGGATGTGGCCGCGTTGATCCACACTGCCGAAGACTACGGCTACGACGCACCACTCCTACGAGCGGCCACCCACGTTAATCGCGAGCAGCGACTGCGAGCTGTCACTCGACTGCAGCAAACCCTCAAGATTCTCAAGGGAAAAACGATCGGCCTCCTGGGTCTGACGTTTAAGCCCGACACGGATGATTTGCGAGATACTCCCGCCCAGGACATCAGCGCAGCACTCGTGCGACTGGGGGCGCAAGTCAAAGCCTACGACCCCATTTATTCAGGAAGCGATCGCCCCTGCGAACTCAGCAACATCCAAGTGGTCGATACCCCCACCGAACTAGCGGTTGACTGCGATGCCCTCATTCTGGTGACCGACTGGCAACACTTTAAGCACCTCGACTATTCCGCTTTAGCGACTCACATGCGGTCTGCCCGCATTGTTGATGGCCGTAATTGTCTCGATCCGCAGGCGATGGCAGCAGCTGGCTTCCACTACATGAGCATCGGGTGTCCGGATATCGGACCTCCAGTGCGGTTGGGCGAGACGCCTGCAATAACGTTGACACCGGCGCTAGCCGCTCTAGCTACTGTCTAAAACCCCAACGTGCTTGTTCCCTTAGCAGTTAGTTCTGACTGCTGGCCCCACCTCACTCACACACCTCACTCACAGCAACCCACAGGAGTCCTTCTCCATGAAGTTGATGGTTTACTCTCACGACACCTACGGGTTGGGCAACATTCGGCGCATGCTGGCCATTTGCGAGCATCTGTTGGCCACCATCCCCAACCTGTCTATCTTGCTGGTTTCCGGCGCGCCTATGTCCCACCGGTTTCGCATGCCCATTGGTTTGGACTACATCAAGCTGCCCTGCCTGCGGCGAAATGAATCCGGGGAAATCGCCGCCAAGTATCTGGCCACCTCCACAGAAGATACCGTGCGCTGGCGGGCGGAATCCATTCGATCGGCAGCGATGAATTTCAAGCCCGATCTGCTGCTGGTCGATAAAAAGCCCCACGGGCTGATGGGAGAGCTGCATCCGACTCTCGATTGGCTGGTTACTCATTCCCCCGCCACCAAACTGGTCCTGTTACTGAGGGATATCCTCCACAGTCCGGAAAAGACGATTCGGGATTGGCAGCAATACGGGTATCTGGATACGCTGCAGGACCGCTTCCACCGCATTTGGGTAGTGGGCGACCCTACCATCTATGACGTGAGACAGGAATATCGCCTACCTGCCGCCGTGGCCACCAAAGTGGAGTTCTGCGGTTACTTACGCAAACCCCGCAGCGCCACTCCCCCCGAACTCATTCGCAATCGTCTGGAGGTTGCCCCCCATCAGAAGCTGGTGCTCGTCACTCCTGGTGGTGGTGAAGATGGCTACCGATTGGTGTCTACCTATCTGGAGTCACTGGAGTATGTCCCTCGCGCTGCCAATACCGATGAATGCAGCATCAAAAGCGCGATTGTTTGCGGTCCCGATATGCCCGAGCACCAGCGCAAGTCGCTGCAATTGAGGGTGCAGTTTTTCCCCAACGTGATACTTCAAGAATTTACCGATGACCTGATGGGCTACATGGCGGCGGCCGATGCCGTGTTGTCAATGGCGGGCTACAACACCATTTGCGAAATTCTCTCTCTGCAGCAGCGGGCGGTGGTGGTGCCTCGAAAGCAACCGGTCTTGGAACAAGCCATTCGGGCCGATCGCCTGGCCAAACTGGGGTCGATCGACACCATTCATCCCGAGCGCCTCACTCCCCAACTGCTAGCTCACAAGCTGCTCAATCAGTTGGATAAACCGCAATCACCGGCAGTTGAAGAGGTTCTCAACATGAATGGCTTGCAAAACCTCAGCCGCCATCTGATGGGATTGCTTCCACTCGCCGAGTCCCCTTCAGACACCGATATCCTCCGCTCCGTTCCTCCATACATCACGTTTCGAACGGCCTAGCCCGGTTGGATTCGTTCTCTTTGACTTTATGGCGTTCAGCAAACCGCTAAGCAGACTTTTCGAGCCTTCTGTACCCGTCCTGCAAGGGCTGGAGTCTGCAATCTCTCCAGGCCTTGCCGCAGATTGCGATACACATCCCCTTACCGTTTTCGAGGTTTCCCATGAAAAAGCGACTGATGTTTTACTGCCAGCACATTCTCGGCATCGGCCACCTGGTTCGCAGCATGGAAATTGTGCGGGCTCTGACGGCAGATTTCGAAGTGTGCTTTGTCAATGGTGGCAAGGTCGTACCGGAGTTTAAAGCCCCTGCCGGAGTTAACGTGATCAACTTGCCAGCGATCGAAACTGACCCCGACTTTCAAACCCTCAAGGCAGTGGATACATCCATGAGTCTGGAAGACGTCGAAACCAAGCGGCGCACCATTCTTCTGGATGTTGTTGACCTATATCGTCCTAACGTCTTGGTGGTCGAACTATACCCATTTGGTCGGCGTCGGTTCTCCTTCGAGCTGGAACCTCTACTGGAGCGGGCTCGGGCGCTGGGTACGAAGGTCTCCTGCAGCCTGCGTGACATCGTGGTCACGAAACAAGATCGAGAGCGCCACGAAACCAAAGTCGTCAAGCTGATGAATCGCTACTTCGACCAACTGCTGGTCCACGGAGATCGCCGCTTTATCCCCCTCGAAGATAGCTTTTCTCGGGCCAGCGATCTGAATTGTCCGATTCATTACACCGGCTACGTCGCCCAACAGCCGAATGCGGTGCCCACGTTCCACTTCACCGATCCGTTCATTCTCTGCAGCGTTGGCGGCGGTCGTTTCGGCCACGACCTACTGGAATGCATCGCCAAAGCCGCGCCACTCCTGGCAGAGCGAGTACCCCATTCCATTCGCATGTTTACCGGCCCCTTCGTTCCCGACAGCGTGTGGCAGGCCTTGCAGGAGATTGGGGCTAAGCAACCCAATCTGGCAATCGAGCGTTATACCCCTCACCTGCTGGACTACATGCGCCAAGCCGACCTGTCCATCAGCATGGCAGGCTACAACACCACCATGAATATTCTGGCTACTGGTGTGCGCTCCATGATGATGCCCTTTACCGGGAATGGCGATCGCGAGCAACTTATGCGCCTGCAAAAGCTCGATGCCATGGGCATCGTCTCCGCCATCACCCCAGCAACCCTCGATCCCAAACTCTTAGCCACACAGGTGGAAGCCAGCCTGTATGCCGACCCCCGACCGTTTTCCTTCGATCTGGAGGGGTCGATCAACACAGCTAGCTATTTGCACCAATTAGCGAAGTCAACCGCTCCGGCAGTGTCAGCCGTCTAAGCACTTGCATTCCAGCCCAACTCAACACGCATTTAATCTCAACCCCGTCTTTAACCTCAACCAGGACCCTGTCATGAACGTCACCCCCCCCACCCGCATATGCATCACCACCTTAGAATTTCCCCCCGATATTGGCGGTGTGGGGGAGTCCGTACAGCGCATTGCCATGCTGCTATCGGAGAGCGGTTACGAAGTCCACATTGCCGTGTTTCACTCCAAGCAATACAAAACTGCCACCGAAACCTGCCGGGGCGGAGTCCAGACTCAGCAACAGGGAGATCTGTTCGTTCACCGCATCAATGCTGCCGTACGTGGAGAAACCCCTGTTATCTACGACTACAAGAGTGAGGTATTTTTCCAGCTTAAACAACTCCATCACCAGTACCAATTCGAACTATTCCACGCCTTCTTCCTCAACGAAACTGGATTCCTCACCACCCTGCTAGCGAAGGAATTAGGCGTTCCGGTCATCAACAGCATTCGCGGTAGCGATCTGCACAAACATATCTTTAGTGCGAAAAACCACTCCCACATTGTTTGGACTCTGGAGAACTCCGACTACGTCACCTCCGTCAGCCTCGATCTGCTGCACCGTGCCCAAACCCTAGTCCCCAATCTCAAAGGTCGCTCCACCGCCTTTTGGAATTCCATTGCCCCAATCGATATGAGCAGCTTGCCCACACCCGATCCCGTACCCATAATGCGCGGCCCAGTCATTGGTTCTGTGGGACGGTTCCGTGAAAAGAAAGGATTGGAGTTCTTGCTGGATGCCTGCCGAGAGTTGAGTGCTGAGCTGGAGTTCACTCTGCTGCTAGTCGGAGATTTTGCCGAGCGGGAACGCGACTACTGGCTGCAGGAAATTGAAGACAGCGGTTTGGGCGATCGCATTGTGGTCACCGGCATGAAAGAACGCCTGGAAGCCATGGCTCACTTGCCCCTGATGGATGTGTTCGCCATTCCCTCCCTGCACGATGGCTGCCCCAACGCCATGTTGGAAGCCATGTTGGCGGGCAAAGCGATTGTGGGCAGCTCGGCAGATGCGATCGGAGAGATCCTCGACCACGGATTTACCGGTTTGGTGGTTTCTCCCGGCTCCAGTCCAGATCTGGCCTTGGCCCTACGGACGCTGCTGACGAATCCAGGCCTGCGTCAGCGATTGGGGCAAGCGGCACGTAAGCAAGTTCTGTCTCAGTTGGCTCCACCGATCGAGCAGCAAAATTGGGCGATTGTGTACGCGCAAGCTCTCGGTCGTCACGCCTCCGTGGCTCAAATTCTCGCCGCTTGAGTTCTTGTTGCCATATGAGCGCACCTATTCGCACCCATTATGAACTCTCATATTCCCAATTCATCGTCGTTTCTCGCGTTATGGCACTGTTCATTTCAGTCAAGACACTCAACTCTAGATTTAGACCGGGATTGTCGTAGCTGAACTGTCCGCAGTGATGCGATCGCTGCTCTAGACGCGCCTCAAGTTCGTCACTCCTCAAGGAGGAACTATGAATTCCAGCAATCATGTACCCACTCTCGAACACCCCCAGAGTGCAACCCCATCCGTCACGATCCTGGTGAGCCCGAGAGAACGGTTCAGCCACACCCAAGCCTCGCTAGACAGCATCTACGACAACACTAGCTATCCGTTCAAGTTGGTGTATGTGGATGGCGGTTCTCCCAACCGTATCCATCGCTATTTGAAAGACCAGTCCCAAAAACGCCAATTCCATCTGATTCGCACCGATTACTATCTCTCACCCAACCAAGCCCGCAATCTCGGCTTGCTGGCGGTCGACACCGATTATGTCGTGTTCATCGACAACGATGTAGAAGTGGCCCCTAACTGGCTGACTCGGCTGGTGGAATGTGTCCAGGACACCCAAGCCACGATCGTCACTCCCCTCACCTGCATCGGCAAGCCCATCCACCAAACCATTCACTTGGCGGGTGGTGAAGCACGCATTGTGTTGCAAACCAAGGAAGATATATTCGAACGACGGGTGCACGAGAAACACTACTTTGTGAACCGTCCGGTCGCTGATGTGCAGGATCGACTGGAGCGTCGTCAGTGCGAGTTTGCTGAATTCCACTGCATGATGGTTCGTCGAGATATCTTCAACCAAGTGGGGCCGCTGGATGAGAAATTACTCTGCACCCGCGAGCATATTGACTTCTGCATGTCAGTCAGCAATGCCGGTGGCACCATCTACTGCGAACCTACTTCCGTAGTGACGTACGTTAACGAGCTAACATTCACCCCCTCCGATCTGGAGTATTTCATGCTGAGGTGGAGCGACGAATGGGAGTTGAAAAGTTTAAAACGCTTCCGCAAAAAGTGGGATCTCGGCAAGAAGAGTAAATATTTCAAAAAGCGCTACCAGCGTTTGGGACACCGCCGTCATTTTGCCTTCTTGAAACCTTTGGTCCGTAAATTCACCTTCGGCAAGCCCACTCCTTGGCTAGAACAGTCCTTAATTCCACTGGAGCGACGGCTCAACCGCTGGATTAGCCATCGCTATTACAGCACTATCGGTGACTATCAGTTGACCGCTGCCTCAGGTTCGGCCTCTCGTTCGACCCACATCCCATCAACCGCCCCAGAGGTCATAGCGGTTTCCGAAGACCGCACTACGGCATCAATCGCGACTGACATAGTCACAGATAAGGATGCAGGAGATCGGCAAGCGAGCTAAACCGACAGCAGACTGGCCTGAGTATCAGTCTCTTCTGCTCGGTAACCGAGCCCATCTCCAAACAATTTCTCCAAATAATTTACGAGGGACTTGTAGAGTGCAGACGATCTCGCTCGCTAGTTCTCTCCACGTTTGTCAGAGATCGGGTCGCCAGCTCCCAAGCAACTGTCTCCTCCCCCTATTCTGTGGCTCGCCCCTGCCCGATCTCCAAGGAGAACATGCGCCCACAAGAAACGTGCCAGTCAGGCATGTACTCGCAAGAAATGCGCCCACAAGAAATCCAATGAAGCGACAGAAATCCCTCAAAGCTGTACTGCCCAGCCTATGGCGCATTTTGCAGCACTTTTGGCCCCAAATTCGCAAGCAATGGGTACTGTTGTCGATGGCTGCCGCCGCCACATCCGTCGAGATTGTGGCCCGCCTGCTCGAACCCTGGCCTCTCAAGTACATCTTCGACAACGTGTTGGTCGATGAGTTGGCAGCCAACCCGGGATCGCAGCATCGCTATCATTTCCAGCTGCTGTCCATTTTGGCTCTGGCTGTCGTTGCCATTTCCGCCCTGCGAGCTTCCGCCGGATATGCCAGCCGAGTGGCGATGGCTCTGGCCGCCACCAAAATCATGACCCGCGTACGCGGCAATCTCTACAGTCACTTACAGCGACTATCCCTGACCTTCCACAACAAAGCCAAAAACGGCGACTTAATTACCCGTGTTACTGGAGATATCGAGCGGCTGCGGGAAGTAACCGTCATCGCCATGCTGCCACTGATTGTGAATTCCCTCACACTGATCGGCATGTTGGGAGTGATGCTGTGGCTCAACTGGGAGCTGGCGCTGATCGCGATCGGCATCTTCCCTGCCTTTGCCCTCACGACGGTGCGCATGACAGGACGCATTCGCCAAGTGGCTCAAAAGCAGCGCCAGAGAGAAGGGGCGATGGCAGCAACGGCAGCAGAGTCCATTAGCGCCATCAAAGTGGTTCAGGCTCTGTCACTGCACGACATGCTGGAGAACGCGTTTTCCAAGCAAAACTCCAAAAGCCTAAAGGAAGGGGCCAAAGCCCAGAAGCTGGCCGCAGGGCTGGAACGTACGGTGGAAACCTTAGTCGCCATCTCGACAGCACTAGTGCTTTGGCGCGGTGCCATTTTGGTCATCGATCGGAGTATTACTCCCGGCGATTTGTTGGTTTTCATCAGCTATCTCAAAACTGCCTTCAAGCCCATGCGGCAGTTGGCCAAATACACCGGCCAAATCTCGAAGGCAACGGCTTCGGGTGAACGGGTGCTCGACCTACTGGACATTGCCCCTGAAGTGAGCGATCGCCCCACCTCCATCCCGGCTCCTACCTTTCAAGGCCACGTCCGCTTCGATCGCGTCAGCTTCAGCTACGAACCCCACCTCCAAACCCTGCAATCCCTGAGCTTTACAGTGCAACCAGGGCAATCGGTGGCACTCGTCGGGCCATCAGGGGGCGGAAAGTCCACTCTCACCAGCTTGTTACTGCGCCTGTACGATCCTCAATCGGGGCGAGTGCTGATTGACGGTCGCGATATTCGCCAATTCACCCTCGACTCATTGCGCCAACAAATCGGAATTGTCCTGCAAGACAGTATCCTGTTTGGCGTCAGCATTCGAGACAACATCGCTTACGGATGTTTGGGGGCGACACAAGCAGACGTGGAAACTGCGGCAGACATCGCCAATGCCCACCAATTCATTGCGGCATTACCCAACGGTTACGACACGATTTTGGGAGAAGGTGGAGCGACCCTCTCCGGCGGACAGCGACAGCGCATTGCGATCGCTCGAGCAGCCATACGCCGGTCCCCCATCGTCATTCTCGATGAGCCCACCACCGGCCTGGACAACGCCAGTAAGAGAGCGGTGAGCGAAGCCTTGGCTCGCCTCACCCAAGGTCGCACGACGTTTACTATCACCCACGACCTCACGACATCAGTGGGTGCTGATTGCATCCTGTACATCGAGAGCGGTCGCATTCTCGAACGCGGTTCCCATACGGAATTGATGAGAACGGATGGTCACTACGCTCGCCATTACACGCTGCAGGCCCGCGCCCTGCAACACCCCGATGTCAATCATCCCAATAGCGGACGGGAGGCTCGTTATGCAATGGGTTAAGGGCAATGGTAACAGTCAATCTCACCAAACTCATAACGACCCCAGTCAGTCTCTGGGATGGGCGGATGCCACCAGCCAGACGGTGCCTCAATCGTGGGTGGATTATCGCTGGCTCGAGCGTCGCCCCGCCAATACCACCCGAGTCGTTTTCGTACGCCATGGGCGCAGCACCTATAACGACCAGCAACGTTTCCAGGGCCGTAGCGACCAATCTGTACTCACTCAGCAAGGATGGGATACAGCTCACCAGACGGGTCAAGCTCTGCGAGGCGTTCCGTTCAATGCCTTCTATACCAGTCCCCTCCAAAGAGCCAGACAAACGGCACAGGCAATCGACATGGAAATGGCACGCGAGTTGAACCTGTCGAACTGCTCCCAGTTGGTGGAGGTCAACCTTCCCCTCTGGGAAGGAAAAACCTATGCATCAGTTAAATCCGAGCAAGCCAAACTCTACCAAAAATGGATAACAAGTCCGCAGAGCGTGTCGTTTTCCCTCAATGGCAACGCCTGGCCCCCAGCCCAAACAAGCCAGCGCATTCGCAGGCTATTTCCCCTGCAGGAACTGTATCGGCAAGCATTCGACTTTTGGCACAACGTTCGTTCCCACCACTGTGGAGAACTGCTGCTGGCCGTTGCTCATGGTGGCAGCATTCGGGCCGCGATATCTACCGCAATCGGTCTTCTCCCGCAGCACTACCACCAACTACAGCAGTCTAACTGCGGCATCAGTATTGTGGATGTCATCTGGAAACAAGACACTCTGTTGGGGTGGCTACAAGGCATCAATCAGACCGGCCATTTAGCAGAAGCATTGCCCAAACTTAAACATGGCAAAACCGGCTTGAGAATCATTGCGATCCCGTCCCACAGCGATCGCCTGGATCCCCTGCAAACCTGGCTTAACGATCTACCCATCCAGTACTGTTGGATCGATTCCCACCCTGCGTCGCGGCAGCTCGCTCGGCACGTATGTCCCCACTTAGCCCCCGTCATCTGTAATAGGCAGGAAGACTGGTGCGACCGAATACATCGGGCCATTTCTCCAGATGGAATAGCTTTGGACAAGATTGCTGCCGGTGGGCTTGCGACTGTAGCCTTCGTTGCAACGCCTATTCATCTCGCCACATGGTTGGACAGTAGTCTGAAATTGCCGTCACAGAGTCCACTAAGTGCTTCCGGTTTCACCCCCAATACAGCGACAATCCTACATGTCCCCAGCCACGGCCATCCCGCTATTGTGCAAGCACTAAATTTTATTCCTCCCACACATCGGTCGTCGCGCGTAGACGATACGGTCTGGTGCTGACTCATGACTAGCGAGAAGTGTAACCAGTATCAGCGTTTGCGAGTGGAGATCGCACAATTTTTTGGCGGCTCATTCCTCTGCAGTATCGGTGGAATCTAACCAATTCAACACGGCTTCGTTCCAGCCTTCAGCACCGGGTAGCTGCGATCGCTCCCATGACTGCGGACACTCTTCCCACCAGGCATCGTCCGATACTGCTCCGGATAACACCACAACCCGTTGCATTGAGTGCAGCCAACCCGCATCGCTGTCTTCCGTTCCAATCCCTAGAGACTCCACCTGACCAACGTGATTGACATAGCAATCCAGCAGAAGTTGCATCGCGGCGATCTTGTCAGCATTGCCAGTCAGATACCACTGGCCTTGCAAACTAGACGACTGCAATTTCGAGACCTGTAGGTGGTGGCGAGCAATGGCTTGCTCCAAATCCTGTGACTGCCCGGCATATGTAAAGATCTCGCTGTACTCTCGCTGGTGGGCCAACCGTGCCTTCTCCTGCGACAGTCCTAGCGCCAACGCCAGCTCTCCTTCCGACCAATCCCCGAACCCAACCATATCGGCATCCAGCTCGACTCGGACATCCTGCATGACTTGACGCAAGTGGCTGTAAGGCAGACCGAGTCCGCGCACGAGCAGATTGCCGTGCTCTTCCCAGCCCTCATCCAAAATGCTGGCGGGAAAGTAGCCAGCAGGAACGAAGACGGCGGCACCGTTTTCATACGCGGCAGGATGGCTCAGCTCCAAACGAGCCTGTAATGCGAGAATCTCTGCCCGCGTGCGGCGGCTGACAAACACCAACGGAATGTTTCGCCGTTCCATCGCCGCCAGCGCCGGGCTGGCGGCTCCGATCCCTAATCCGCCAGCATCCCAAAAGCTGCCATCTACGTTAGTAAACACCACTCGCATAAATCTCGGTCACCTAAGGAGTGAGACAGACAGTACAGCAGCCAGCGCTCTCGCCTCCAACGGGCGAGAGGTGTCCCAACGTTCGTTGAATGCCAATGCGATAGACAAGCACAAGCAACATAAACGGCTCGAGCACAATATCATCTGCACGCACAAGCAGGCCAACATCGCGTCAACATCGCTGAGGCGTCCCGGTGATTATACGATCCGTCGCCCATTGCAGCGGCGACCCTCACCGATCGTGCTTGGACGATTGTAGTTTTAGCTCCTGCCGGTGGACACAGCCTCAGTCTTTTCCGAAGAAACGCCATTTTCCAAAGAAATCTCGTTTCCCAAAATACTCGCCTGCGAGCAGATTCATGACGGTGTGCGGCCTGCTCCCCTTCTCACCGCCATACCGCAATCGCCAATCTTCGCCATGAGCCCGCTTCAACATGAGTCCGTATTGTCGTGAATATATTAAACATCGCTCGAAATCTGACGCAAAAAAGCTAGATAGTGGCAAACAGATTGAAGGGCATGTCTGCGAATTCTGCAAGCTTGAATTCTGAAAGGGTAAAGGTCAGACACTCGAACTCCAGACACCTAAATTCTAGACACCAGAATTCTAGAAGCGATCGCAGCGATCGCAATTGCCTCGCACTTCCCTAGACCAGCTCATCGCCTCGACATAGTCATCAGCGGTATACCAGCCAACTCTATTGCCAACACCCTGCGGTCGAAGCTGTCAGGTCGAGATGAATAAGGGAACCTGGCCGAGATACTGAGCCAAGATTCGCCCGCCGATATCAGCCTGCATATATCGGCATGCAGAGAAGTTGTTGCTGTACGGAAGTTCTTAACAGCATAGTGTTACCGGGGGGAAACATTAGACGCCCCCAAAGAACGAATTCAAGTAAATGAACTTTGAGGCAGTTTTGTAGCTGTATTAGGCAATAAAACAGTACTGGCACCATCAATAAAATGCGCTTGATTAAACAGCTTTACTGTTCAATTTGACCTATCTAAACCTTCTTGGTATGTATCCTCTAACAGTTATGATATGAAGGATATGAAAATAAAAACGTAAGCCAACAGATAGATCCTATGACCAGCCAACGGATAGATCTCTACTCGGACAACTCAGGTTCTTCCGCCCGCAGGGTGCGTTGGTTGCCAACCTTGAGTATCTTTGCGGTTCCCGTGGCTGTCGCTGCCATTTGGGGCTCCCTGCAAGCTCCAGAGTATCGCTCGCAGGCAAAGCTACTCTTCGAAAGAGAAGAAGTCTCCGAATTTACAGGTTTGCCAGAGAACGCTGGCGATTTCAC
>JBCBVA010000054.1:0-24301 GCA_039817825.1 Cyanobacteria bacterium J06642_12 | reverse complement strand
ATCGGCGCCAAGATTAGCATTCGCATCCAAGATGGCCTGTCGCAGAGATCCCTCACCGCTGTCGTTCAGATTGCTAACGGCAAACGTGGTCATGGCAAATAATCCTTGTGACGTAACATTATCAGTCGACTATTTGTGAGCACTCGTATGATTAAAGCAATACATCATTGCTTCAATCAATCAGGTAATATCATGCGATGGATTGATTGGAATAGCTATGTATGGCAGTGGCCACACCACTGCGGACATTTCAGCTATGTCTATGTCTGGCGATGCATAGAAACCTTTGTCCTAACTAAACTGAAAAGAACTATAGTAATCAAAACCGATTTTAGAGAAGTACAAAAACTGGAAGTCTCGCCGGGAAATAGATTAAGTGATTTGACTTCTCTGATATCATCCCAGATTTCTATGTAAATTCTTGATGATACATTGAGACTGCTTAACGAGAATGGATATATGTAAGCGTTCTATTTCTGCTCGGCTTAGAGCGGAAATACAGTAATTACCACTGAAATTGAGAGAATTGACCGCTAAAATAATTGGCCAGACAAATCTGAACTGGCTCTTATCCGCTGATACCGCTCCCAATTCCTATAAGCTTATTGATGAAGATAGATGAGCTCAACAAGGAGTGTCAATGTTTATTTCCTGTCTGTATAAACTAGACTGAAAAAATTAAAGCTCTAAATATCTTGCCAATATCTCTATTCTATAACCTTCATTTTTCCCTGTTGCAATGATGTTTTCAACGGAGGTTTTAGGCACTTTTATACGCGACTTTTTAGAAAAATACAGGCCGTTTTTTGAAAAGCCGAAGCGACAGACTTCAAACTCTTATGGGGCAGCGGCTACAGGCGATTTGAGCCAAAACTTGCGATCGCTTCGGGACTTTCACTTTTGTAAATATGTGTTGTGTAGATATGTGTTGGAGGAGGAGTTCAACAATCCCTCAATACACACCAAGACTGAGGGCATATCGGCCTTTATCACCTGGAGTGGCAGTGGTCACCACAAGGGTGTACGTTCCGGTTTCCGGTAGCTCTAAGACTAGGCGAGCATCACCGCGCTCGGGATTGCTACCTCCGTTATCATCCTCAGCAACCACTTCGTCGTCGGGGCTAAGCAATCGAATGACTGGGTCAAGCATCGTTCTGGGATCGGACGTTCCAATGACGTTAATGGCGATCGATTCGCCCGCTGTCCCCTCAAAGCTATACAGGTCTTGATAAAAGCCGTCTCTCAACTGATTCCAGCGACCTAAGGTTCCAGGCCGATGAGTATTGATCGATATCTGTTCGGGCGACGGTGGTGGTGCTGCAGGAGCAGGCACTACAGGAGCAGGCACTACAGGAGCAACCGCCGGCGCAGGGGGACGTACTGGTTCGGGTTCTAGAAATTCTTCTAGCTGGCGGATCTCCAGATCTTGAGCCAGCGCAATTGGTGCAGTCGTTAATGTGGCGATCGCAATCGCAACGGGAAGGAGAGCACCTCTAACCGCAAAGCCAACGGACATTTCAATATCGGCAGTCATCTCCAACATCCACCGCAAGCTGGCTGCCATGTAGCGGTGCAGGCACCAACGCGAACACGCTCGATCGCTCGCTTTTCAGCAGTTAATCAAACGACTGTATTCATCAATAAGAATTTTAATATACAAATAGTACTCTCTTATGAGTTACTTCTATGACCGCAAGAGGTCTGAGTTAATGCGCTCGATTCGAGCGGTCAGACTGCTGCGAGCGGCGGCAGGAGCGGCGCAGCTCGTATACTCCTAATCCGGCCACACAAAGAACAAAGGGGAGAAAGTAGTACAAGCAGCGAAACAGGATTAAAGCACCTAAGATGTCTGGCTCAGCTGCAAATTGACTGAGGAAGAGCAGCATGATGGTTTCAAATACCCCCACTCCTCCAGGCACGGTACTCAGCAGCCCCAACCCCAGCCCGACGACGTAAACGCTGAAAAATTGGGGGAACGATACTGTGGCAGGAAGATCGAGCAACAGGAACAGTGCCACTGCCGCACATCCCCAATCCGCAGCAAACACAGCAATTTGACTTACCGCTAACTTGAGCGATGGAAACCGAAGGCGTCGATCGCCCACTGGCAGCGATCGGTTCAATGTGGCAGCCAGCGCGAGATATGTTGCTGCTAGCGCCACAAACACAATCCCTAAGAGTGGCAGCGACCCCAGCGGAATCGCGATGCCAGCCGGTACGGGAATTGGAGCGACGACAAACACGGCCCCCGCAACGGCACACACTCCCACCCACAAACTGAGATTTGAGAACAGGGTCACTTCAGCAATTTCGATCGCAGTCACATTCCAGGCCGAATAAAGGCGATAGCGCAACGCCCCGCCCGTAAAGAAAGCAAACCCGATGTTAGGACTGATGGCGTAAGTTACCAAGCCTGACAACGCCACTTTCAGGGGGGGAAGGGGGTGGCGAATATAGCGAAACGCCAGAATATCGTAGGTAGCAATCGCCGTGTAGCTGAGCACCGTCAACAGCAGTGCCCCCAGCAGTTGGCGAGCCCCAATCGCATCCATCGCTTGCAAGACATCTGCAATGCTGTAGTCCTGCAACTGCAGACGAATGGTGTCAATCGCCAGTACGAGAATGGCCAGTCCCAACACAGCGGACAGCCAGCGAACAAGTTTAGAGTGACGGAGCTGGTGCAGGGACAAACCGAGTCGAGACCCATTGAGTTGAGAGGTATGGCAAGTCCGGTGATGCTAACGCGTTCCCTGTCCAGATACGTATGTCTTTAGGTTCTGAGCTGTCACGGCAACCAGGCTTGACCGCTGGCGAAAGCTAGTACACGTTCCGGATTGGGGCAGCAGCCGGTCTTGGGAAGTGGCACACTAGAGCCATCATCGCATTTGCACGGGATTGGAGACAGGAGAACCAGAATGGCGATCGTCACTATTGCCGTAATCGATTACGAGATGGGCAACCTGCACTCTGCCTGTAAAGGGTTAGAGAACGTGGGTGCAGAAGTGACGATCCTTCAGCATCCCGAGCATTTAGAACGATTTGACGGGTTGCTCCTGCCCGGTGTGGGCTCATTCGACCCAGCCATCCGCAGTCTGCGCAAACACGGATTTGAACAACCGCTGAAAGCAGCGATCGCCCGCAAACAGCCATTGTTAGGCATCTGTTTGGGGATGCAACTGATGTTTGAGGGCAGTACGGAAGGTCAGGAACCGGGCTTGGGTATCGTGCCCGGTACGGTACGGCGCTTTGTCCCCGAACCCAGCATCACCATTCCCCACATGGGTTGGAATCGCCTGCACTTTACCCAATCTGACGCCCCCTTATGGCGAAATCTGGACGAATCTCCATGGGCCTATTTCGTTCACTCCTACTACTGCGCTCCGACTGACTCCGCTTGGACGGCAGCCACCGTCACCCATGGCAGCCAGACGGTGACGGCGGCGATCGCTAAAGGCTCGGTGATGGCCACTCAATTTCACCCCGAAAAGTCTTCTGAGGCAGGGTTACACATGCTGGAGAATTACGTCCGCTACGTGGCAGAAATCAAGCAACCAACAACTGTCTGATCCATCTTTGTTAGGCGTCTGCTTGCCGAAGCTCGGTGACTGGAACCATATGCATCGGACAAGTATTCATGGATTGAACGCACAACAAACCAAGTGCAAATTACTCCCCCCATCTGGGAGGAAGACAGGGGAAACGGGCGATCGAACTCAGGTTGTTCTCGCCACTGCCACCGCTCGAATTCCAGACAATTTCCACAAGTCTGAGTTGACAAACCCGCGTCAGCCGAAAAGTTTGGGGTAAGTTGGTGAACAACGAACGCCGACCCATGCTCGAAACCCATGACCGACGCGACTTTTGACCCTGCCGCCGGAACTATTCAACCCATTTCCCTATTAGAGGAGATGGAGCGCTCCTACCTGGAATACGCCATGAGCGTGATTGTGGGTCGGGCGTTACCGGATGCACGAGACGGACTCAAGCCGGTTCACAGGCGTATCTTGTATGCCATGCACGAGCTGGGGTTAACCCCCGATCGCCCATTTCGAAAATGCGCCCGCGTAGTGGGTGACGTGCTGGGTAAATACCACCCCCACGGCGATCAGGCAGTGTACGACGCCCTCGTACGGATGGTGCAGTCGTTCTCCAGTCGCTATCCCTTGCTGCAGGGACACGGCAACTTTGGTTCGGTCGATGCCGACCCGCCAGCAGCTATGCGATACACCGAAACCCGCATGTCAGCGGTGGGCAGTGACGGCATGCTGTCGGAGGTGAACGAGGAAATCGTTCCATTTGCCCCTAACTTCGACGGGTCGCAGCAGGAACCGGTAGTATTGCCGTCCCAATTGCCGATGCTGTTGCTGAACGGTTCGGATGGGATTGCGGTGGGCATGGCCACGAAAATCCCCCCCCACAACCTAGGAGAGTTGATTGATGGGTTGCTGGCAGCGATCGATCGCCCCGACATCACCTCTACCGAATTGATGAAATATATTCCCGCCCCGGACTTCCCCACCGGTGGCGAGATTGTAGGGACCAAAGGGCTGATGGATGCCTATACCACCGGGCGCGGGTCGATCCCGCTACGAGGCATTGCCCATGTGGAAGAAATCAAGCCGGGAAAGGGTCGCCACCGTCGCGATGCGATTATAGTTACGGAATTTCCCTATCAGGTCAACAAAGCATCGTGGATTGAAAAAGTTGCGGACTTGACCAACCAGGGACGGCTAAAAGGCATTGCCGACCTGCGGGACGAAAGCGATCGCACCGGCATTCGAGTCGTGATCGAACTGCGCAAGGATTCCCGCCCCGACATCGTGCTCAAACAGCTCTTCCGATCTACCCAACTGCAAACGAATTACGGTGCAATCCTGCTGGCGCTGGTGGATGGCGAGCCCAAGCAGCTATCCCTGAAAGAAGCCTTGCAGGTGTTCTTGGATTTCCGCATCCAGACCTTGACTAAGGTGTTCGAGCAAGATTTGGGTCGCTTCCGCAAAAAGTCTGAGGAGTTGGGTGCTCAACTGCTGGCGCTGGAGAATTTAGATGATGTGATCGATCTGCTGCGCAATGCTCCGGATGGATCGACGGCGAAGATTCAACTGCAGGATCTGTTAGCTTGCACCTCCAACCAGGCAGATACCATTCTGGCGATGCCACTACGCCGCCTCACCGGTTTGGAACGGGAGCGGATTGCCACCGAGCAGCGGGAGGTGATGGCCAAAATCGCAGAGTTAGAGGAGCTACTGGGCGATCGCTCCAAGTTCCTCAAGCACCTCAAGAAGGAACTGCGCAGGCTGAAAAAGCAGTTTACCGACGAGCGCCGCACTCGACTGGCCCAAGAGGAAACTCAGCCCATTGAAGAAGTGGACCTCATTCCCGACCAAGAGATGGTGCTGCAGTTGACCCAAAAGGGTTACGTCCGCCGATTGCTGCCAGCCGCGTTCGATCGCCACGCCAAAGCCCGTGAAGGGATTCAAGAAGACGTAGAAGATGCGGTGATTCAAGCTCACGCCACTCGATCGCATCAAGACTTTCTAGCCCTAACAGAATCCGGGCGTATGTATTCCATGAAAGTCCACGAGGTTCCGGCAACATCCGGGCGTTCGCGCGGCACTCCACTCATCTCGCTCCTCCCGACCAAGGAAGAGGTTACCGCCACATTTGCACTGGCCGAATACCCAGAACGCACGCACATCGTTGCCCTGAGCCGGAAGGGACGACTGAAGCGAGTCATGCTATCGGAGTATGCAACGATTACCGCTCGCGGCCTAGGGGTGGCCAAGGTAAAAGATGGAGATGCCGTGGGATGGGCCACATTGTGCGACAGTCGCCGACCGGAGCTGAGCGTGGTGATTTCGACCTCTGCCGGACGAGTATTACGACTGCCTTTAGATACGGAGCAGGTACCGTTAATGGGGCGAACAGCAATGGGAAATCAGGCGTTGCGGTTGCGACGCAAAGAATGGATTGTGGGCATGGCCGTGGTCCAGCCTCAAGAACCGATCGTGTTCGTGTCGGCCAAAGGGTATGCCAAGCGAATGGTGGCGCGCTCGATTCGACTGATGGAGCGGGGCAAGGTGGGGATGCAGGCCATGCAGTTCAAACTCAAGTCAGACTCGCTGGTGGGGGCGATCGCGGCGGCAGACGACAGTACCCTCAGTTGGGTCACGGACAAGGCTCGAGTCCTGCGTCTGGCAGTCGGAGATATTCCCCTGCAAGATCGTGCCAGTACCGGGACTCGTTTGCTGGTTACAGCGGCTGGGGAGTCGATCTCGACCGTCAATCTCGTGTCTGCAGAAGTCCTCTAATGTCTGGCGATCCCGGTGTAGGTTGGCCGCTCGATTGCTTGTCTGCCTTCAATCTCAAGCCGAGATCGATTACAATCCGGGTAACTGTAGGATTTAATAAATAGGCTTGATTATGGACTGGCGTGTATTAGTTGTTTTAGGCCCGATTATTATGGTTGCCGGTTGGGCAGGCTACAACATCTACAAAGATGTTCAGGCAGGCACCACCAAGATCTTTGGCGATCAAGGCAATCTGCCCTGGGAAAATAAGTAAGCTGCGAGTTTTCCACAACTCACCAGCATTCTTGACCGATATTTCGGATGGCTTCCTACACCTGTGGGAAGCATTTTTTTTGAAGCGCCGCTCTCGACCTTGTAACCAGTTGGCTACAGCAAAATTACGACCTTGAGATTGCAGTCTCGAAACTGCGATTTCAAGACTGCGCTTTCGAAATTGTCGCCTCAACCAACTGGTGTTGCAGCCGTAATGCAATTTCGACCATCGGCTTTGGATTGATACAGAGCCTTGTCCGCTTGTCCGATCAGCACTCTAACCCCATCTTCAGTATCGGGAACTGCGCTGGCCACTCCAAAACTAAGCGTGACCTGCTCGGAAACCTGAGATTCGCGGTGGGCGATCGCCAAGGCGGCAATTTTTTGCTGCGCCGCTCGCGCGACTATCATCGCCCCTTCTACATCGGTGTCGGGCAATACAATGGCAAACTCTTCTCCCCCATAGCGAGCGGCTAAGTCGGCGGGACGCTTCAACACCTTGCCAAACACTGCAGCCACCTGTTGCAGACATACATCCCCCTGAATGTGGCCGTAGGTATCGTTGTACTGTTTGAAATAATCGATGTCGCACAGGATTAAGGAGACTGTCGATCGCTGGCGACGAGCCACGTGCCATGTTTTTTCCAACACTTGATTAAAGTGGCGGCGGTTAGCCACACGTGTCAACTCATCATGGGTGGCCAGAAATTCGAGCTGACTATTGACGCGGTCCAGGGCGCGATTGGCCTCCTCCAATTCTTCCTGGGCCAGCGTTCTGAACTGAATTTCTCTCAGCAAGAGTTGATTTTTGGCTTCTAATTCGCGGGTACGCGCGGTGACGAGTTCTTCCAGATTTTCATTGATGTGCTTGAGCTTGCGGTTCAGTGCTTCAATTTCGCGACGACTTTCATCCACATTCAACATCCCTTTGTAGGCTCGCAGAGATGTGATCGTCACAGAGAACAACTTCTGCTGCGTCAGCTCGGTTTTATTGCGATAGTCATTAATGTCGTAAGCGTTAATGACTGACGTTTCAGGAGCGATGCCAGGCTGGCCAGTCCGCAGCACAATTCGCAATAAATAATTGTGCAGGGTCTCGCGCGCATACTTGACGACTTCAAGACCCGACTTATCCGTATCCATGACGACATCTAGCAGGAGTACAGCGATGTCGGGAGTGCGGGCCAGAATGGCTTTTGCTTCTTCTTCGGAGTACGCCGAAATTAGCTGTATGGGTCTACCGTCAAAGGCAAACTTACGCAGGGCCAGGCGGGTAACGGCATGGACTTGCTCTTCATCGTCCACCACCAGCACTTTCCAAGAGGGCCGATCTGAAACAGAAGGAGTCGCGAGAGCGTCTGTATCCTCATCAACAAATACTAAGACATCACTATCGACCTCTTCTGCCACAGCCAGAGTCGAGGGAGTGTCTTCCGATGGACTGGGGGAGGGCAAGGTTGTCGACTGGGCACTGGATTGAGATGCCCCAGATTGAGACGATCCCGACACAGTGAGCTTGTTGGTCACAATGCCAAGAGCGGATGCTCCAGCCTCTGATGTGCTCAGAAGCTGACCGGGGTCTGTACTCCAATTCATCCAGTTGCTCCTGCGAGGGGTCTACCTAAGGCATTGCGGGGTGTTGGGGCAGATCGAGCACAAACGTTGTGCCTTGACCCAAAACACTCTTGCACCTGAGGGTACCCTGGAGACTCTGTGTAACGATATTGTGAACGATATTTAATCCTAAACCGCTACCTCCGCGATCGCGGGCAGTGGTGAAAAACGGGTCAAACACCTTCTCCTGAAGCTCAGCAGCAATTCCTCGCCCATCGTCTGAATAACTGACATGAATGCGATCGCCCACTTGCGTTACATGCAACACTAGATGACCGCGCTCGCCTGGATCGTAGGCATGCACGATCGAATTCATGACTAAGTTCGTCACTACTTGAGACAGTACTCCGGGGCAGCCTTCCATCACAATGTCGCGATCGCCGTCCACTAATAGATGGTGCTTGGCTTTCTTCCACTGGGGCTCCAAACTGACGGCAATGCTGTCCAGATAGTCCACCACCTTAAACACGCGCGATTCTAGATTGGTGCGATCGATTGCCACTTGCTTGAAATTTTGAATAATGTCGGCTGCCCGCTGCAAATTATTCAATACCAAGCGGCTACTATCGACAGCTACATTTAAGTAGTGGGTCAAATTGGATTTCTTGACTGCACCACTATCAAACACTTGTTTGAACCCATGAGTTTCTTGTTCCAACACCGATGCTGCCAGAATGGCGTTTCCCAGCGGCGTGTTGATCTCGTGGGCAACTCCGGCCACTAACTCCCCCAAGCTGGCTAACTTCTCGGTGCGCACCAGCTCTGCCTGCGTGATCTCGAGTTCTTGCAATGTCCGCCTTAACTCTTCCGTGCGCTCCTCAACCTTCTGCTCCAACCCTTGACGATATTCGACCAATTGCTGCTCGGCCATATAGCTATTCAGAGCTTCCCGAACGGTCAGTTGTAAGTCTGCAGAGTTCCAGGGCTTGGGAATAAATCGATATAACCCTGCTGTGTTCACCACATTGGCTACCCCCTCCAACGTGGCATGGCCAGTTAGCAGAATCGCCAGCGTTTTGGGGGATGACCGATGGATGTGGGCCAGAACTTCATCCCCTTTCATATCCGGCATGATATAGTCCGAAATCACCAATGCCAGTTCACTACCGTCCTCTAAAAAGTCTTCTTGCAGATTGAGCGCATCTTGTCCTCCCAGCGCCGTTTCAATCTCGCAGCGATCTTCGAAGAGGTCAGTGAGTTCCCTCCGCAAGCTATCGAGAACGGAGGGCTCATCATCAATACATAAAACAATGGGCTTCGACATGGTGGCGCAAGGCGGGGGGTGAGGGGATGGCGGCCGAAATGGGAGTACCAGAACGTCGGTGGAAGTCGGTAGATCGAAGATACACTCTGTCAGATGGCTCTCAGATCGAGAATTCAGGCAGGGCTCCAACCCTTTCAGTGCGGGACACAACAAGCACAACACAACAGGCACAACACAATCATTCGAGCCATCTGCCTAGCAGTAAGTGGAACAGTCTGCGATCACCAGACAGCGACAGTTGAGTAGAGGTCGACGGAACACGAGCCCACGAGACATTCTCAGCCTCTAATTTTGATTGGCAAGAGCAGTCTTGATGCAGTTAGTCAGTTCCGTATCGCTCCAGGGTTTGCGCAAGCAGGCGTGCAAATTCGCATTCTCCCGAGCATTATTCACGGCACTATCGTCGGCCTGGCCGGTGAGTAGGACTTTGATCGTACTAGGATACTTGCGATGAGCCTCTATCAGCAGCTCGTCTCCTTTCTTGCCCGGCATCAACCAATCCGACACTACTATCAAGATCGAAGTGCCGTCATCGGCGATTTCCTCCATCAGCTCGAGTGCTTCTTCTGCATTTTCTGCCGTTTCGTAGGTATAAGCGTCTCCAAAGCATTCCTCAAGCTGGCGCAGTAGGCTGCTAAGCACAATCGCTTCATCATCAACGCAAATAATTGCCGGTTTTGGCATAACGAGACATCTACCCCTGTAACTGCAATCGTGCGTTCGACCTCGTATCAGTATTAGCTCTGACTAGGGGTGGTTACTGCAAAACCCCATTGCCGTTGTTTTTTGGGAAGGCCATAGTTATGGTTTTAGCGACTTAGCTCGAGCGCTTCAAGTGTTTTGCGGATATCGTACTGTGTTGCATTGTCATCATCGGGTGGTGTTCTTGACTCAGTCAGAGGCTGCGATCGCCGAGTGGCCTTTGATCATCGGTTGACTACTGCGTAGCGATCGCTGGCAAAATGCAACATGTACGAACCGTGACATCAAAACGATACAAGCGTGTGTTCGTCTCGGACTAGTACAGTCTCGGGTTGTATTCCATGGAGTAGAGCATCCAGTGGCGCAACTCAGTGCACGAGGCCCAAACAATCCAGCCGACACAGCGTTTAGGACATCGCTTGCTCTCAAGGAATCGATCCATGTCGCAATCTATTATTCAAGTCGATGCTTTCACCAACATCCCGTTCAAAGGCAACCCTGCGGCGGTTTGTGTCATGGCAACTGCGGCTGCAGATGAATGGATGCACCAGGTTGCAGCTGAGATGAATTTGTCGGAAACGGCTTTTTTGGTGAACCAGCCTTGCGCTGAGGGACAAACTCAGGGGGCTGACTATGCGCTCCGCTGGTTTACGCCGGAGGTTGAGGTCGATCTATGCGGTCACGCAACGCTGGCCAGTGCTCACGTATTGTGGTCTGAAGGATTCGTAGCCGCCACTGATGCTATTCGCTTTCACACCAAAAGCGGCCAGCTAGTAGCAACGCTGGCTAGCGCAGCCGATGGCAACTGGATAACCCTAGATTTTCCCAGTCAACCTGTCACTCCGATCGCCGCTCCCCCCGCTCTCATCCGGGCCTTGGAATGCGATGTGCGAGGAGTCTATGCTAGCGATGCCAATTATCTGGCGGAAGTTGAATCCGAAGCAACGTTACGCTCGCTCCATCCCGATATGGCGCTGCTGAGCCAGCTACCACTGCAGGGAGCGATCGTCACAGCAAGCGGTTCCGGTGGCTGTGAATCCGATCCCCATACGTCCACTACTGATACGACCAGTACCAATACCGTCAGCTATGACTTTGTCTCCCGCTACTTCGCCCCTAATGCCGGGATTGATGAAGATCCGGTGACAGGGTCCGCTCACTGTTCGTTGGTACCGTTCTGGACAGAGCGCCTGCATAAATCAGAGATGCTGGCGTACCAGGTGTCTGCCAGAGGAGGCATGCTCAAGGTCGTCGATCGCGGCGATCGGGTGGCCATTAGCGGTCAGGCTGTCACAGTCATGAAAGGGGAACTGCTTTAATCTGGGCCGCTCCCATTCGCTAAGCGAACGGTCCGATCAATTTGGATTAGTCTTCAGCCACAAAGTCCAGAGACGCAGAGTTCATGCAGTACCGCAAACCGGAGGGACGGGGACCGTCAGGAAAAACGTGGCCGAGGTGGGAATCGCACTGGGCGCACAACACTTCAGTCCGGCGCATGAATAAGCTGTTGTCCTCTTCCAGCTTGACGTTCTCTTTGTCGGCTGCTTCCCAGAAACTGGGCCAACCGGTGCCGGAATCAAATTTCGTGTCGGATGCGAACAGCTTGGCCCCGCAGCAGATGCAGTTGTAGGTGCCTTTAGTTTTGTTGTCCCAATACTTGCCCGTAAATGCTCGTTCGGTACCCTTTTTGCGAGTCACCTTAAATTGCTCGGGGGTCAATTGCTCGCGCCATTCGGCGTCGGACTTTTGGATTTTGGCGGACATATGGAAACCGTGCGAGAACGTGTGAAAGGCTGGCTGTAGCCTCGTTTATCCTAACGCCGCTTGGATAATTCTTGGATCGCGTTTGCTCCTATGCCATAGCAATCGCCATTGAACTATAGTGGCTTTCACCAGTCGCTCTAAAGCTGCTGGAGAATTGTTTGGGCGGCTAGTTCGCCGCTGCGCATCGAGCCTTCGATACTGCTCTGCTGGGTATACTCACCGGCCAGAACCAGGCCATCGATCGCCCCAACGCCGGCAGGTAGGCGATCGTGAATGCCGGGGGGTTGATTGAACTGGGCGAAGGGAATGCGATAGTCCTGCAGAAACGTTAGGAGATCGCCCTCTAAATGGGGGAACCACTCCAACAACTCGCGGCGACAGCGATCGGCTAGCTCATCGGTAGAGAGATCGGGATTACCCAGTACCGTGACTGAGAGCAGGTGATGGCCGGCAGGAGCGAGGGCGGGACTAACATTGCTGAGCTGGATGCAGTTGTTGATGGTACTGCTCTCGGACAGAGCACTGTTGAGGTGGATGGCGGCTTCTGCATGGGCAGAGATTGGGGTGCTGAAGTAGAAGCAGGTAACTGCACGCGGTGTCGTCGGTATGGCGGTGCCAGGGGGCTGAGACTCGAATTGAGGAAGTAGGTGGGCGATCGCTGGAGACTCGGTTGAGCACACCACCCAATCGGCCAACACTTCGGTGCCGTCTTCCATCAAGATGCCTGTGGCCCTATCTTGCTCTACCTGAATGCGAGCAACAGGCGCGTTGCATCGCAGCTGCTGTGACGACAGGTGGCTAGCCAACTGGCCGGCGATCGCGCCCATGCCTTGTTTAGGGGTAACGATCGCCCCTTCCGACAGCATCTTGAAATAGAACTGGAACAGTCGAGCGCTGGTTTTCAAGTCGGGGTCGAGGAAAATTCCGCCGTAGAACGGAAAGAAAAAGTGTTTGATAATCCGTTCGGAAAATCCCCAGCGTTTCAGAAACTCGATGGTGGCCAAATCTGGCTGTGCCCAGATCTGTGCGATAGACATGCGCCACACCTTAGCCCGCAATGCCAACACGCGCGCCTTATCCAGAACCGTCAGCAATGGATTGAAGAGCGACAGCAGCAGGGTACCCGGCGCACGTAGAGGATCGCTGATGGGATAGTGGTTTGGCCCCTGTACCAACACAGCTCCGGGGTCGTACTTACATGCATCCAGAGCCTCTAAATCTAAGTGGCGCTGTACGGAGGGATAGGCCGAAAACAGCACTTGAAAGCCGCGATCGAGCAGGAAGCTCCCGTCACTCCCGAACGTAACAGCATCGGTACGCACCCGTCCGCCGGGGCGATCGCTTTTCTCTAACACCACCAGATCGGTGCAGCCATTCTCTTGCAGAACCTTCGCACAGGTTAACCCCGCCAGCCCAGCACCGACGATCGCCACCGTTCGTTTCATCATGACTCGCACACCTCGCAACCCCCGAGTTCTACCATTATGAGGACGACTGTAGGCAGAGCGAATGGGATTGGCGGGATTTTTCGAGAAACGACCGGGCTCGCAGAAACGATCGGGATTGAAGACGGTGACGATCGCCGCGATCGCATTCTTCGCGATCGTCTGTGGATTGGCTCTACATCGCTATCTCAACTTTTACGCATCGGAAGCCAGCTTCGACCAAGGCATTTTCAACCAAGTGTTTTGGAACGGTTTGCACGGCCGCTTTTTCCAAAGCTCCCTCTCCTCCACACTGTCCGCCTCCGTCACCCTAGGTGACCAAATCCCCCGGGTGGGATATCACCGTCTGGGCCAGCATTTCACCCCAGCCCTCCTGCTGTGGCTGCCCATCTACGCCCTCTATCCCAACGTCGTCACTCTCAGCATTCTGCAAGTGGTGTTGGTCACAGCTGCCGGTTTAGTGCTATTCGCCCTCGCACGCGAACACGATCTCGCACCAGCCTTGGCGGCCACCCTAACCATCAGCTTCTATTGCGCCACCGCTGTCATCGGTCCTACCCTGCAAAATTTCCACGACTTCAGCCAACTGCCGCTATTTGTATTCGGCATGCTGTACGCCCTACATAAGCGCTGGTGGTGGCTGTATGCCCCTCTAGCCATTCTGATCCCGATGGCCCGAGAGGACTCCGGAGTCATCCTGTTTAGCTTGGGCGTATTTCTAACACTCAGTCGTAAAGCCCCCCGATTGGGGCTGGGATTGTGCGTCTACAGCGTGGCCTACATCCTCACCATTACCAACGTGATGATGCCGATGTTTTCGGAGGATGTGTCGCAGCGATTCGCGATCGAGCGTTTCGGCCAGTATGTCGAGGGCGACTCTGCATCCACCCTCGACCTAATTGTGGCCATGCTGCGGCGGCCCTGGCTGGTGGCTCTCGAAATTATTCAGCCCTTCGATCGCACCCTGTCCTACCTTCTCGGCCAATGGTTACCGCTGGCCTTTGTTTGCGTCATCTCCCCTTCAGCTTGGTTAGCGTCGGGATTTCCTCTGCTCCTCCTGCTAGTGGCCCAAGGGCAAACCGTTCTCTCGATTACCACCCGCTACGCCCTGGCCGTAGTACCGGGGTTGTTTTACGGCACGATGCTGTGGTGGACGCAGCACCCCAATGGCTTTCGACCGGGATTCCGTCGCTTTTGGACTTTCTGCATTGTCTTATCTGTGTTTTTTACCCTTACCCCCAACCCCCACCGCACGTTTTCGTTTCTGATCCCCGACTCCTTCGAGCCTCGCGTTCACGCCACTATTGGCACCCAATGGAACCATGCTGCAGCGGTTCGACCGCTGTTTGCAGAGATCCCACGCGATCGATTTGTTGCCGCCACTTCCCATCTCGTCCCTCACCTCTCCAGTCGCCGGGAGATCGTCCGCCTCCCTAGGACCCGCCTTCAGAACGATGATGGGGAGGTGGTGCAAGCCGATTACGTTCTGGCCGACCTATGGCAGCTAGAGCAGTATCAGGCTGCGTTTTCATACGAGCGGCAGCAATTAAACACCATCACCAACCTGATTGATAGCGTGCTGACCCGAGAAACCTACGGGGTTGTGGGATATGCAGATGGCACAGTGCTACTGCAGCGAGGTATGCCTAGCCGTCCCGATGTCGCTCAACAATGGTCTGAGTATCGAGACAGGTTGCAGTCTGCACTGTCCCCTAACAATCGGTAAAAACCAGAGTTTGATACATCAGTAACTCAGCACACCTATCCCTGCTTCCATACTGAGAAGGAGTCGCTGGATGCCCATACACTCAATGCTTCGCTGGCTGAGAGGGATGAGCTGACATCAACGTCCCATTAGGGTGACTACGCGTAAGCATTTTCCCTGTCAAGCAACGCACGCTGACATTCGATTGCTAGATTCACCGATCGCGGCCACGAAGTAAATGTGTAAAATTTGTCAACAATCGCATGGGCGACATTTAACGGATTTAGCAGATTGGCCATGACAAAAACTATCTTGGTAATTGATGACGATATAGCCATCTCAACCTTGCTTGTGAAATTGCTGCAGGCTAAAGGCCATAACGCGATCGGTGTTACCGATCCAGTTGAGGGGCTAGAGAAGGTGAAAACGCTGCATCCCGAGCTGGTTATCTGTGACGTGATCATGCCCTCTATGTCGGGCTACGAAGTGCTGGAGACCTTGCGTCAAAGCACGGAAACCGCATCAATTCCATTCATGTTCTTAACCAGCAAGTCCTCTCGAAAAGACCTCATGGAAGGACTGACCTTAGGCGCGGACAACTACCTGAGTAAGCCCATTAACCCAGAGGACGTATTAGCGGCAGTGGCTGCTCGATTTGCCGATCTCGAACCTCAAGATTCAGCAGGGGCTACACACCCTAGTGGAGTATCCCTCTCTTCCCAACTGCAAGCTGAGTATCCGGGGTGGTGGGCAGCCGTTGAACCCTCATCCAACCGCTGCTTTCTCGGAAAAACTCGAGAAAAGGCATACCAGGCAGCCGTCAGAGCGTATCCCTCGGGTATTTTTCTGTATCAAGAACTGCAAGCTGCACAGACTCCAGCAGGCGTGGCAGCCGCGTAAGGACGATCGCCCTCACGTACCCTCACGATGGCTCGTATTCAGATCCTATCGATCGTCCCTACCTATCCGGTAAAACCAACCGCAATAAACCCAATCGCTCCCAGAATCGATAGTACGGTCAGCACGGCTCCAGCATTAGGGCTGCCTTTCCACGAGTAGTTCTTATCCTTCATGTTGGAGTCCTTTGTATAGGTAAGATGACTCATTGTACTCTGGACTACCTGCTGCGATCGGTTTGCTGTCCTTTATCAACATCAGTTCGACAGGGCTATTTGAGTGGGATAGTTGCCCTACAGCACAACGACAACATCAGGGTTTAATGCCTCTTGCTCCCTTCTTCTAATGTGGTAGAAAGGCTGGGGATGAGAGCCATCGAACTCAGGCATGACAAAGTCATAGGGCGAAGATCAGCCTTCGAAAAAAGTGCCCACCGGTTGGTGAGCACTCCAATCACTCGAGCTTGTCGCAGAAATTTAGTTCTGGCTGACAGTATCTCCAGCCCCTAAAGGCAAATCGCTGGTCAGATAGATATGCCCTAGTTCGCGCTCTTCAAAGACCCGGCGAGTCAGTCTCCAACCGGGATTGAGCACGAATCGGGTGAAACCAGTATTGCTAACACCATACGTGCGAGCAATTTCAATCGGAGGAGCGGAGAAATCGTTGTTGGCATAGCCTCTCAGCATTAACTCCCCATCCTGGGGAACTACCCGCAAGCTGTAATTAAGACCCAAATCGTTATCGGCCATCCGAATGGAATAGGCATTACTGTCCGCCATGCGACTGCAAATTCCCGTGTAATCGAACGTCAGCAATAGGGGATCGACCTCAATCGGGGCCGTGCCGTTTTCTTGCCAGCACGCCTGATCTTCAGATTGCTGCTCCACAATCATCAAGAAATAGTCACCCGTCAGTCCGCGAGGGGCAGCCATGACCAGAAAGTCTTCTCCTTCCACTTCTGTTTTGGAAAACAGAGACTTGCTCTCGTTGAGTTCTGTAGCTGCGGGTTCGACAGCGGGGTCAGGCACAGGAGCAACCGCAGGGTCAGAAGGAGATGCTGCCGGTGCTTGAGCGGGGGCCACGCCAGGGTCCGTTGGCGGAACAGGGGCTGGAGCAGGCTGAGGGGGAACTTGGGAGGTTGGAGAGTTGGCTGTTGGGGCAGAAAAATCAAATTCAGAGGCGTTGGCCGCCAATCCAGAATTCACTAACCCAGCACCACCCAGCGACGCTATGGATACAGCACAGCAGGTGGCAAGCAACTTTTGGATGGACACGGTGAGTTCTCCTGAAACGTTCATCACATCAACGGGTTCGCTAGTAAAAACTATTTCAAAAATTCTTCCGATTGGGGATAGGTAGTTTGCGTAGGAATGGGTTCATGTTGGCTCCCCGTCATGACTGGCAGCACAAGAGAGTAACGGGGCAGGCAAGGCTGAAACAGTAAGCTGTGCCAAGAGTTGCAGACGTCTCGGTGGCCCCACATAGATAGAATTCAATCGTTAGTGGTCCGAAACCGCAAAGCAGAGCTCTGTAAGGTTTGAAGCCCTGCTTAAACTACCAGCTTGGGGAGTTGCCATACATTTATTTAGCACACAAATTGCAACATTTGCTCGATAACAAATCGATTGCGGCGTTACCTGGCAATGATTGTGTAGCTGGGGATGTAGAGGATATGCAGTAGAGGGCTTGGCTAGGATTAAGCAGGTAGCGGGTTAAACAGGTGAACGGGCGATCGCGATTGCCCTGACTGGCCCCGGATGGCCTTCGATGGTTTTGGCGCAATCGGTAGGGTCGAGAAAATCAGCCAGCGAGTGAAAGGTCATCCATTCCGTCGATCGCTGCTCTTGTACGGTTGTCGGGGTCACATCCACGATGCGAACCGATTCAAATCCTGCGTCTGTCAGCCATGTCTGCAAGCGCGCACAGGAGGGAATGGCCCAGACATTCCGCATTTGGGCGTAGCGTTTTTCTGGAATGAGGACCCGATCGTCTTGACTGTCCAGCACCAAGGTCTCTAAAACCAGCTCTCCCCCCGGAATGAGGGCCTCTCGCAAGGTCGTGAGATGTTCTTGAGGCGATCGGCGATGGTACAACACCCCCATTGAAAACACAGTGTCGAAGAATTTTAGATTATTGGGAAGGTGCTCGATACCCAGCGGCAGAACGAAGGCATTGGGCCCGCTTAAATAGCGACGCAGAGCAGCAAATTGCATCACAAACAGGAGGGTGGGGTCCAGACCCATCACTAATTCGGCTCCTGCCCCCAACATGCGGAGGGCATAGTAACCATTGCCGCAGCCCACGTCTAAGATGCGGCGACCGGTGAGGGGATGAATGTGAGGACTTAGCCGCTCCCATTTCCAATCCGATCGCCATTCCGTATCGATGTGAATGCCAAATAGATGAACCGGGCCTTTGCGCCAAGGACAGAGGAAGGTTAGGGATGCTCGGAGGCGAGCGCGACTGTCCTCATCTAAGTCCGCAGCCACGCCAATACGCACCCCCGAGACTAAATCGACCGCGCTGGCATCCCTCTCGGGCAAGCTAGCCACCGTTGCCATCCACTGAGGCAGATTGCCATTACGCTTGGGATTCAAAGCCGCATCTACCTCTGCAGGCAATGTCCCCAGCCAAACATTAGCGGATGTGCGAGAAAGACTCTCATAAAGCTGCGAATAGCCAAACATGGTGGAATCGTAGGAGGTGGAGTGTACCAACATTCAGGCTACCGAATTGGCTTTCGGACTCAATGAAGTGTTGACCAGGAGTCTTTTTAACGTGGAACGGGAGCAACCTCAACAATCGCAGCAAGATCGATCGCCTCAGTATCAATCACCGCAGTTCGAGCAGGTGGGTGACTCGATTGAGTCCAGCAATGCGGGGTGGTCGTTTGGTGGCAGCACTAGCGAGCATTTTGAGGAGCACGTGCGGCGATCTGTGCCGTTGTATGACGTTGGCCACCAACTGGTTGCCGCGATTTCGGATTTTTTTCTGGCACATGACTCGGTTTGTTACGACTTAGGGTGTGGCACTGGAGAGTTGCTGGCAAATTTAGGCGACCGCCACCGAGACAAGCGCGTGCAGTTTGTTGGCATTGATTCTGAGGCGGACATGGTGCGGTTGGCGAAAGAGCGATGTCACAGCCTAGAGAGGATCGAGGTGCGTTGTGACAACGCGATCGATGCGGATTTGAACGATTGCGATCTGGTGGTGGCTTACTACACCATGCAGTTTGTGCGTCCGAAACATCGGCAGCAGTTGTTTAACCGCATCTACGACGCTTTGAATTGGGGGGGTGGGTTTCTGTTGTTTGAAAAAGTTCGTAGCCCTGATGCTCGCTTCCAGGACATGATGTCGACGATCTATGCTGATTTCAAGCTGGATCGGGGATTTACGGGCAATGAAATTGTTGCCAAGCGCCGCAGCCTCAAAGGGGTGTTAGAACCGTTTTCTACTGAGGGCAATTTGGGCTTGCTGCAGCGGGCGGGGTTTGTCGACATTACGACGGTGATGAAATATGTCTGTTTTGAAGGGTTTTTGGCGATTAAGTAGCTGAATCTCTGGGGGACAGTTCAACTTTTTCAGCATGGCCTGCAAGAATATTATTTGCTGAACGACTCTTCTCCTCGATCGCCTCACTTCAACGTCTCACTGTTTCTCAATGTCTGCACCTCCTTCTCCCCCCATTACGGTCGCCGCATTCTACAAATTTGCGCGGCTGGACGAGCTAGAGCAGTTGCGCGATCTCCTCTATCAATTTTGTACGGAGCAGGGAATTGTCGGCACGATTTTGCTGGCGGAAGAAGGGATTAACGCGACGGTTGCGGGGGCTGGAGCCAGTATCCAGAACTTGCTCGATCGCCTCAATAGCGATGAACGGCTGGCAGGGATTAAGGCCAAGCAGTCGCTCGCTTCAGCAGCTCCGTTTCATCGCCTCAAGGTCAAGGTCAAAGCCGAGATTGTAACGATGGGGATAACGGGTCTAGATCCGGCCCAAACCACTGGAATTCACGTGGATGCGCAGCAGTGGAATCAGTTATTACAAGACCCCGATGTCATTACGATCGATACTCGCAACGATTACGAATATCACATTGGCACCTTTCAATCGGCCATCTCTCCAGAAACTAAGAATTTTCGAGAATTCCCCCAATTTGTGGAGCAGAATCTTGACCCAGAGCAAAATCGCAAAATCGCCATGTTTTGCACGGGGGGCATTCGCTGCGAGAAAGCGAGCGCCTATCTGCTAGAACAAGGATTCGAGGAAGTCTATCAACTAGACGGCGGCATTTTGAATTATCTGGAACATCAGCCAGAAAACGAGTCGCTGTGGCAAGGGGAATGCTTTGTTTTTGATGGGCGTGTGGCTGTAAACCACGATCTGGAACCGGGCAGTCACATCATGTGCTACGGCTGTCGCCGACCGCTGTCTGCCACCGACTGTGCATCCGATCGCTACGAAGCTGGAGTGTCATGCCCCCATTGCTACGACGATCTAACCGAAGAGCAAACAGCGAGCTTTCGAGAGCGCTGGCGACAAGAAGTGATGGCCCAGCAGCGCCAGAAAAAACACGTTGGTGGGGTTATGCCGCGTTCGAGCGATTCACCTCAATAGCTGATTCGGTTTTTCCCAACACTTATGCAACAGCTAGGGCATCAAAGATGCCGCTCACAATCCGTCCAATCGCGGTGTCTGTCAGCTCTGGATAAATGGGCAGGCTGAGCACTTCTTCGCTGAGGCGATCGCTAGTGGGCAGCGGTGGATACTGTCCGGCAAAGACAGGCAACCGGTCTTGGGGAACGGGATAGTACACCATGCTGGAAATCCCTTGTGCCTGCAAAAGCTCCCTCACGGCATCGCGCTTGCCATTCGAAATACGCAGCGTGTACTGGTGGAAGACGTGGCCATCGTAGATGGTGGGGGTGATGACTCCCTTCACCCCTTTCAGTCCTTCGCTGTAGGCTTGGGCGATCGCCCGTCGCTGCAGATTCCACTTGTCGATGTACCGCAACTTCACGCGCAAGATGGCCGCTTGCAGGCTATCCAACCGCGAGTTATATCCCAAGATCTCATTGCGATAGCGTTGCAGACTACCGTGAACTCGCAGTTTGCGGGACATCTCGGCAACGCCATCATCATTAGTGGTGATTAGACCACCATCCCCATACGCCCCCAGGTTTTTGGTAGGGAAAAAAGAGAACGCTCCCACATCACCGATCGCCCCCGTCAATTTTCCAGTTGCTTCCGTGCGAATCTCGTCGTTGCATTGCCCGTCACAACCGCCACAGGCTCCGGCATACTTGGCCCCAAACGACTGGGCGCAATCCTCAATCACCTTCAAATGATGGGTGGCAGCTAGCTCCATAATTTGCGCCATTGCTGCCGGGTTGCCGTAGAGGTGCACAGGGGCGATCGCTGTGGTCTTCGGCGTAATTAATGCTTCGATTTTACGGGGATCGATATTGAACGTATCTGCCTCGATATCGGCAAACACGGGTTTGGCCCCAATGGTGCTGATGGATTCAGCTGTGGCGAAAAAGCTGAATGGGGTGGTGATGACTTCGTCGTCAGGGGCAATCCCCATCGCTCGCATACCGATCGCCAACGCATCCGTACCGGAATTCACCCCAATTGCGTGCCTGACACCCAGATAGTCGGCAGCTTCTTGCTCAAACAGGCTGACTTCTGGCCCGAGAATGAACTTCCCGGACTCCAGCACCCCATTGACCGCCGCCTGAATTTCGTCCTTCAGGGCTCGATACTGTTCCGTTAAATCCAGAATGGGAATCATGTCGCTCACGGCTTCAGCCTCATTGCCCTAGCATCGATGCCGGAGAGCGATCGCCATCCGGATATCAGTCACCTTCGCACATGTGGGGACTTTGGAAAACTAGAGGTTTTGGAAAACGCTGATGCCTAGGAACCCGATTCATCGAGCGAGTTTTTGGGTTGGCTGTTTAGCCCCCCCGAAGGCTAGACCACAGTAATCGAGCCCAAGATATCGCCAAAGGCTACAGCGGAACCATTATTCCGAACATTGGCCAGTAAGGTGGGGCCGGAGGAATTATCGCCACCGTCACCATCAAAGAACAACCTGCCGTTGGTTTGGTTGTAGCGGAAACCAGCGCTGGAACCGAGGTTGCCATTGAAGCCCACAATCTGACTGTTGGGGAGCTTGCCGAGGCTGAGGGCCGAGGCCCCTCCAAAGGCGGTGAATTTGCTGCCAGTAATGCGGAAGGTATCTTTCGTGTTGCCAGTGCGATCGAAGTCCAAAATCACGTCGCTACCTTCAATCACGTCTGCATAGGCGAAGATGTCGCGATCGCTGGTACTGCCGCTTGAGAGAGTGTCGCTGCCTAAACCACCTACTAGAACATCATCATCGTTACCGCCGATTAGGTTGTCCTGCCCGTCGCCTCCGTCAAGAGTGTCTCGACCGTCCTCGCCTCGGAGGGTATCGTTTCCGGCACTTCCTTGCAGGTTATCGCGATCAGCCCCTCCCAAAAGGCGATCGTCGTTAGTACCGCCTAACAACGAGTCGTTACCTGCATTGCCATTCAGGACTGTTTCACCGGTAAACGCAGAAGCATCTAACTTTTGGCCACGAACGCTGCCCTTCACTTGAACCATTTCAATCGAGTTCAGCGTATCGAGGCCTTGTCCTACAGCGGACTTATCGGTCAGTGTAAAGGCACCTTTGGCAACAAACGTAGCTGTATCCAAACCGCCGCCGCCTCGAATGCTATCGTCACCAGCTCCACCGACGAGCAAATCGAAACCCAAATTACCCAACAGAAGATCGTTGCCCTGGCCACCGAGCAGAGTATCGTCTCCTTCATATGCAATGAGCTCGGTTTGACCGCTGAAGCGTCGGGCATCAATGGTTTGCTCCGGGGAGATACCCACGACTTTTATCAGCTCGATACCGCTAAGCGTTAGCGTATTGCTTCCTAGCAATTGAGTATCGGTGATAGTAATGGTGTCTGCTTCTTGTTCTAGCGTGTCTTCTAACGTGTCGAAGCCACTGCCACCTATTACGGTGTCATTTTCGCCGTAAGCCAAAAATTCATCATCCCCGTTGCCACCATTGAGGTAGTTGTTTCCCAGTCCACTTGACAGGGTGTCATTGCCAGATTTGCCGTAGATTATGTCGTCGCCATCGCTACTAGACAGGAGGTCGTCACCTAGCCCGCCAAAGATTGTGTCGTTGCCATCATGGCTCCAAATCCGTAACGATTCACTGAACACGCTACCGTCAATCCAGTCGTTCGCGAAACTGCCATAGACAATTACTGTTTCGATACTAGATATTGACTTGGTGTCGTTACCAAACAGGCTGTTGTCAATAACGATGCTGGTGTTGGTAATGGTGACGTCTCCTCCCGCGGCAATTATCGTTGCGGTGTCATTACCGGAGCCACCGTTAAGCGTGTCATCGCCTGTGCCACCATCCAGTCGATCATCTCCATCACCACCTGACAGAGAGTCATTTCCACCATCGCCATATAGGAAATCGTCTCCACCGAGTCCGTTGAGAGTATCGTCCCCTGCCAAGCCTTCGATAGTGTCGTCCCATAGGGTGCCATCGAGGAGATTGTTGCCATTGGTTCCTCGGATTTTAGGCATGAGTCAAAGCCTCCGGTAGCTAAGTAGATCGTTGTGAATTACCTCTTCTCGGAAACAAGTCTGTGTGAGTTGGTTATAGGTTGGGTCGTCTGGTTCGGTCAGCGATCGCGGTCTATGGGGGATGGCGATCACGATCGCTGCCATCTCAGTCCGTTGCACCCGTTTCGCCATGTCGTATGACATCCACTCGCTAACTGGCTAGAACAGGAGCGGTCCTTTTGGAATTGACATCAAAAAAGCCCCACCTGTAGCAGTGACAGGCAGGGCTTTGAATTCTGAAGATAAGACTGAAATCAAGTATCAGGCGAGCGATCGCGCTTTAGAGTCACTTGCCTACTCCTGCGACCGCTAGGCAACGAAGATGGAATTTTGGATGGCGCTGAGGCTAACGGCAGAGCCACCGTCTCGAACGGTCGCCAGCAAGGCGAGTCCGGAGAGCCTGTTGCTACCGTCGCTGTCGAAGAACAGTTTGCCGTTGGCTTGGTTGTAGCGGAAGCCAGCGCTAGACCCCAAGTTGCCGTTAATGCCCACAACTTTGCTATTGGGCAGCTTCCCAGCGGTTAGGGCAGAGGCTCCACCGGTGGCCGCGAAGCCACTGGCTGCGATACGGAACTTATCTTTGGTGGGGCCGGTGCGATCGAAGTCGGTAATTAGGTCGCCACCCTGGACAATGTTGCCGTAAACGAAGGTGTCGCGATCGCTCTTGTTGCCGCTGGTGAG
>JBCBVA010000053.1:0-24630 GCA_039817825.1 Cyanobacteria bacterium J06642_12 | reverse complement strand
GCTCGATTGGCTTCTACGGTGCAGCAAACATCTGCACAAGAGGATTGGGAGCACAAAGCCGCAGCCATTGATGTGGCCTGCGAAGCGATTGATACAGCCAATCGTGGCGATTACTAAACCCTGACTGCTCGGGTATTCGTCGGACTTTCTGTGAGAGATGCCACCACGCTTCGCCAACGCCGCGGTTGGATTTAGAATGCTTGTATGCAGATCGATGCTGCCTTGGCCGATCGCTAGAATTCACAATCGCAAGAGCTCTTGTGGGCGGGAAATTGGTTGCCATTCGGTTGCCATTTCCACAATTCAATTGCAGAAACTGACAGAGTGCCCGTTCGAAACGCACATTCTGCTGCTGAGTAGAACACCTGACTTACGATGCAGACTCGTCGGGTTCGTACAGTAGTTCGAATACATTGCCGTCTAAATCTTTGCCGTAGCAGGAAGCTGTGCCGTCGCGATGGTCGTGGATGGCACCCAGCTTTACTCCTAATTGCGCGATCCGCTGGTGCTCGGCTTCTAGATGGTCGCGATCGCGAAACACAAACCCAAAATGCGGTCCTGCAGCCTTATACCCAGGTCCTAACAGCGCCAGACCATCCTCACCCGCTTTAACGTAAGCCCAGTCGGAATCTTCCCACACTACCGTCATCCCCAGAGTTCGGTAGAACTCTAGAGCTTTGGAAATATCAGCCACTTGTATTGCGACGTGGCCGAGACCTGGAAGAGCCATAGATGAATGAAAGGGGATTTAGGGAGCATCTCCATAGTAAACCTGTCCCAGAAGGTTTACCTGCCCAGTAAAAGCAGATAGGCAAAACCGATTTGGAATGTAGTGACGATGGTTCCAGGTCATGGGAGCGACCGTCGGGACACTTTACTGTTGGGAGGCGATCGATAGCTTGAGAGCGATCAAGATTTTATCTCGGCAGCCACCGCTTCAACCCGCTGCAATACCTCTCGATATCCCGCGACTGGATCTCCCAAATCAAAGCGGAATAGATCTTTGTCTAGCACGCGCTCGTCGGCCACATTCCACAACCGGCAGGTATCCGGACTAATCTCATCCGCCAGAATAATGCTGCCATCCGGCAGTGTCCCAAACTCTAGCTTGAAGTCGATCAGCTCCAACCCACATTTGAGGAAAAACGCCTGCAAGAGGCGATCGATCGCTACCGCCTGCTCCCGCAAAATCATCACCTGTTCGGGAGACGCTAACTGCAGGAGAGCGATGTGGTCGGTGGTAATCAGCGGATCTCCCAAATCGTCATTCTTGTAAAAGAACTCCACCAGCGGCGGGGCAATTTCTTGGCCTCGCTCCAATCCCAGTCGCTTGCAGAGGGTTCCCGCTGCCCGGTTGCGAACGACTACCTCAACCGGCACGATCTTGACCGCCTTTACTGTCATCTCGGTGGGAGAGAGTTGGTCTACCAAGTGAGTGGCAATTCCTTCCATCTCCAGATACCGGAACAAAATAGCGGCAACCGTACAGTTTACGGCTCCTTTCCCGGCAATCTGTCCTTTCTTTTGGGCATTAAAAGCGGTGGCATCATCCTTATAGCGAGACAACAGCACCCCATCGGTACCAGTGGAATAAATCCGTTTTGCCTTGCCCTCGTACAGTAAGGTCGCCTCGGCCATCGCTTTCAATCCCATCGATAATTAGATTGCTGAAGGTCTTCGAACACAGCCACTCTACAGGCGATCGCGGCTGAAAGACGAGCTATACGAAGCTCGCACAAAACGAAGCCCGGATAGTCGATTGAAGCGCTCGATCGCTGCTTGTTATCCTGCAGCACTCAGGGAACAGCCATTTTCCAGATAGCTCACTCACCCAACTGACTCAGAGGCTAGCTACCTACGTAGTAAAGTTGTGTTGGTAGGCATCTCCGAATCTCTCCCTCGCCAACACACTTACTTCGTCAATACACTCACTTTGACAACAAACTTAAGATGCCGTTTGTGTCGAGATATGGTGTTGCGCTAACCTGAGAAAATAAAGGAATAATAAAATCAAATCACTAGCTTAAGCACGAATCAAACTGTCTAGTTCTCAACGGAGAGCAGTTTCGATTTATCCTAAGATGTGTGCTGCTTAGCTAATAGCTTTCGAGCATGCGGGTTTGAGGGCACGTTTCCAAAGCCCCTTTGCCCCCAGAATTCCGTTTTTACGAGGGAGTACCGACCATGGCTACCAAAAAGAGCGAAGCAACCTCTGGCTTGGCTATCTACGAACGAGGTGGGGCACTCGGCTTGCGTCCTACTGCCCCCGCCAGCATGAACATCGTATCCACGTTCATGGGGAATCGCCCCATCGTGGCTTCCGGCTTGCAGGTTGCATCAACTTACCTAAACGGTCGTCCTATTCAGGCTCGCTCTCGCGACATCTCCAGCACCTTCATGAACAACCGTCCTGTTATGTCTGGTGGTCACACTGTTGTGGCTACTTTCATGGGAAATCGCCCCATCATGTCTAGCGGTCTGAAAGTTGCAGCGACTTACTTACCCGGTGGTCTATCTGTTGTTCAAACTGCATAGTCAAACTAGGTTCGAACTCGACTGACCGCTGCCATACAGCTCCAGACTGGAGCTGTATGGCGAATAGTGTTGTCACGACTCTCAGATTTCTGGTGCTCTGGCGCCGATTGAGAGATTGAGTCTGTGGTTTGAGAGCCAATTTAGCGAAAAGGAGGTGGTGTATACCACCTCCTTACTCTTTGGTGGGGTTGCAAAGCTTGCCTTTGTTTCAGGCGCGATCGCGACATCCCACAGCAGTGGAGATTGAATCGGCGATTGCCGATAAGCTGTAGGGTCGCTTTTGTTATAGTTTGTTAAGTGTCGGATGCAGAGCACAGAGTTTTTATGTCCAATCCGTTAACCCGCGCATTCTTCATCGGTCGAGCCACTGCTAACCTACTCGCAGAGCGAGCCGAGACTGCGATGACCGATCTGGCTGGAGAAATTGGCAAAGGAATCGCCGAAGCTCAGAAGCAGTGGGAAGAATTTGGTCATGATGTAGTTGCTCGGGCCGAAGCGGAGGAAGCTAGCGCTGCTAGCGATATGTACTCCCAAGGCGGTTCTGGCTCCGGAGTGGGTGGAACAGCTTCCACAACGGATCTGCAAGCAACGCTTGACGATTTACGGGCAGAAGTGGCAGAGCTTCGGTCTCAATTGCAACAGTATCGGAGTGAGTCCGTTTGACCGCCGTTCGTCTACCAGTAAAGCCTCCGACTGGTGAGCGGGCTGCCAAGTCCTATGACTCGTACCGGTGGGCGCGCAATAATTACAGTCGCCGCGGTCGCCTGATCGATATTTGGCGATTCGTCCTCACGCTGGTTTACAACAACTGGCTGGATAAAAAGAATTGGAGCTACGGTTCATCTATTCCTCCCAGCGACGAGCAACTGTCTCGCCGCAGGCGGCGACGGGCGATTTGGATCCGGGAAACGCTACTCGAACTGGGACCGACCTTTATTAAGGCCGGTCAGCTCTTTTCAACTCGTGCCGATTTATTTCCTGCCGAGTACATCGAAGAATTGTCAGCTCTCCAAGACAAGGTTCCCGCCTTCGACTACGACAAGGTCGTAGCCATTGTGGAAGAGGAGCTGGATCGCAAAATCGAGGCAGTCTTTGCCTACTTCGATCCCACTCCGATTGCGGCTGCCAGCCTGGGTCAAGTTCACAGGGCTCAGTTGCAGAATGGTGAAGAAATTGTCGTCAAGGTACAGCGTCCCGGCCTTCACCGCTTGTTCACCATCGATATCGATATTCTGCGTGGGATTGCCGGTTTCTTTCAAAACCGTACGAAGTGGGGCAAGGGAGGACGTGACTGGTTAGGTATTTACGAGGAATGCCGCCGTACCTTGTGGGAGGAAGTCGACTATCTCAATGAGGGTCGCAACGCCGACACGTTCCGACGCAATTTCAGCGAAGTTCCCAATGTCATTGTCCCCCGGGTGTATTGGCGGTATAGCTCTCCCCGCGTGCTCACGCTGGAGTACTTACCCGGCATCAAGATCAGCAATTTTGAGGCGTTGACTGCGGCTGGCTTGGACCGCGCCTACGTTGCGCGGTTAGGGGCAGAGGCCTATCTGAGACAAGTGCTTCAGCACGGCTTTTTTCATGCCGATCCACACCCCGGTAATCTGGCCGTTAAGCCGGACGGCACGATGATTTTTTACGACTTCGGCATGATGGGGCACATCGCTCCCAATATCAAGTCGAAGCTGATGATCACCTTGCAGGGCATTGCCTCCCGCGATGCTGGCATGGTAGTTGACTCGCTGGTGGAATTGGGGGCTCTGGTGCCCAGCAGTGATATGTCTCCGGTGCGGCGATCGGTGCAGTACATGCTGGATAATTTCCTCGATCGCCCAATGGGAGAGCATCAAGAAGTGTCAGTTGCCGCCATCAGTGACGATCTGTACGAGCTAGCTCAAGATCAGCCCTTTCGCTTCCCGGCCACGTTCACGTTTGTGATGCGAGCCTTCTCCACTCTGGAAGGATTGGGAAAAGCCCTCGACCCTGAATTTAACTTTATTGACGTTGCCCAACCGTTTACCACCGAGCTTATGACCCAGACGAACCCCGGCGAAACCAACACCATCATCGATCGCCTCGGTCGGCAAGCGGCCCAATTTACCAACACCAGCATCAACCTGCCGCGTCGCATCGAGCAAACACTGGATAAGTTAGAGCAGGGAGACATTCGCGTTCGGGTCCGGTCGGTCGAGACCGATCGCCTGCTGCAGAAAAATCAAACCACCAGCATCGGCGTCATTCAGACCATCTTGTTTGCCACGTTTGCCTTGGCCGGTACGCAACTCTTGATTGCTGAGTTACCGATTTATGCGGCTGTTGCGGGAGGGGTTGCGTGTATTTTCGCGATTGCTATCATCCGAACTGCCTTCAAGCTCAGACAGTACGACAGATTCTGAGGTTAAATTGGTACACCAACCCAGTTGGCGATTGAGCCCAGTTAGCGATCGCTTCTGGTTGATGCTCAATCTGATTTCGCTCAATCCTGTCGGGGCTTATTTCCAGGCAAGACGCCATGTCAATGCATGGTGGTGGCGCGAGTCGACATAGTCCGATCCTTCACTCGTGTCATGGAGATCGGTGTTGCGGGCACACTTACTCTTGTCGCACTTACTTTTGTTGTCAGACTTGTATTTGTTGTCGCACTTACTTTTGTTATCAGACTTACATTTGTTGTCAGAGGTCAGATCGATCGTTTCCCAATACACTGAACATCAACACATAGTTGTGCAAGCGGATTTGCCATTGTGATGCGTTTTGCCGGACATACGGACCGCGGCATGGTTCGACAGAGCAATCAGGACTCGTTTTTCTGCGATCCTGACGGACGATTCTTTATTGTTGCTGATGGCATGGGAGGCCATGCCGCCGGAGCACAAGCGAGTCTGCTAGCCGTGGAGTCCATTCAAACAGTATTGAGGCGGGCGTGGACAAAAATCCCGGCGCCGCAGTTGCTCAACCAAGCGATCGAAGAAGCGAATGCTTCCATTTTGCAGGATCAAGCAGAAAATCCAGATCGCGCGGATATGGGAACGACTATCGTCACAATTCTGCTAGACCCCAGCGGCCATTGCTGGAGCGCCCACATCGGCGATTCCCGCCTGTACCGGCTTCGAGGTAAAGACCTGCAGCAGATGACCGAGGATCACACGCTAATTGCCCGCGCTGTCCGTCTAGGAGAATTAACCCCCGCCCAGTCAAAACTGCATCCCTATCGACATATTCTGGAACGCTGTTTGGGCCGTCCTGATACTGGCCCTCCTGCCGTCCAGCCCATTCAACTGGAACTGGGCGATCGTCTGTTGCTCTGCAGCGACGGGTTGACGGAAGAGTTGGATGACAGCCTAATTGCCGAAACCTGCCTGCAGTCGAGCGTGTTAGAAGAAATTCCTACGGCACTGGTGGATGCAGCTAAGGAGCATGGCGGCCGCGATAACGTGACGGTTGTAGTTGCTGAATATTTGGGGTAGGACAGGACGCGATCGGCCCTCGGCTGCAGGTTTCGATTCTGCACGCTGTTTCATTCTCCAGTCTCCCCTCCTTGGCCAGCTTGCGGCTGGCATGTCTGAATTTCCTTTGAGCGAGAGCCCTACACATGAAACTGGCGTATCTGGATTGTGCGGCTGGCATTGCAGGGGATATGTTCCTCGGAGCGCTGATTGATTGTGGCCTCCCTTTGGAACACCTGAAGCACGAGCTGTCCCGCCTCCAACTCGATGGGGAATTTGAGCTACAGGCATTTTCGGTCGAGCGCGCAGGGGTCAATGCCACTCAGGCGGTTATCCATTGCCTCAATGACAGTAGACCCCACCGTCACTATGCCGATATTCAGCGACTGATTGCGGAATCCACCCTCTCCCCGGCGGTGGCTCAGCGCAGTTTGGATGTGTTTCGCATTTTGGGAGAGGCGGAGTCTCTTGTCCACGGTCAGCCGCTGGAAGCGGTTCACTTTCACGAGGTGGGGGCGATTGACTCCATTGTGGATATCGTCGGTACTTGCATTGGCTTGGAATGGCTGCAGGTGGATCGCGTGGTTGCCTCGCCACAGCCGGTGGGAGGTGGATGGGTGATAGGCTCTCATGGCAAGTTGCCGGTGCCTGTCCCGGCAGTGTTGCAGCTTTGGCAAGACCATCGAGTACCGATTTTCAGTAATGGCGAAGAAGCAGAGTTGGTCACCCCCACAGGAGCTGCGCTATCGATTGGGCTAGCCCAGTCGTTTGGCGATAGTCCTGCGATGGCTGTGGAACAGGTGGGGGTGGGGGCCGGAACGCGGCAGTTAGCGATTCCCAATGTGATGCGACTGTGGGTGGGGAGCAGTCAGGCTGCGCAGCCGACCGAAACGATCGCAGTGTTGGAAACCCAGATTGACGATCTCAACCCTCAAGTGATCGCGTACACGTTCGATCGCCTATTTGAGGCGGGGGCACTGGATGTGTTCTCTCAGCCGGTGACCATGAAGCAGAATCGTCCGGGAACACTCGTCACGGTGGTGGTGCCTCTGCACTTGGCGGATACGTGCGAAAGCATCTTGTTTATGGAAACCTCGACGATTGGAATTCGGCGATCGCTGCAGCAACGCTCCGTTCTAGAGCGCGAAATGATGCGGGTGGAAACCGAGTTTGGGTCGATTCAGCTCAAAATTGCCCGCCGCCACAACCAGCTGGTGAATGCCCAGCCGGAGTTCCGCGATTGTTCGGCCTTAGCACGCAAATTTAACGTTCCGGTGCAGGAGGTTTGGTTGGCGGCACAAACGGCTTGGGCGCAGTCCCGCAAGTTGGGATAACTCTCGTTTGCTGGTGTGTTTGATAGCGTTTTTCATTTCAGTCGGGCCGCTCAACTCCAGGTGCAGACAGGGTTTGCCGTAGCTGAAATGTCCGCAGTGATGTGGTCACCGCTTTAAGCGAACCGCTTTTCCAGTAGGTGAGCCGATAGACGGTAGCCGAACTGCTGTTCGAAGATGGCTCGTTTGAAATCTACTGCCCACAATTCCAGGCTGCAATCGTCGTTACGTTTGATGGGGGTTAGATCTAGATAAACAGTTTTCGCATTGCGATCGATGTCTACGTTGACTGAGGCGATCGCTGGAATGGGGCGGCGGTGCAGGGCTGTTGCCAAACGCAAAAACGTGCTCAGTTCAGATACCATGCGTCGATAATTGTCGTCCGGCAAATTCTGAAACCCTTCGTGTTTCTTTTTGGGGGAGGATTTGCGGTGGTAGCGAGCTATGTTGGCGATCGCTTCAATTTCTTCTTCGCTAAATCCCAGCAGCTCGCCGTTACGGATCAGGTAGTAGCTGTGCTTGTGGTGGGCGGAATGGCTGACGAAGTGGCCGCTGTTGTGCAAGATGGCCGCCGCCCACAGCAGCTCTCGCTCGCGATCGCCCCACTGGTGCAGGATCGACTGAGTTTGATCGAACAAGCTAGTGGCAAAATCCGCCACACGCTCGGAAAACGGAATATCTACCTGAAACTTTTTGGCCATGCGATAGACATGCCGCCGCCGCACCTGCGATTGAAACCGTAAGCGATCTTCGATCAGGTTTTGGGTCAACATCCAATTGACCACCAATCCCTCTCGCAGCGCCCGTTCGCACACGGAAATTTCGGTTGCTCCCAAGGACTTGAGCACCTCCTGCAAAATGGCCGCACCCGCCACAATAATTTCCGCCCTGCGCTCGTTCATGCCGGGAATTTTGGCTCGTTCCGCTGCCGTCATATTGAGCATGCGATCGATCAGCTTGCGCAGCCCATTGGTGTCAAATGTGTAGCCATGCAAGTTGGTGGGCTCTTCACCGCGAATATGAGCGTCTGCCGCTGCTAAAGCCTCAATGGTGCCGGAGGTGCCAATAACGCGAATGGGGGTATCCGGTTCCATGTCAGCCAACAGAGTGCCGATTTGCTCGGTGGGTCGTTCCACCATGCCGTTGATATAGCTTTGCAACCGCTTAAATTCTTTGCTGGCAGGCGGGTCGCAGGTGAGAAATTGCCGAGTCAAACGCACGGCTCCCACCTTAACGCTGCGTAAAAATAGCGCCTCTTCTCCCGTGCCCAGAATTAACTCGGTAGAGCCACCGCCGATGTCGATAATGACGTGGGGCTTCCCCTCTAGCGGCACCGCTGACAGCACACCGAGATAAATGCGGCGCGCTTCTTCTTGACCGGAAATCAGGTCGATCTCTAGTCCCAACTGTTGTTGAATGCGTTCCAGAAATGCTTGACCGTTGGGAGCCTCGCGGGTGGCACTGGTAGCAGCAGCAACGATCGCTTCTGCTTGATAGGACTCTGCTAACGCGGTCGCCCGCTCTAGAGCCGCTATCGTACGATCCATCGCTTCGGTGGTCAGCCATCCCCGCCCGTCCGTTTCCCCCAGTCGAACCGTTGCTTTCTCGCGCGCAATCACATTAAAGCTGGGGGTGGCCGGGTCCACCTCCACAATTACGGTATGGAGGGAGTTGGTTCCCAGGTCGATCGCCGCGATGATCCGCTGTTGGTTGAGCGTAGATGTCCGGCTAGAGGTGGGGGCAGTCAGAGGCATAAATCGCAAACAGAATTTGAAATGGTAAAGACCGCGATTAGAGAATCTTATCGTGGATAGGGGGAAAACTCAGCAATTTTACCTAGAAAATCTATCTTCGACGCTTGTTTATACCGACTTAGCGTGACGGAGGCGGTAGCAATCACTCTGCAGGGCTGTAACCGATAGGCTTGAGTTGCCCTGGATATCTCAACCGTTTGGAGGCTGAGAGAAAAGATTGTCCTGCAACCCTATCCGAACAATCAGATTTTGTGCGAAGTTGAGCTGTAGGCCGCAGATGAATTGTTGGGTAATTGCAACAGTTGACGGGCTATTCAACTTTTCAGCATTAAGGGTTTGCAGAGGGTGTGGATGTGGTGAACTGGCCCGCTCTAGGGAACTGGTTGGCGATCGCTGGCTGGGGTTTGGGCTCCGTTTTGTGGACAGAAGTGGTAAGAGACTGTTATCACGCTCTCTCCCATCAGTGGCCGTGGCTGTACCGCCACCATGCCTGGCACCACAGAGTGTTTCGCCGCGATCTGACCTTCGCCAATCCAGAGGTGTATCGGCAGGCGCAGTGGCATAACGACTTCCCCGAATGTTTGGTCATGCTGGGGCTGGCGATCGCATTTTGGTTCATCGCCACTCTCCTCGATCCGACCCGTTCCAATTGGACTATCCCCGGCATCATTTATGTCTTGGGTTTTCTATGCAGTTGTATCGCTCGCGGCAGCGGTAGCGAGTGGGCCAGGGAACTGACCGACCTCACTCATATGCCCGGACCATTCCAGTCCGCACCTGCTCAATGGTGGGTGAATCGTCCCTATCACTGGCGACACCATTTCGATGACGATAGCGCCTACTATTGCAGTACGTTGACGCTGGTGGACAAGCTGATGGGGACGGCGTTGTCGTTGAAGGGTAAAAAGATTGCGGTTACCGGGGCCAGCGGTACGTTGGGGCGGGCGTTACTGGCAGAGCTTCATCGAGTTGGAGCCAAACCTGTTGCACTGACATCTAAGACTGAGCCGGTGTCGGTCGATGTAGACGGCAAGATCGTTGAATTCAAGACGGTGACCTGGGCGGTAGGTCGCGAGCAGGAGCTAGTCGAAACGCTGCGCAAGATCGATATTTTGATCGTCAACCACGGCATTAATTGCCACGGCGAGCGGACACCGGAAGCGATCGCCAAGTCCTACGAAATCAACACGTTTTCTAGCCTGAGACTGCTCGATACGTTCTTGGGTCTAGTGGAGAGCAACGCCGATATTGCCACCAAAGAAGTGTGGGTAAATACGTCTGAAGCGGAAGTATTGCCTGCGGTCAGCCCGCTGTACGAGCTGTCAAAGCGGGCGTTAGGCGACTTAGTTACACTTCGCCGACTAGATGCCCCTTGCATTGTCCGTAAGCTGATTTTGGGGCCATTTAAGAGCAATCTCAACCCAATTGGGGTGATGTCTGGGGAGGGTGTAGCCCGCCGGATTGTGAAGGCTGCCAAGAGCGATCGGCGCAATATTATCGTGACGATTAACCCACTCACCTACCTTCTGTTTCCTCTCAAGGAGTTTGCTCAATCGCTCTATTTCCGCTGGTTTAGCAAATCCTCGGGGGTAGAGACAGAGGTGTCTGGTTCGATCGATGCGACTGCGGCAAATGCTTCAGAACGTGCCGCGTCAAATAGCTAGAGCCGATATCACTAGAGCTAATAGCAATGGAATTCGGGTATGGCTGAGCAACTGTTCGAACAAAATCATTATGTGTTGCTGATGCCGGGGGCGGCTGAGGAGTTTCTGACTGCTTCGGAGCTGGTTGAATTTTTGCAGCGGTTGTTGGAGGAATATCCCAATGCTGCAGATGCCGATATCAAGCAATTCGGAACGCTTGCCGAACAGGCACAGCGCCTGATCGAGACCACCTGCGAATTCCCCATCGCCCCCGGTCAGACTGTCGAGTGGTATGCCGTGCGTCTGAATAAGAAAAAGTAGCTTTGCTGCATATGACAAACGTATTTTCCAATGATCCTCAACGCACCTGGGATGATTACTATCTGCGTAAGCGCGAGCAGCGTCTGAGTGAAGCTGTCATGTTGTGGCAGCAACTTGAAGACGGAGGTGTTGCCCAAGACACGATTATGGCTTTGGACTTCTGCTGTTTTGGCAGAGATCGCCCCAACGCTGAACATTTGGCAGACCAGCTTGAAGAGAACTATCAAATAACTGTAACGTCGCAGGACAACGGGTACTGGCTAGTAGCCGGAACGACTCGCCCTTACGGAGTGACGATGGGCCAGGATGAACACGCGGATTGGGTTCGATTCATGTGTGACGTTGCTCAATCCTATGGTTGTGTTTTTTCGAGCTGGTCCATAGAGGTGCCTGCTCTGAACGTAAAGTTTGATAGTGCTGATTTGGAGAGTGACAGTTAGTATCGCCATCTGCTCTAAGGTCTGGAGTCTGTAGACAGCTCAAAGCGTTGGCAAGGAAAGGAAATGAGAAGACTCTCCATAGCGGATTGCTGATTGCGATAGAAGCTACTTGCACAGCCAGTTTCTCCCAATTCACGTCAGAGAATGGCTTGGCACAGATGGATATGATGGTGAAGCCAAAATTCGAACGGGTAGCTTGAATCTTGATGGGCGATCTCGATCCCTCTTTATATTTCGATCACAGCGCCACCACGCCGCCGCGACCAGAAGTACTGGCTGCGTTCCAGAAAGCTGCCACCGAAGCCTGGGGGAATCCCTCAAGCTTGCATAGCTGGGGGCAGCGGGCGGCGATCGCGGTAGAAATTGCCCGTCAACAAGTGGCAACCCTAATTGGTGCAGCTCCCGAGCGCGTTGTCTTCACCTCTGGCGGCACCGAGTCAGACAACTTGGCCATTGTGGGAATCGCGCGACAGTTTGAGAGTCCGCAACACCTGATTATTTCCAGCGTGGAACATGCGGCGATCGCCAAACCCGCCCTCTACCTGGAATCTCAAGGGTGGCAGGTGACGCGGTTACCGGTGAACGAACAGGGGCAAGTGTCGTCTTTCGTGCTGGCAGATGCCATCCAGCCGGATACCGTCCTTGTGTCGGTGATTCACGGCCAGAGCGAGGTGGGTAGCGTGCAGCCGATCGCCGATATGGCCGAGGTCTGTCGCGAAGCTGGAGTGCTATTTCACAGCGATTGCGTACAAACAGCGGGACGTCTGCCGCTCGATGTTGACAAACTGGGTGTAGATTTACTGTCGATGTCGAGCCATAAGCTGTACGGCCCACAGGGGGTGGGGGCGCTGTATGTTCGAGATGGTGTTGACATTGCCCCGGTGGCCTTGGGGGGAAAGCAGGAGGCTACGTTGAGAGCCGGTACTCAGGCAGTTCCCTCGATTGCCGGATTTGGAGTGGCGGCAGAGCTGGCACAGCAGGAGCTAAGGGAGGAAGCCCAGCGGTTGAGAGGGTTACAAGCGCAACTGGCGGAAGCGATCGCCGCCATCGATGGACTTGTTGCCACTGGCCCCACTGACCTAGACGACCGTTTACCCCATCACCTCAGCTACTGCACCGATCGCCACACCGGTACCTGGCTAGTCACGCAACTTAACTTGGCAGGTTTTGCCGTCAGTGCCGGGTCAGCTTGCAGCAGTGGAGAGTTACAGCCCAATCCCACTCTGCTTGCCTCCGGGTTCTCCGAACAACAGGCGCTTGGGGCGATTCGGATCGCGATGGGAAAAGCCACAACGGAAGGAGCGATCGTGCGGCTGGCAGAAACTCTCCAAGTATTGATGGCAACCGCCCCTATGTCGGTTTCTTGAGTGATTTAGAGCGGCGGTTTTAGAACTTGGATGGAAACGAAGCGAGCGAGTAGCGACTCTATGCTCAAGCGCTTTGACTGCTGACTTGGCGTTTCCAAATACAGCCAGATAAAATATTGGCCACCAAATGTGCAATCCCTGGAACCAAAAGGTTTCCAGTTACCAACAAGCTGAAACCGAAAATGGCCCCGATTGCCATTGCCCATACTCCATAGGGCCACTGTTTCAAGTCCATCAGGTGGAGGCTGCCAAAGGCAATGCTGGTGGCGGCGATCGCCAGCGGGGTCAATCCCAATGCACCGAGTGCGACACCGCGAAATAGCAGCTCTTCACTCATGCTGGGCAACAGCCCCAGCCAGATCATGTCCGGCCACTCTAGGGGAGCCACGATGGTGGTCATATACTGCTCGGCGCAGGCGCGATACTGGGGCCACAGAAAATACAGCCCTCTGCTGAGGACAACCACAACGAGACCAAGTGCGACCCCCTGAAGGGCATCAGTGTTATCCCAGCGGGCATTCAGGAGAGTGACATTGCCCAGCCACAACCACAATTTGGAAATTACTGCCAACAATACAGCCGTCACTCCCATGGCCACTAAGACTTGTTGGCGAGATAGATCGAGAGTGTCGGGAGAATTCATACGAAATCAGCGTGGATGTGGGTTGGCCTACGAAATTGTATCAACGGACTCCATAAACGCCCGGTCGGTCGTTGTCACATGTCAGGGAATCTACCGCCTTGAGTCCTTGCATGGGGCGTCCCCCATGAGATACCCAAAAAAGATTTTCAAGCGTGTTATGTCCAGTTTGGCCTGAAACTCTTGTCTCGAACGTTTGGCAGGATTCTCAGTCAGCAGTCCTGTCTATCAATCTGTACCCATTCTGTGGCTACAGTCCAATCCAGTGACCGCCCTCTCGCGAGCTTGTAGGCTAACAAATGCGAAACCTTAAACGTGCCACCAGCGCCGCCGCAAGCGATGCGGCTTCTTGTGGGCACAATGGCAACGCGCCCCGACATACCCATACCTCGTAGATAGCTCGCGATCGCCCCTATGCTTTCCAACCTTTCGACCAAAAATCTGATCTTCGGCATTCTGCTACTGTTCGTGCCGGTTTCGCTGGCTGCTGAATATCTGGAATGGGGGTCACTGGCTGTCTTTATCGCTGCCGGCCTGTCGATCTTGCCGTTGGCTGGGTTTATGGGAACGGCGACGGAAGAAATTGCGATCGCGGCTGGCCCTGTGTTGGGCGGTTTGCTGAATGCCACGTTTGGTAATGCAACGGAACTGATTATTGCGGTCTTTGCGTTGCGTGCTGGCTTAGTGGATGTGGTTAAAGCCAGTATCACCGGCTCCATGATTGGCAACCTGTTGCTGGTGATGGGATTGGCGATGTTGTTGGGGGGCATCCGGTTCAAGGAGCAAACCTTTCAACCCACAATTGCCCGAATTAACGCCTCTGCGATGACGCTGGCGGTAATTGCGATTTTGGTGCCCACGGCAGTGAATGCCACCTCCGTCGGGCTGGAGTTGCCGGTGATGGAGCAGCTATCGGTGGATGTGGCGATCGTGCTGATGGTGGTCTACATTATGACGCTGCTGTTCTCCATGAAGACCCACAGCTATCTCTACGATTTGAATGTGGAGGGGGCAGGTGCTGGCGTTTTGGCTGGTGAGGGTACACACGGTGAACAAGATGCCGATTCAAAAGTAGACGCAGATAAACATGAAGAACACCACGGGCCGGTTAACGTCAAGCTGTGGATCGGGGTGCTGTTGGCTTGCACGGTGGCGGTGGCGATTGAGTCTGAGCTGTTGGTGTCGAGTTTGGAGCCTGCGACGGAGATGTTGGGGCTGACCTCGCTGTTCACTGGGGTGATTGTGTTGCCCATTATTGGTAATGCGGCTGAGCACACAACGGCGGTGGCGGTGGCGATGAAAAATAAGATGGAATTATCGATTTCGGTGGCAGTTGGTTCTACGCTGCAAATTGCGCTGTTTGTTGGCCCTTTGTTGGTGATTTTGGGTCAGCTGATGGGGCAACCGATGGATTTAGATTTCAATTTGTTTGAGTTGGTGGCGGTAGTGGTAGCAGTGGCGATCGCCAATTCCATCAGTTCTGACGGTCGCTCTAATTGGTTGGAAGGCATTTTGCTCATCAGTACTTATTTAGTCCTCGGCCTATCCTTCTTCTTCCACCCCGAAATTGCTGGATTGGGGTGAGCAGTTCGTTAAGCTGCAGGGGATGATTTGTTTTTCCCACTAGTGTCTGCCCTGCCACCGCTCGATCTCTTCATACCAGGAACCGTTCCCTACACCGCTGCCTGGGATTGGCAAAAACAGCGGCTGGCCAGTATGCAAACCAGCGATCGCCCCGACGCTCTCCTCCTGCTCTCCCATCCCCCCGTCTACACCCTCGGTCAAGGGGCCACCCCCGACTTCCTCAAATTCGATCCCGACAGCAGCAATTACGAAGTTCATCGTGTCGAACGGGGCGGTGAAGTCACTTACCACGGGCCAGGTCAATGGGTGGGCTATCCACTGCTCAACTTGCGCCGCCACCAGCAAGACTTGCACTGGTACATGCGGCAATTAGAACAAGTCCTGATTAATGTTTTGGCCACATTCGACATTCGAGGAGAGCGCATTGACGGGCTGACAGGTGTTTGGGTGAAAGGGGCCAAACTGGGGGCAATTGGGATTCGGGCCACCAAGTGGATTACTTGGCACGGGTTTTCGTTTAACGTCTGTCCTGATTTAAAAGACTTCTCTCGAATTGTGCCGTGTGGCATCGGCGATCGCCCCGTCGGTAGCCTAGACCAATTCATTCCCGGCATCACGATGGAAGAAGTTCAGCCACCGATCGTTCGCTCATTCGAAACCGTCTTTGGACTAGAGGCACAGGAGATGGACAGCGATCGCTGGCTCGGAGTTACCACACATGATGTAGTCTGAATGCCGACAGTCGTGGGACAACACATGGGCCGATTGGTAATTTGGGGCGCTGGAGAATTGGGAGGGCGAGTCGCCAAATTCTGGAAACATAGTTCCGTAGTCGGTATCACCAAAACCCTCAACCGACATTCCACCCTGCAAGCAATCGGCGTGGAGGCACGAGTGGGCAGTGCCGCTGATGTACTGCAGCCAGACGACACATTACTACTGGCAATCCCCGGCTACGCCGCTCAAGGGGAGGCGATCGCCCAACTGGCTTCAACACCACCTCCCCAGCGAGCAGTATTGATTAGTTCCACTGGCTACTACGGCCCCAACGCCAGCGGATACATCACCGCCGATACTCCTCCAGGTTCCGAAGAGCGTCCCCAAAACATTGCCGCCACCGAACGCGCCTTTCGCCAGTGGACGGGTGATGCCGGGATTGTCATTCGCTTTGGTGGACTGTATCGCCCCGGACGTGGTCCCATTACGCCACTCGCTCGACGCGGCACCGCTCCTGCTGGCCCTCCGAACAAAGTGCTAGCCTTGATTCACTACGATGATGCCGCGATCGCCACGGCCAGAGCCCTCGAACGCCCCAATCCCGAGCCCACCTACATCGGCTTCACCCTGCCATCCCCCACCCGGCAGGAATACTACACCGCTGCCTGCCAAGCTTTAGAACTATCCCCCCCAACCTTTACGGCTCCACTGAGCAACCCACCCGAGTACGATGTCACCCGATTTCAAGCTCAACTACTGCCTCAACCCACCCACCCAGATTGGCTGGAAGCAATCGAGATGTAAGCTCCGCCAATTCTCCAGATCGACTTCCCAGTTCAACCAAGCTATCCGAGCAGGATAATCACCCAATCGCATATCGACAGAGTGAGGGTTGAAAAACTCTTGCTCCCTTCTCCCACAGTGGGAGAAGGGCTGGGGATGAGCGATTATCTTGCCTAAGTCAAGCCTTAAGTGGTGGTGGAGCAATCCCGCCAAGGTTGTTGATGTTTGAGAATGGCATTGAGAATCGTTAGTAGCTTGTGGGCACAAGCGATTAAAGCCAGCTTTTTGGCTTTACCTGCCGCCAAGAGTTTTTGGTAGAACGCTCGAATCACCGAATTATGTTGAACAGCGACCAGAGCAGACAGGTAGAGTGCCGAACGCACCATCGCTCGTCCTCCAACAATCCGCCGCCGCCCCCGCGTCTTACCACTGTCTTGATTGAACGGTGCGACTCCGACTAAGCTCGCGAGTTGCTTATGGTGGAGTTGACCTAACTCCGGTAACCTCGCCAGCAACACTGTCGCCACCACTCGCCCAACGCCAGGGACAGTGGTCAGCAACTCGTAGTTGGTCTGGCAGGTGTCACAGTCTTGCCGGTGTTGGTCAATCTGCTTATCCAAGGCTTTGAGTCGCTGCTTGAGCCAGTCAATGTGGGCTTCTATATCAGCTTTCGCCGTGCGGTTACGCACACTGTGCAATCGTCGTTTCTCAGTATTGATGATTTCCACCACCTGCTGACGACGGTGCACCAGATCCGATAGAGCTTGCTGGAATTCCGATGCCGCTGGCTGAGGGTCAGGCTGAATCGCTTCCGCAAAATGAGCTAGGACTTGAGCATCAATGCGGTCGGTCTTGGCTAGACGGCCGCAAGCTTTGGCAAAGTCACGCCCTCGTTTGGGATTAATCACCGTGACGGCAAACCCTGCTCGTTGAAGATGCTGAACGATTCCTCGTTCCAGACCTCCCGTTGATTCCAACACCACGCGCTTCACTGGAAATTGGCTCAATCGCCGACTCAACTGACTCCAGCCCGCGGATTGATTGCTCTCTTGCCAGCACTCATTTCCGGGGCGAATTGCGATATCTAGGGTTGCCTGGCTGACATCAATTCCTACCCATTGCTCCTCTTGCATGACCTCCATCTGCAGCATTCCTCCTCGACGTTGAAATGATGATGCAAACTCATTCATCACTCGACCTTATTCAATTCGGGTTCGAGACCCTAGCGATTTTTCGAGCTCTTGATGCATGAGATGGCAGCGCACTTGACTCATCCTCGGGCTTTCATTCCCTGGGCTTGCACGGGCTACTGCCTACTTCTAGATATAAGGGCTACTGAATCCAGGCTTCTACAGGATCAGCAGCGAACTCTTACCAGTTTCGTTTCCCGAGGGGGATACACTGAGTCTACGTTCCAAAATTCAATCTCTCTTCAGACGGCGCTCCCCCACGGAGCCAGATATCCCGATTGCAAAATGGTTTCGTTGTATTGCAAGGCAAAAATTGCGATCGCAGGCGATGTCCCAAATGGTGCTCTCATCTAAGGTCAACGTCCTAGCTTGAACTCGAAGGCTGCAGAGGTTGAAACTCACCCCCTCGGATTGTCCATGTCACCTACGTCCACGCCAATTGCTCAATCTGTTTCTCTGAGCCGACAAGCGGAAGTCCGTCGCCGCACGGGAGAAACCGATGTTCGAGTCAGCATCAACCTTGATGGAACGGGTCAGCATTCAGTGAACACGGGCATCCCGTTTCTAGACCATATGTTGGTGCAACTCAGCACTCACGGATTGTTCGATCTGGATATTGAAGCTGTTGGCGATCTGGAAATCGACGATCATCATACCAATGAAGATGTGGGGATTACCCTCGGTCAGGCTTTAGCTCAAGCACTCAGCGATCGCAAAGGTATTCATCGATTTGGTCACTTCTGGGCTCCACTGGACGAGTCACTGGTACAAGTGGTGATGGACTTCTCCGGTCGTCCCTACCTAGAATTTGGCCTCGACATTCCCACCGAGCGGATCGGCACCTACGACACGCAATTGGTGCGCGAGTTTTTTCAAGCAGTTGTCAATCACGCCCAACTAACACTGCACATTCGTCAAGCTGCCGGCATCAATTCTCATCATATTGTGGAAGCTACCTTCAAAGCTTTTGCCCGCGCTATGCGCATGGCAATTGAAGTCGACCCCCGCCGCACCGCCCAGATTCCCAGCTCAAAAGGAGTGTTGTAAGGGGAAGCACGACCCCCTTTCCCGCTATCTTGCATTTGGAATCCGGAGCATTAGCAACAATTGGCAGAGGAGATTTGTCCAGTGACCCGATTCGATAGCCCCATGCAAGCTCCCCAATCGACCGAATCCCGCAATCCCCCACCGCCCCCGCATAAATCCTTATTCAGCTCCCCGTTTAAATCTCCGCTTAGCCTCTCTCGCTGGCCGGGGGCAATTCCCGAACATTTAGCCGTGACCGGTGCTCTGGTTCCTGTCTTTTTCGGTATTTTGCTGCTGTGGAATTGGAGGTTTGCCCTTGCTCTACTGGCAGGCAGCTTTACGATGAATGCTGCATCTACGCTCCAATCCTCCCAGTGGCAAAGTCGATTGCTGTGGGTTCGTGGCAGATTGCCTGACGGACATGCGTTGTCGTTACTGACGGCAGCTGCAGGAGGCACAATTGCAACGCTGGGAACTTACGCGGGACTGTCGATGTTGATGACGGGAACCGATCGCTGGTTCACCATTGCTGCCATTGCCCAAGGGCTTGTCTCCTTTGGCATCCTGTGTCTGTTGGGGCTACAAACGTGGCAGCAGACAGCACCAAACTCTGCCCAGAGTTTTGACCGCACATTGCAGGACATTGCCGCCGCCACTCCCGTTACCCGTTTGCTAGCAGTACAAACACTGAATCAAACCTTGGCAGGAAAGTATATGACTATCGAGCGACGGCAGCTTGCATTGGATAGCTTGAAACTGGCGTTGCAAACTGAAACTGAGCCCAGCGTGTGCCAGAGAATGCAACAAACACTAAACCGCTTCGACGTTGGATCGTAACCCGTTGCGACAGGTTGGCAGTGGCCATACCACTGCGGACAGCTCAGCGATGCTTTCCTCTGACTATGCCTGGAAACCTTTGTCCGAACTGAAATGGCAAACGCCATAGCACGTAAATTCAGATGTCTGGCGAGCCGTTGTAAGGTCGAGAGGGTTCAGATCGCTTAATCCCTTACGTGGAAGCTAAACAGGCTTGAGAAAACTGTCCAGCCTGCTACCTTCTGCCATACATATTTGCCCCGCAGAAGTGCAAATCGCCCTAAAGTCTGCAGTTGTGAACAACCTGAGTTCGATCTCCCTCATTCCCAGCCCCTCTCCCACATTGAGAAAGGGAGAGTAAGAGGTTTCAAAGCCAAATGGTTTTGTTGCATTGCGAGGAGCTTATTCAACTTGAACAATTCTGTCGAACCGAGGTTGTGAACAGGCTCCGGCTTTGAAGAGACATAGCAAAAAATTGCTCGAGACATCTGCCTGAGGGGTTGCCTAACGCTGTGGTTAGCTCGCTGGTTCAAGTGGCGCCATGGTTAGCCCTTCCTGTTTGAGCTGTTGGTGGTATAGCTCTGCTTGCTCCTGTGGACCCACCCAAACGATCGCCTGCCCCTGCAAGTGGACCTGCATGGTGAGTTCATAAGCTCGCGTAGCGGTCATTTGAGGAATATAGCGTTGCAAGCAGCTTTGCACGTGGTCGATCGTGTTCACATCATCATCTAGAACGATCACCTTAAAGTTCGGGTAGGGCTTGCGCACCCGCTCGGTAATTTGCCCCGGGGCTGTTAAAGTTTGGGTTGCGTAATCAGCTGGCATGGCAGCAAGGGGAAATGGTAGGGGTGGTTCGCAGTCGGTACCAATTTATCTAAAAAACAATCAGAGTCGCTTTACGAGAGATAGCAAAAACAAGCCTCGAGCAACCTCGAGTCTAGCGAGTGACGATCGAATATGGCACAGACGTGATTTGAACACGTGACCAAGGGCTTATGAGTCCCCTGCTCTACCACTGAGCTACTGTGCCGCAGAAACCCTAATGCATTTAGCATTTCCAGGCCGGGTACTAAACTACCACCTCGGCGCGATCGCTGCCAACCATTTTCTAGGGCGTTTTATCTGCGGCTATCCAGCAAGCGATGACAGGCTTGTCACGGGCGCGCGCGGTGCAGCTAACACACGCGCACAATGAAGGGGAGTCCTCTGCAACGAGTGATTGTCAGCTCGGCCTTCAGAGAGATAACAATCTGCTGTCATGTCTAGAGTGTTGCGACCGCTGGAATCCTCGATCTGAAAGGAAAAGTGCTGGGATATTTGGCGTCGCTATATCGCGTCCCAACCCAGCATTGCAGTCAGTTTTTGGACGCGACCCCCTGCATTTGTTCGAGCGCCCACTCGTTTGAGGGTCAGCATACCTCTGGGGTTGGCCAGGATTTAGTGTGCTTTCCCTCTGACTATCTCACCCTTAAGACTAGCCAGGCCCCGTATATTTACTGATGCGATCGTTGCTTTGATGGCTCGAGTTTGGGCAGAGTTAGTGAGGACTATGACGGCAATACGGTCAATGTATTCTGTTGCTAGTGAATGGGCACCTCCATCACGTATAGTTACATGACACTCGCGCTCAGTAAATTCAATGACAGTAAAGCCTAAAGAGAAAGGCCGACTGAGGCGATTGCATCTTCAAGCGCAGTCTCGTTTCTGACGTATTGTGGATAAAGTTCTCCAGAGTAGTCCGGTCGAACTTCGTTCGTCGTTTATCGGTTTTCCAGTCTGCATCCACTGGTGCTTTCCTCAAGATGGTTAACAGCTCTAATGATTCTCAGAATGCAACTTGCCGTCACGTCCTAGCGGTGGAAGATTGCGATGGGGTTCGGGAGCACGCCTTAAGCAACCCAAAATATTTTATCGGCCGAGATATAGCGAACGACATCTGTCTAAATTCGGAGTTTGCCTCCCGTTATCACGCACTGCTGTTGCGGGTACCGAGCCCCCAACAGGGGGAGTATCGATATCGAATTCTGGATGGAGACCTAGAAGGGAAGCCCAGCACCAACGGACTAACCGTGAACGGTGAAAAAGTCAGTGCCCATCAGTTGAGAGAAGGGGATGTGATTGCTTTCGGCCCCGATGCTAAGGCTGTGTATCGAATTCTTCATGCTGCTGGCTGACCCCTGAACGATTCGGCTGTCAGTAGAGGTAAGAGAGGTTGGCGGTAGTACCGCATTTTGCAGAGGCAACGCTTGCGTCGAAAAAATGCCGTACGGCATTTCGATACGCTAGTAACTCATGAGACGAATAAGAGATTTTTGTTGTTGTAATTAACACGTCGTACCTTTACATTAAAAAGATATAGCTTGTATCAAGTTGAAACACCGACCTCAATCGGTTGATGTCAGTTCGTGAGGACGGGCCGAATGCGATACCAACCCTAACGCGTAACCATGCCATCGAAGATTGTGCTCTATACCTTCTTTCCTTTGGCGCAATTAGCGAGCCAGAGTTGGAGGCTATTGTATTCGAGATTGTTCGGGATAAGTGGCCGTTTCCATCATGGATTGGATCGAAATTATCAATTTCTGGTTTTGCGATATCGACCCCAAACAATGGTGGCGGAAAGAGCCAATCTTTGATGCTTTCTTGTGCGAGACATTTGGGGATTTGCACCAACGGGCCTGTCAGTGCGAGCTATTCCGATGGCGAGCATCTCCTCTCGGACGGTTGGCCGAGATTATTGTTCTCGATCAGTTTTCTAGAAACATGTACCGAGGCACCAAACGAGCCTTTGTAGCCGATCCATTGGCGCTAGCTCTGGCCCAAGAAGCGATCGCCCTTAATCTCGACGAGCAGCTCTCTCAACTGGAGCGGAGTATGTTGTACATGCCTTTTATGCACAGCGAATCGTTGGCGATCCACGAAATTGCGGTCGATCTATTCAGAAAAAACGGCATTGCCTCAAACTATGAGTACGAACTCAAACATAAGGCCGTCATTGAACAGTTCGGACGCTATCCTCATCGCAATATCATTTTGGGGCGGCAATCTTCACCACAAGAACTGGAGTTCTTGAAACAGCCTGGCTCGCGGTTTTAGGTACAGTGACTGTCAAGAGTCCGATACTAATAATCGAGAAGGCGATGCCTTGACAACCTGAATTCGATCGTCAACAGGTTAACAGGAGACGGTTCCTACCGCTCTGGATGGGGGTCAAGTTGCCGGCCAATCGGTACGGTGACGGTGACCGTAGTCCCCATTTCAAGTTGACTCTCAATCAGCAACTGTCCGTCCATTGCATCAATGGCTTGTTTGGCAATTGCCAGCCCGAGCCCATTACCGGGAATATGGTAAACGTTTTTCCCGCGAGCAAACGGTTGTACCACTTTATCCGTATCGGCGTCTGGAATTCCCAATCCTCGGTCTGTAACCGTAAACACAATCGAATCGCCGGTGCGGCAATCCACCCCAAGTTCAATGGGGGGAAGCTCGGGGTGATTACCGCTGTATTTAATCGCGTTATGCAAAATGGGTTCTAGAGCTACCTGGATCAAATAGCTATCGAGGTAAACAGTACCGCATTCATTGCATACCGATAACTCGATACAGGTATGCTTGGCCTCGCGACAGCGACTCACCAAATCAGTGCATAGCTGGGTGAGGTTTACGGGAGTAAGTCTGGGAGCCAAGCTGGTGGAGTCTAGGTTACGCAAACTGATAATGCGATCGAACGTATGAGCTAAGCGACCAATAGCCTGTTCCATCACCTCTGTGTATCCCTTGAATTGAGTGGGATGCAGAGTAGTGCCGTAATCTGACAGTAGCGTTATCGCTTGTTTTAAGTTAGTCAGCGGTCCCGTCATGCTGTTGGAAATAGTTTTGACGGTTTCATCGCGCTGTACGCGAATTTGTTCCTGTTGTTCTTGCTGTCGAGCCTGCCAAATTAACCGTTCGCGTTCGGTGCGCAACTCGCGATCGCGTAGGTCTCCCCGAACGAGTTCAGCCTGTTGATAGTTGGTCACGGAAAGCACTACGGCGGTGGCAGCCGCGATTCCGCCCAGTACCACCAGCCAAGCAGTTCCCCAGAGATAAAACGCTTGTCGCTCGAAATCTTGATGAGGGATCGCTAATCCTACCAGCCACCCTGCTTCTTCCAAGCGAGAATGAGCTACATACATATTGCGATCGCCCACCATCATGGACGAAATCCCTTGACTCGAACCATCCATGGCCTGGGCTAATTCGTGCCACTGCCCGGCATCTAGGGCCGACCAGCCATCTAGTCGATTATTCGCTTGGCTGGAGGAAAGTCGTTCGGGGGTCAAGACCGGATGGCCGGACTCGTCCAACATAAACCAGTAACTCCGCAGCTCTCCCCCAATGGCTGGCAATGACGACGCGAATGATTCAAGCGGCAAGGGGTCGAGCCACGCGCACTCGTAATAGTCGCCATGAGTGGTACTGAGAGTGTCGAAGGCTGAGGTAGATGCATTAGGGATCTCAGCAGATTCGACGTTGAGGCGAGAGAACGGAGCGAAGCCACCTTGAATGAATGGAAGTGGGATGCGAGCCAGCGTCGGCAACTGCAAAGAAAAACCGACAGGAAACTGGTCTTGTAACGGACCCTGCTGAGGTAGGCACACTTGCGTTCGAGCTCGATTGTCTGGCTCTCCATGCCCCCAATTTGTCCTGAACTGGGCGATCGAGCGATCGAGTCGAGAAGCGGCCAATTCTGCCTCTGCCAGGGCATACCTTCGGGCCAACGATTCCGATGTTTGTAGGGCCACCTTAAAACTCAGTCCGATCGGGATCGCAAGTCCAAACAACACTATGGCCGTTGCACATGTGGCAGGCTGCTTCCGGAACCGCTCTTGAAGGTTAGCCATCGGTACGGCCATCGACATTCGTAGCCGTTCGAACACCGCCACCCATCAACTCCTTACTAACTAAAGACGCAAGTCGTACGTAGATGCCAAGGTATTCCTCAATGAATACCACGCCATTTATGCACAATGAATCCGTACGGATTCATTGTGC
>JBCBVA010000052.1:0-25347 GCA_039817825.1 Cyanobacteria bacterium J06642_12 | reverse complement strand
CTTCCTTGCTGAGCAAGGAAGTGGAGAAGCCAAGGAAAATGAAGAGCAAATCCAGCTATTTGAGCTGTGATACCCCCGATACCCCGTAGCTAGCTGCGGGGTCAACGCTAGTCAGACGTTCTATTCATTCATGTTGCGCTTAAACCGCACATAAATCAGATCGCTAGCAAGTACAGCTATGGCTTTAACGAGCCAATATAGACGTGTGTATATATGACAGTCGCTGTAAGCTCGAAAAGGTGAAGCAGTTTTAACCCTTTACTAGGCAAGCAAGCAGAGTTGAGAAATCTCCCTCGCTGTTTGCCGCATGCCATCTCCAAATCTAAAAAAACTCCGCTACCACTAGCCACAACGATGGAGTTAGAGGCTGAGTAACGGAGTGAAATAGTAAAAGCGAGTTCTAACGTTGCATACGCTGCAATATACAGCACGTGTTCAACAGTGGTCGTTAGATTCAGTTCTATAATTCGGTTTTAACCAAGAGCTCTAGAATCCGTTGTCAGAGCTAACCCAAGCAGCGCAACCGCCAGGATGTGAGCAGTTAGGCATTGAAACTTGCACGTAGAAGTAACCGTCATAGGGAGCTACAACTACTGGAGCCGCGTCACCTGCCGTGTCTTGGCTGACGATGTTACCGTTACTATCAAATAAAGCTAAGTCCAAATCGTAGCAATCACCATCGCAACTGCCATAAATTGTTTCCCCACTAAAGAAAGAACCTTCTACGGTTTCAGCTCCACCAGTGGACAGCCAAAGAGAACGATCTTGAGCATTGGCTTCTACTGCAACGCCTGCAAACGCAATTGCGGCTAGTGCTGCGGTTGCGCAGAGTGATTTCAGTCGGAACACGTTTTTCTCCAAATCATATAAGAGGCTCATGGGACAATCATTGGCTCCCTAAGCTCGTGGCAATACTGTTCCCTTGCATGGGTTATTGTCCATCGCTAACAAATATCGAGCATTGACTAGGCGTCAGTACTAATACGGAGGGTTTCAAAGAGGACAAGATCGATCGTTCCGCTTGTTTGACGTTTCAAGCTGCGCTTGTCAAACAAAGTAAGGATATAAACTGCCCCGATTCGGAGTATGAGATGAGTTGGAATTGTTGTAACTATGCTCTTCGCGTTTACCAACGGCGACTCCACTTGCATAAATACTCTTTGAACTTCAGTTTTAACTCGAGGAAACTAAGTTCGGGGGCCAATAATGCTGCCAATTAGTATCGGTGATTTTACAGATAACCTAACTACTGGCATAGCCCGAAACTTGCCAAGCTAAAATTTGCCTACCTCAATGTCAGTGTTCCAGATAGCCTGCTCAGATGTACAGATTAGACATTTATAGCAATCCGCAGCAAGGTCTGGAGTTAGGAGACAGCTCAAAGCCTTAATTTGTAAGGAAGAATGCTCGGAAAACTCTCCATAGCAGATTGCGGATCGCCAAAATTTAGCAACTCAGTTTTCGGGCGGAGATTGATAGTCCGCTCCCTGTCCGTAAGCCAGATTCCTCCGATCCGATTCAGGCTCCCACCAGTTCCATGCCGCGCTCGAAGAAGCTGCGTGCATAATCGGTCCAGGTGCCTTGTCCCCAATATCTAAAGCAGCTCGTTTGCAACAATAAGTTGTAGAGCAATGCCTGCTGGTACTCTTCAGTTCGCGTCACGAGTGGATTGGCGTGAACCTGGCGATCCCAACGTTGATGAAACGCCGAACTGAGCTGATTCATGGGCTCCAGTATATTTTCATATCCTTGAACCCAACTGAGGTCGTTTGTCCAAGAGGCTCCGTCCATATGGAATTGATGGTCGGTCTGTTTCAATTGAGCGATCGCCCCTTCCACCGCTTCCGGCGTCGCCGACTCGTGCTTAACCACGTTCCAAATCTTGTGCTGACCAACGGCCTGACACACCGGGAAATCGGATTCTGCCACCCCTGCGGCCTCCAGTAATTCTAAATATTCAGTGCCATTCAAGCCTGCGACATCGTCTCCACCATCCCGCAATTCGTACCAAACCGGAGGAAAATCGCGTGGAAATTCGTTCATCATCACTCCGCCGTTTTCCCCATCTGCAATCTGAGTCACTAAAGAGGGCACCTGCACCGGTCCAAGTTGTTGGCGTTGACGTCCCTTGGCTTCGTGGTAAGGCTGCATTTGGGCCACCAGTTTTGTGTCAGAGCCCTGGGTTTTGATGAGCGCAGTCATGCTGACGCTGTCTCCTCTGGAATTTCGAGCTACCAACCGGTTGGGCACGTATTTGTGGTCGTGATGGAGGGGCGTACCATCCAGCTGCTCAACCGAATGTTCCTGCACTAGCAACCAGCGGTATCCGCAGTCTTTCAATGCTTTGACGTACTCGAACAGCGTGTCGGGGTGGTTGGGCAAATGCATCTCGGGCGGAGAAAATCCTTTCACACGTCTCAGCGCCTCCCAGCCGAAAATAGCGGCAAAGTGATGCTGCCAGGCTTGGATATGCAGCTTGATATCCGGGATCGGGGTGGAAGGAACAACGGCATGGCTCCACATCGTGCCGAGCCACTCCACATAGGGCCAATATTGGCGATCGCAGGTAATCCGCGTTAGAGAGTCCAGTACATCGTTCCGTCCCATCTGCCGCAATCCCCACAGCAAATTACCCGAATAATCCAGCATGATGCGAGGACTACAGCCATTGGCTACTAGCTCGAGAATGAACTCCCCCATGCGGGCGTAACACCAGGCGAAGGTGCTGGCATTGTGGTTGTCCCCATCGTGGGGATGCTCGAACATGTGTTGCAGATTGCCAATGGGTTCGCCATTAGCCCCGGCAGGAATGGTTGGCTGGTGCATATGCAGAGCACAGGCGAAGGCTGCTTGCAGGCGATCGAACGGAACTCTGGTGGACGGCAGCCACAGCGATTCTTGCAGTTGAGTGGCTGCAGTCACCTCCGCTTCCCAACCGCAGAGATTTGGGAGATGGGAGCGCAGCTCGGGCAGTTGGGGGGATGAAGTCGAAATGGCCACCATGATTGCTCCTTGCTCCGTTCCGAATAATTTTGTGGTGGATGGGACAGGCTGTTCCCATTGAAAGAGCAGAAATGGCAGGTAGGGCATTAATTTTCGCTTGACTGAACTGCGACAAATGAACTTTTATGAAGGCGTGTGTCGAGGAGCGGCTATGTACATCGTTCAGATTGCATCGGAATGCGCACCGGTCATTAAAGCGGGGGGGCTGGGCGATGTTGTGTACGGTCTCAGTCGCGAGCTGGATATGCGCGGCCATACGGTAGAGCTGATTCTGCCGAAGTACGACTGCATGCGCTACGACCACATCTGGGGACTGCACGACGCCTACAAGGATCTGTGGGTGCCCTGGTTCGGTGGTTCTATCCATTGCTCGGTGTATTGCGGATGGGTCCATGGCCAAGTCTGTTTCTTTATCGAGCCCCATTCAGACGACTTTTATTTCGATCGCGGTCACTACTACGGTAGTGATGATGACCCGATGCGATTTGCCTTCTTCAGCAAGGCAGCTTTAGAGTTTTTGCTACGCAGCAATAAGCGACCGGATATTCTTCACTGCCACGACTGGCAGACTGGGCTGATTCCGGTGATGCTGTACGAGATTTACCAGTACCAAGGGATGGACAGGCAGCGGGTCTGCTACACCATTCATAACTTTAAGCACCAAGGAATAGCTGGAACTAATGCCCTATGGGCGACCGGTCTCAATCGCGAGTCCTACTACTTCCACCCCGATCGCCTGCAGGATAACTTCAATCCCTTTTCCATCAACTACATGAAGGGGGGGATTGTGTACTCCAACCACGTCACTACCGTGTCCCCCCACCATGCTTGGGAGGCACGCAAAACAGATATCGGCTGTGGGCTGGGCCATACCCTGCACGTTCACCAGGATAAATTTAGTGGAATTCTCAACGGGATTAACTACGATTTTTGGAATCCTGAGGTGGATACGCAGATTCCGCACCACTTCACTGCAGACGATTTGAGCGGGAAAGCCCTCAATAAGAAGGCCCTGCGCGATCGCCTGTTACTGGAGGACAACGACAAGCCGATTATTTGTTTCATCGGACGTCTCGATCGCCAAAAGGGTGTGCATCTGGTTCACCACTCCATCTACTACTCTTTGTTTAGAAATGCACAGTATGTCCTGCTGGGCTCGGCGACAGAACAGAGCATCAACGATCATTTTTGGGCAGAGAAGCACCATCTCAATAACAATTCGAATGCCCATTTAGAGATTGCCTTTGACGCCGAGTTGGCGCACTTGATCTACGCAGGCTCGGACATTATTGTGGTACCCAGCACTTTCGAGCCCTGCGGTCTAACCCAGATGATCGGTCTCAAGTACGGAACTGTGCCGGTAGTCCGCGGTGTGGGCGGTTTGGTGAATACGGTGTTTGACCGGGATTACGAGCCCAACAAGCCTGTTGAAGAGCGTAATGGATTTGTCTTTTACCAAGCAGATTACGGAGCGTTGGAGTCGGCTTTAGGGCGAGCAATTGACCTGTACTACCAAAAACCTGAGGATTTCAAGCAGCTTGCCCTGCAAGGAATGGAGTACGACAATTCCTGGAATCTACCAGGAGGTCAGTACGTAGACATTTACGAGTCGATTTGCCACATGTAGTGGATTGCCTCAAGAATGAGTGTTGCTCTGGCAATCTGCTCTAGGATCGGGAGGGCTCAGATGCCTCAAGTCCTGATGAGGACAGGTAAGCGGCTTGAAAAACTGCTTAGTGCTTTGTCTGACGATATAAAGCTGCAACCACCGAGAATGGAAGCCTTCGATTGCCCTCGAAGAGCGGCCACTGCGTGAGATAATGTCACCCTAGTGCCCCCGGCCCGATACTGATGGATTGAGGCCAGCATCCGAGAGGTGCGATAGCATGACCCCTGTGGAATCCATTTCGATTGAGTCTTGAGGACTATGACGTTGGCTGTCGATGCCTTTAATCTGACGGAGTACCTTGCCGAGCGTCGAACTCTGGTTGAGCATGCGCTGGCAGCAGCCGTGCCGATTGCGTTTCCTGAAACCCTCTACGAGTCGATGCGCTATAGCTTGATGGCGGGTGGTAAGCGGTTGCGACCCATTTTGTGTCTGGCTGCTGGGGAGATGCTGGGCGGTACGGCAGAGCAATTGATGCCCACGGCTTGTGCCCTAGAAATGATCCACACCATGTCGTTGATTCATGACGACTTACCGGCGATGGATAACGATGACTTTCGTCGGGGCAAGCCAACCAACCACAAGGTTTACGGCGACGACATTGCGATTTTAGCGGGGGATGCTCTACTGGCTTATTCCTACGAGATCGTGGCCGAGCGCACTCAAAATGTCGATCCCGTCCGTGTCCTGAATGTTGTTGGTCGTTTGGGGCGGGCGGTTGCTGCCGAGGGGCTGGTGGGGGGGCAGGTGGTGGATCTGCAGTCGGAAGGGAAGCAGGTTTCGTTGGAAACCCTGGAATTCATCCACGCTCACAAAACCGGCGCACTGTTGGAAGTCTCGGTTGTCTCTGGGGCCATTTTGGCAGGAGCAGATGACGAGACTGTGGCGCGGTTGACAGAATATTCTCGCGATATTGGCCTGGCATTTCAGGTGGTGGACGATATTTTGGACGTGACGGCCACTAGCGAACAGTTGGGCAAAACGGCAGGCAAAGATTTACTAGCCGAGAAGGCTACTTATCCCAGTCTCCTTGGACTGGATGGGGCGCGGCAGAAGGCTGCCGACTTGATCGCTCATGCAAAAGAGATCCTGATTCCTTATGGCGATCGCGCTATGCCCCTCAAGGCGATCGCTGATTACATCGCCAACCGCACCCACTAAATCGCAGGAGGATGATGGTGCAGGAGTTGCTGGACAACCATCTGCTGTGGATGGCGCTGCTCTCAAGTTTGCTAGCCCAAGGGCTGAAGCTGATTATTCGATATATAGAGTCCAAGCGGATTGACTTTCGCGTGTTGGTCGAGACCGGCGGAATGCCCAGTTCACATGCGGCTCTGGTCTCGGCTCTTTCCACGGGGATTGGGTTGCAGGAGGGGTGGAACAGCCCGCTGTTTGCGGCTTCGGTTGTATTCGCATTTATTGTCATGTACGACGCTGCTGGGATTCGACAAGCAGCAGGGAAACAGGCCCGAGTTCTTAACCAAATGGTAGACGAGCTATTTGGAGAAAAGCATCAGTTCAGCGAAGAGAAACTAAAAGAACTGTTGGGCCACACCCCTATTCAGGTCATTGCTGGGGCCGTGTTGGGCTCTGTGTTCGCTTGTGCATCGTTTACTCTTTGGGTAATTCAATGAGTCCAAGCTAGCTGCATGCATGCAGGCAAATAGGTTTCTCATTGTTCTTAGAGGCCACGAATAAGCTTCTTACTCTGCAACATTGATTGGAACAGCCTACCGATCCGGGTGTAGACAGGCACTTTTGGTGATTTGCCAGGCTTGTCTCGAGAGGTTTTATCTTTCTACAAGTCTCTGCCAGTTTGCATGAGAGCGCTGGCTGAATTTTTGTCTTTACGTTGACAAAATAATAAATATTAGGGGGACTGTGTCGAAAGCACAAGAACGTTGTCTGACCTAGTTGCCTGACAGGGTCAGCCTACCAACGAGTTCTAAGAAGTGTGCCGCTCAGGTCATGGACGAAATATTTGGATAAATCTGCAAGTAGAAGCCAGTGCTCTCCTGATGCCAGATAGTACAGATTCTATGAACTTGAGACTCCAGACGTTGTAGACACCATTAACTACACCCCAGTAATCCGCTTCAAATGCCAACTAGAGCGTTTAATATTTTAAGAGATTAGCACCGTGATACTTTACTGCTATACGAGTCAGTTTGAAAATACTCAATATTGATAAAATTGCGTGTCATTCAAGGCATCAGGGACGTTTCCTTCTAGAGTTGTGCAACGAGCGTTAGAGATTTGGAGCGTCTATAGATAGCTTGGTGGAGAGCTGGAATAGCCTATTCTTGCCAATGTGCAGAAATTCACCAATTAGAGTGCAACAACCCTGTTCAACGCATACGGTATTTGTCTCAAGCCTTAAGGGGTATGGGCTAATGTTCCACTATGGCTGAAAAAGGATGTTCTACTCTTGGTGACTTTATTCTGCATCAGCTCTAAAAATCACCGCCTCATCTGGATTATTTTCGTTCCGCTTTTCTCCGTACAGATAGAATCTTCATCGTAAATCTCATCCGTACTCACTCTGCTTGACTTGGGGACAATCTATCTACGGCAGCACCTGGGATCCGCTCTGCAACAGCGTTTGCTTTTGCCCGTCAACACATCATATTGTTTGACACTCTCAAGGCTTATCGAACATCTTCTGAGAAAGTACATGCGGCCTAGAGGTTTCACGAGGTCATAGCATTTATACAAATCCAAGCTTGACGATCACCATGCTGTTTTTACGGACAGGCTTCTCTCTACAGGAGCATCTATTCTTTTCTCTAGTATTCGCCTACAACTTTTATCTCGAGACGGAATCGAAAGTGCAAGCAGAGCTCCGCTTGCGCAGAAGTGAGTATATTCTAGAGGTGGTGCTAAGGCTGAAGGACATTGAACCTACCGGTTTTTATCCGCGTGAGTTATACCTTCAGTTCTAATTGTTACGTTCAGTTACGGGAAGGAATCAATATCCTACTTAACTATGGTAGAGCTGCGCATAATCAACAATTTTGATACAAGTTTCACGCTGGAACCTGAGTCTCAAAAGATACTATTTAGTCTGCTGGAAAGCGACAGTTTCCTTGGGCAAGTCGCCGGACAGATTGAGGCCCAAAAGGTTCAATTTACCGGTATCTTGTTTCAGCCAATGCCTCAAGTTTCTGCGGCCCCCCGCAATATGTCGCCTGAGGTTGAAGAGTACTTTACGTCCAACCAATATGCGATTGTTGATATTCCTCCCGCCTTTTTGTTTAAGGCAAGGATTGCGAATCCAAAACAGCTATGTGCCATATTTCACCGACTGAAATAAGCGGATCGCTAATGGTGTTTGTCTGTTTTGCCACTGATATTTGTCTCACAAGGCCATTATTGTTTGTCTAAGTGGATGCTTGAAGCAGAGAAACTTCGTTATTTGCAGGATGTCTGCACGATAATCTTGCTGGTTTACAGCTACCACGTTGCGGAATGATTGAGACAGTCTGGGGGGAGTTTCTAGTGCTTCCCTGACTGTCTGTAAGTCAATCCTGCAGCTCAGGTTGTCCAGGGGGGCTTGGGATGACGCTATGAATTGAGCCTGAAAACGTTCCAGGACTTGCTCCTGAGGCCCGATTGAGAAATGGTACTCATGAAAGCCCGTCTGATAAGCCGCAAGCGTAACGCAGATTTGCGCGCGATATAATTCGCGCGCAATGCATCGTATTCAGCAACACCTACGTGAATGTCTCGAATCTCTCTTCTTTGTCCCGCGATCGCTGAAATCGTGCAGACTTTCACCTGAAAGAGCGGTGCTCTAACAGGAAGGTGTTGACAAAGCAGCATTGCAGCGCGCAGGCCACGCTAGGCGAGCGCCAGCTTGAGGGACGCGGGTGCCCCCCACTGTCCTTCTATCAAGCGGATGCGCCCGTTAGCGGCCAGATGGCGCGTAATCTGATAAACGTTCTCCACTCGGTGTGATTCGCCAATACGATCGGCCAAGTCCGACAGGCTGGTGGGTTGCCCTTGCAAGCCGGCGAGAATTTTAAGTTGCAATTCGAGAATGCTGGAAGCCGCCTTTTTACCTGCTTCGACTCCTGGCTGATGGTAGGCATTGATGTTAATGAGAGAGGCGTACAAGCCAACGGCCCGCTCGTACAGGGCAATTAGCGCTCCCACCGATTGTTCGTCTACCCGAGGTAACGTCACTGCAATGGAGTCGCGATCGTTCTCATAGAGGGCTTGTCGGGTACCGAGGAGGAAACCTTCTAGATAGTCACCCGAGGTCACTCCGGGTTCCAGTTCGGTCGAGGGGCGATCGCGATCTTGTAGCACTTCAATAAAGGTGGCGAAGAAATTGTTGACGCCATCCCGCAGTTGCTGAACGTATGCATGCTGATCGGTAGATCCTTTGTTGCCGTATACCGCTAAGCCTTGATTGACGATTGCCCCCGACAGGTTTTCGGCCTTACCCAGCGATTCCATGACCAGTTGCTGGAGGTAGCGACTGAACAGCATCAGTCGGTCTTTGTAGGGCAGAACCACCATATCTTTGCTGCCCCGGCCATCGCTCAACCAGTACCAGCAAGCCGCTAGCAGAGCGGCCGGATTGGCTCGTAAGTCGGGCTTGCGAGTGGCTTCATCCATCAGCTTGGCTCCAGCGAGCAAGGCTCGAATATCCACCCCTTGCAGGGCGGCAGGCACGAGCCCAACGGCAGAGAATTCTGAAGTTCGTCCACCCACCCAGTCATCCATCGGGAATGTAGTTAACCAGCCCTCGGACTTGGCTTTGTTATCTAGCTTGCTTCCTTCGCCGGTAATGGCGACTGCGTGGGCGGAAAAATCCAGACCCGCATTGGCAAATACGGCCTGAACTTCCTGCATGCCATTACGTGGCTCGGGGGTACCGCCAGATTTGGAGGTGACGGTGACCAGGGTGGTGCACAGCCGCTCCCCCAGTTGGGATAGAGCGCGATCGATGCCGTCTGGGTCCGTGTTGTCGATGAAGTGAATCGCTAGAGGTGGCTGGTCTGGGGCCAGAGCCGAGGCCACAAACTGGGGACCAAGGGCCGAACCGCCAATGCCGATCGCCAGTAGATCTGTGAACTTGCCACCGGTGGGAGGAAAAATCTTACCTGCATGAATATCGTTGGCAAACGCTTCGATGCGATCGAGGGTGGTGGTAATGCTGTGGGTGAGTTCTGGTTTGGGGGCTAGCTCTGGAGCGCGCAGCCAATAGTGGCCCACCATGCGCTGCTCGTCCGGGTTGGCAATGGCACCGCGTTCCAGCGCCTGCATATCCTCAAAGGCTTTAACAAACTTCGGCTCTATCTCGGTAATGAAGCTGTCAGTAAAGCGAACGCGGCTAACGTCGAGATAAATTCCCAACTCGGCGTTGAAGTAGAGCCACTGTTGGTAGCGCTGCCATAGCTCTGCTGGCGTCATGGAACCTACTGCCTTGCTGCTGACGGGTCATCAAAAAGGCTAACGCAAAACCGACAGAGGGACGTTAAAACTAAATGTGGTAATGCTTGAATTTTAAGGATTTCTGCTGCTATGGCCGATCCCATCACCCCAGCGATCAGCGATCGCATCTGCAAGCACATGAACGAGGATCATGCTGAAGCAGTGGTTCTGTACGCAACGGTTTACGGTGGCTTGAGCAATGTCTCAACCGCACAAATGAAAGCGATCGACCCGGAAGGAATGGACTTAACTGCCGAGGTTGATGGCACAGAAACCCCAGTGCGGGTGACCTTCGAGCACCAGTTGCAAGATTCTGAAGATGCTCACCAAACCCTAATTTCAATGGTCCGGCAGGCACGCTCCCCAAAATAGTGAGCAGCAGCCTATAGAGACTAAGCTCCAGACTGTTTCTGCAGCTTGGAGCGGAATTGCGCGATCGCCATTCCCTTTATTCCGACGGATTTGGCTAGCTTGTCTGGGCTCTAGAGCGGAGCATTCATGACATTGCTTTCAGTCTCTTGGCCTATGTCTATATGTCTGCAGCGTGCTGCGACAAAAGCGTGCTATTCCCGTGCCAGCAAGCCATCTTGCTAGTTCTATGTCTTATCCGAGGCACCTGAAAATCGAGTTTCGAAACTTTAAGATTATTAACGGGCACCCTGTCGGGCTGGACTTATTCTAAGGAAAGGTTAAAACTCAACGGTGCGATCACTTTAACGGTGGGTGTTCTGGCCCACAAGTGGCGGTCGTCTTTATTACTTGTCTTGAAACCTCAATAAACATCCTTTTTGCATCAGAGCTTAGGAGGCCCAGTGAGTCATCAGTTAGCGACCCTGCTGAAGGAAGGGACTAAAGAGTCTCATACGATGGCGGAAAACGTCGGATTTATTAAAAGCTTTTTGGGAGGATTGGTTGAGAAGAGTTCTTACCGCAAGCTAGTTGGTAACTTCTACTTCGTGTACTCCGCGATCGAGCAAGAGTTCGAACGGCATAAGGACCACCCGGTGCTTGGCAAGCTCTACTATCCCGAGCTGTGGAGAACCAACACGCTAGAAGAAGACCTGGCGTTCTATTACGGCAAGAACTGGCGCTCTGAAGTTAAGGCATCTCCTGCCTGTGAAGAGTACGTGAAGCGGCTCAAGGTTGTGTCTGACGAGCAGCCCGAGCTGTTAGTTGCTCACGCTTATACCCGCTACTTGGGTGACCTGTCCGGCGGTCAAATTCTCAAGAACATTGCCAAGAATGCAATGGGGCTTGAGGACGGTGCTGGACTGAGTTTCTACGAGTTTGAGGACATCAAGAACCCCGGCAAGTTCAAGAACAAGTATCGTGCTGCTATGGATGGTCTGCCGGTGAGCGAGCAGATGGCTCAGACCATTGTTGATGAGGCAAACCTCAGTTTCCACATGAACATGAAGATGTTCCAGGAGTTGGAAGGCAACTGGTTTATCGGTCTCATGCGCCTGACCTTCAATGCGTTGCGGGCCAAGCTGCAGTCCATGTTTGGTGTATCTGAAAAGCCTGCATCCCAAGCTGGCTAGTTAGGAGCTGCCCCAGCAATGGTTCCATTGTTTTTCCTGTAGTCATCCTGGCGATGAATTGCATTCAGGCCCCGGCATATGTCGGGGCTTGTTTGGCACCGTTTGTTCGGTGTGGGCACGATCGGTGAGGCTTTTTCTCAGGTCTGCTGCACTGCATTGTCTGCTTGAAGCGAGCCCTCAATTCGGACTAACCACTAGGACGTGGCATATCCGCGAGGAGTAATGGGATGGTTGGCATGGATGAAGGTTTTGGAATTGCCAATCAAGACTGTTGAGAGCATGTCCACTTGAGTGATATCGAAGTGTTGCAGAGTGGTCACCACTGTTATTTCTGTGGGACGAAACGCAGATTTGACAATCGCGACCGGTGTATTGGGTGAACGATAACGGCAGAAGATCTCCTTAGCGGTTGCCAACCCTTGGGTGCGAGTGCGCGATCGCGGGTTATAGAGTGCTACGACAAAATCAGCCGTTGCTGCTGCGTTGAGGCGTTGTTCGATGGTGTCCCAGGGAGTGAGCAGATCCGAGAGGGAGATAGCACAGAAGTCGTGCATTAAGGGGGTACCCACGCGGGCGGCCGCCGCTTGCAACGCCGTGATCCCCGGTACTACTTCAACTGTGGGTGTTATGCCATCCCAGCCGGAGCGAGCCAGTTGTTCCATGACCAGGCCCGCCATGCCGTAAATGCCGCAATCTCCAGAAGAAATAACAGCAACGGAGAGCCCTCGGTTCGCCAGGTCGATCGCGGTATTTGCTCGATGAACTTCTTGAGTAATGGGGCTGGCCCGGATGATGTGGTGGTGGGTTAGTAACGGAGTGATTAAGTCGAGATAGAGCTGATAGCCAACCACCACGTCTGCGCGAGCGATCGCGGCGCGGGCGGCTGGGGCAATCAAATCGAGCGAACCCGGCCCAATTCCCACCAGATACAGTGCACCCGTGCGAGCGCTGTATTCCCGCTCTGACCGGGCAATCGCCACCGTGCAGGCTCCGGCTCCGTCAACGCGACTGGACTGTTTCTCCGAAATTAGAGTTGTGGCAGAGGCCGCCAGCAAGGCCGCCGCTTCGGCCACTGACGGTGTACCGACAGCTTGTTCGACAATGGAGGACGGATTGGGAACCGTTACGACCTTGAGGGCATCAGCGCTGTGCCAGACAATCGGCCACTGAAATGTATCGGCAAGTTCCACCAATCCCGCTTCGTCTTGTTTGATATCAATCGAGGACAATCCGGCGATTGCTTCCCAAGCCAGCCCGTGCTGCTGCAAGCAGGTGTGGATGGCGGTTTCGATGGTGGTAGCCGAGGTGCCTCGCTCGCAGCCCACCCCAACCCACAGGGTGCGCGGGTGCCAGCAGGCATAGGGGGGGGGCAGATCTGCAGGAGGATGGCGATCGGAAATCCATAGGGTGGCAGATGAAACTGGCTGAGCGTTTGGGCCATCGGATGGAAGGCTGGAAAATTGAACCTCTGAAAAATGAACATCAAAAAACGGATGGGACTGGGGGAGGCGATCGCGCCAGATATCCCAGCCGCAGGTTTGAATCACGGCGACAGATTGTGAATGTTCGGCGTCACTCGTTCCAGCACCAACAGCCCTGACAATTGCACTCGCAATTTCTGTCCAGTCCCCTTCCCCCCGCCGCCATCCCATCGAGTCTCCGAGAGTGTCGATCGCCGGTAGTTGGTAAGCTGCGGAGCCGGAAGACACCACTGGGATGGCCGCCAGCAACGCTGAAACGACGCCAGTAAGTCGATCTCCTCCAGCTACGTGGCCTCCGCACAACGAGATTGCAAAACGTCCGTTTTCATCAATGGCGACAATGGCGGGATCGGTATGCTTGTCTGCCAGTAATGGAGCGATCAGCCTGACGATTGCTCCTGTAGCCAGAATGCAAATCAGAGCATCAGTAGAGGGCCACAGAGTATGGAATAAGGCTGAGAGCGAGTCGTAATATTGAATCGACTGCTCGGGCTGGCTGATGTCACTGCTATTGCTGCTACAGGTGTCATCCTCAGTGCTAACAGCTCGGGTCCAAATCGTGGTGTTGGGTAGCCCGACCCGCAGTTGCAGAGCGATCGCGACCGCTGCAGGGGTGGGAGCAACAATGGCAATCGCAGACTTTGGTGGGAATGGGGTCATGCAAGGGATGGTTGAGAGGGGGGGGGCAAATTGCTCGCCTCAAACTCTAGCCCAAGAATCTGCGACCTACCCTAGAGAAAAAATTGCCGAAAGTGTACTGCTGGTCCAACCGAGGGCGACGAAGCCTCCCACAAACGTGAGGGGGACGATCCAGATTAAGCGCTGCCACGGTACATCTAAAGCGATCGCCGTCGCTCGCAATTCCCAGACGACAAACCAAACCAGAGCCGCCAGTCCGGCTAAAGCACCCAGAGAGCCGCCAAGTGCCTGGGCCGGCGCGATAAACACCCAGGGCAGTCCCCCAAACGCAATCAAGACTAGAACCGTATCGAGGCGGGGATCGAGATTAAAGCTGTAGGCCAACCCCCGCAGGAGGGCCGCCAGAATGACCCATCCCACCAACCCATAGATCGCAGCCCACACCAAGTTAAACGGATTAAACCCCGTCTGCCGACCGGCATCCAGTGCATTCAGCAGAATGGTTAACAGCCCAGCTTGCAAGATGGGAGGGTTTTCCCGCAAATCGCGAAAGGTGCGCTCGGGGAAAAACCACGAGCCGTATATGTTATCCAGCAGGGCTTCCATTGATGCGGTCCTCACGCGGGCCAGATGTGCGAACAAGAGCGAGGGCTGCTAGCTTGTGGGCGATCGCTTGCGTACCGCTCGACTGTTTTCACGATAGCGCGGCGATCGGGCTAGCGATAGCAGTACCGTCAACTTTAATAACGCGTTTGATGTCTATAGCAGTGGCCACACCACTGCGGACATTTCAGCTATGTCCATCCCTGACTATGCTTAGAAACTGCTGTCCTAACTGAAATGGCAAACGCTGTAGCTCTTGGATATGTGGGTCACGTGTTGACCTTGCCGGTTTTTCACGCGGGTGCGTCTCAACAATGCCGGGGGGAATTGCTTAGGATTCATCCTGTTGAAACCGTGCCCCGCAAATCATGTCCACGGAATTTTCGGCCAGCAACTCGTAATCAACATCTGTCAACGGAATCACTAGCCCGGAGAACTCGTCGTCTGGGTTGGAATCGATGACCTCGAAGCCTTCGCCCCCTTCTTCTAGTGGCAGGCCGGATGCCACCAGTACCTCTCGGAACATGCTGCGAAGTGCGTCCGACTCTTCGCCGCTGCCGGATAGCTGCTCTTGGTCGATATAAATTTGGCGATTGGGGTAGGTCTGGAAGAATTCGATCAGGGACATATTACCGTCGGGGGCAGCAGAGTTAATCAACCCCGCTCTCAATGCTTGGGTGGCGTCAATATTGCTGGTGGCCGGGCGTAACATGCGGCTGACTTGGCCCAAGAAACAGGAGCCCCCTTCGGAGCGTAAGTATCGGGTGAACGGCACAAAATCGACCTGCAGAGTTAAATTCAGTGCCTTGCGAATGCCTTTGGCCCCCTCTTCTCCTACATATTCGTCAAAATATACTTGCAACTGGCGGCTGGTCTCTCCCGTTTCTGCATACAAAGCCAGCTCGTCAATTTGGACGGTACGAGTGGCTGGCCCTGCGGTAATGACCAGTTCCTCGGCGGCATGGGCCTGTCCGGCGACCCCAATTGCGATCGCAGCAGCAAGAAGGACGGACATTGAATGATTGCAACGCATGAATGACTCCTGGGGGGAACTGGCCAAGCCAACTATATCGGCGGGACACGTGTAGCAAGTGGTGGGAGAGCGCAGTTTTGCCTGCAGGTTGACCGCTTCGAGATTACTGCAAATCTAGACGTGAACTGAGGAAATGGGGACTGGCCCGTTGCTTCTTACCTAGAGGGAACAGTGATGGCCTACCTCGCTTCCCATCATTGGCTGCTCCATACCTCTTCATGTTGGCGGAGGGGCTGCCTCCCAAGATGCCCGTTCCCAATCCTTTCCTAACAGCGGCAAATCTTCTTCTACTGTGTTGAAGTTGAAGTCTGCTTCTAGTCAGGTCTGCCTGCTGAGGTCTGTAACGCGACTCCTCACCCTGCATTATGCTGAAGCGCGCGTTCATTGATTAGGGAGTCGCTTCGATCGGTGGTTCAGTCGAATTAAACGTAAAACAAATCGTCTAGAACTCTTGCTGGGAGTTCTTCTCCTACAACGTTTATTAGAACAGCCAACTTACTCGCTGTGGGGAGTGACTATCAACGCCAATCTTATCGACTCGCTGCCGTCAGCACAGCTAGGATTGGCATATCGCTTGCCCAATTGCCAGCCCGCAGGCATATGCATCGGCTCTCCGAGCTATCGTAATGTTCGGCTTATACTATTCGTCCAAGCTTTTACCATGACCACCACCTTTCCCTACTCATCCTCCGAGAACCCAGCTTTGTCTCCGGAGCAAGCCAAGAGTGAAGCGGCACAACTGCAAATTGGTGGAATGAGCTGTGCGGGATGTTCGGCCAGTGTCAGCCAAACCTTGAACCAAATTCCAGGGGTTTCTCTGGCTGAAGTTAACTTGGCTGCAGAGCAAGCCCGGGTGGTATTCGAGCCCGGCCAGGTTACGGTCGAGGGGTTACTACAAGCTGTTAATGACAGTGGGTTTTCGGCCACCCTGGCCGACCCTGAAACAGCAATTCAGATTTTGCAAGATAACCACCAACAGGGGATTCGGGAGGCACGCGATCGCTTCTTGCTGGCGGCAATTCCGTCCGCCATCCTGATGGGGGTCATGCTCTACTGCATGAGCAAGAACATGCCGCACAACATGCACCACCATATTCTTGCTCTGGTGCTGGCCTTTCCGGTTGTGTTTGTGGCCGGGTGGGTCACTCATCAACAGAGCTGGGCTGCCATCCGCCGCAAGGCTCCCAATATGGATGTACTGATTAGTTTGGGCACTGTTCCGACCTATCTAATTGGGTTATTAGCCGTTCCAGAAGTGACGGTATTTGTCGAGGTGGCGGCAATGGTGATGGCGTTTCATCTCCTCAGCCGGTATTTAGATAAACGAGCCAGGGGGAAAGCTTCGCAGGCGATCGAGCGTTTGGCAGGACTGCAGGTGAAGCAGGCTCACCTGCTGCCAACGCCGCCCAGGGAGGATGACGCGCAGGAGCGTTCAGATCGTGCGGGTGAGGATGGCGATGGGGCTGACGGTGGGTCTGATGGTGAGCTGAGCGACTGGCCGATCGCGGATGCTGTTGACGTGCCGATTCAGGTGGTACAGGTGGGCGATTACCTGTTGGTCAAACCGGGGGAAGTGATTCCAGCGGACGGCCAGGTTGTGGCTGGCAGTTCCAGCGTGAACGAGGCGATCGCGACAGGGGAGTCCATGCCGGTGGAAAAGAGCAGTGGAGATCGGGCGATTGGGGCCACAGTCAACCAGCAAGGATCGCTGGTGGTGGAGGTGACGCGTACGGGCCGCAATACGTTCTTGGCTCAGATGATTCGCTTGGTACAAGAGGCGCAGGGAAGCAAAGTTCCGATCCAGCAGTTAGCCGATCGCGTCACGGGATATTTTGTCCCGGTAGTGCTTGCCTTGGCGCTAACGACCTTTGCCGTTTGGACGCTTGCTGCTGGGCCTTTAGGGCAATTTGCTCGATCCGCTGCCGCCGTCTTGCCCTGGGTGAATGCGGATTTATCACCGCTGTCGCTGGCGGCGTTTAACACGATTGCTGTGCTGGTGGTGGCTTGCCCTTGTGCGTTGGGGTTGGCGACGCCGATGGCTCTGATGGTGGGGGCAGGCAAAGGGGCGGAACGCGGCATCTTGATTCGCAATGGAGAAGCATTGCAAACCCTGCAGTCAGTGACCACTGTGGTATTCGATAAAACCGGGACGCTGACGCAGGCCAAACCTAGCGTTCAGAATATCTGGCCTGCGGGACGGCAAGAGGAGGTGATTGAGTGGGCGGCGGCGGCAGAGCAACTGTCCGAACATCCGCTAGCGCGGGCGATTGTGGAGTACGCCAGTCAGCAACAGGTAGAGTTACCCGATGTCCAAGAGATGCAGGCGATCGCTGGGTGTGGCATTCGAGCGACTGTGGGCGACCATCAAGTCTTGGTGGCGAATCCGAGATATGCCGCCCAACAGTTAACGGGGGTTGAGACCGATCGCCTAACCGAAGCTATTACTGAGTGGGAGGAACTGGGACAAACGGTGGCGATTGTGGGATTGGATGGAGCCTGTTTGGGGGCAATTGCGATCGCCGACCCGCTCAAGCCCGAATCGGCGCGGGCTATCGAGCAGCTCAAACGACGGGGATTGCAGGTCGCTATGCTGACGGGAGATAACCCACGGGCGGCGGCGGCGATCGCGCAGCGGGCTGGTATCGATTGCGTCAAAGCCGGAATGCTACCCGCCGACAAAATTGCTTGGGTGCAGGAATTGCAAGCTAGCGGCGAAGTGGTGGCCATGGTGGGGGATGGCATCAACGATGCCCCGGCCTTGAAACAAGCGGATGTGGGGATTGCGTTGGGTACCGGTACCGATATTGCGATCGAAGCAGCAGATCTGGCACTGGTTCGCGGAGATTTGGCTGCCGTTGCAGAGGCCATGACGTTGGCTCGATTCACCTTTCGCAAAATCAAGCAAAATTTGGGGTGGGCATCGATTTATAACCTGATTGCCTTGCCGATTGCAGCTTGTGGCCTGCTGCATCCCATCATGGCTGAAATTGCTATGGCCTTCAGCTCCCTCAATGTAATTTGGAATTCGTTAACGTTGAGAACTGCCCGATTTGACGACATGTAACGACTCCGCAGGGCTTCGGAAAAATTAACGAGATGACACCTCCGTTCACTCTGAGAAGAACTGTGGTGCAGCCAAGCAATCATCAAGTGGCGTAACTGCCGATGGGGACTGCGATTACCTCGATGCAGGGGGTTGCCGACCGGGTGCCCAATTGAACCGTTGGTCCATCGATCAATTTGCTACCGCGGTAAAGCTGCTATTTTCCGCAACGATTTCACGGATGTATTTGTTTACGCTGCGGGAACCATTGGATTGCTCGAACTTGCATCTACTGGTACGCAGCATCATGCGCGATCGCGCCTTAAATAGCTGTATGTGGTGGGTTGAGCATCTTGATATCCGAAGAGCGTCGGGGTATTCAAATGGGCCACTATTCTTGCGTTATGAAGTTACCGATCGAGCACCGAGAGGTGCGATACGAGCTGCAAAATCTGCTCAGTCGTCGTCAGTTTGACATGCTCTATGACAGCCCCGGCTATTGGGTGGCTCGAGAGCAAACCGGTCATGTGGCACTCTCGCAGCTCGTGACGGTGGAGATGTATCTAGACTCGAAATCGAGCGGGGAAATGGAACTTACCTGTGTAGCCAAGAATCAAGAGCTGCCGTTGCAGGAAGTCAATCATTGTCAGCAGGTGTTCGAGACTGTCAGGACGGCTTTGCACGAGTTTCAAGCAAATGTTTTAGAGTCTTTACTGGTGAAGTAGTCGCGATTGGGGGCAGCGAGACGCTTAGGAGGACCGTGCAAAGAAAAGGGCTTGCTCCTCAAAAAAGTAGTTGCTGTAACTCCGAGTCATCGTTTAGACTAGTTGGGCTGTTACGTAGACCGTCGAAATCATGCCGCGCCATTGCGATCTCACCAACAAGAAGGGAAATAACGCCTTCGCGGTCTCTCACTCTCACCGTCGTACCAAGAAAATGCAGGAAGCAAACCTGCAGAACAAGCGCGTGTGGTGGGAAGAAGGTAAGCGGTTTGTCCGGTTGCGTCTGTCTACCAAAGCCATCAAAACTTTGAAGAAGAAAGGTCTAGCGACAATGGCTCGCGAAGCCGGAATCGATCTGAACGCCTACTAAATTCCGCAGTAACGTGGTTTTCAATCCGCCGCTGACTGGCATGGTCGCGGCGGATTTGGCGTATGCGATCGCGGTAGATAACACTGAATCAACGAGGTCTCAATGTTGAATTGCAACAACAGCATCTGTGAGGACTCAAATCCATTTGTTTTACGTTTGATTTAGCCAAAACACTGACAAACGACGTGAGGTAGTGCGTGGCATCTAATGGGTGGCCCCCCGACGCCGATCGCTTCGATCCCGATCGATTGGCTGCTCGGGATAGATTTTCGGGGCGGGATAAATTTTCGGGTCGCGATTGGCTGTGGGTGCTGAGCTTAACTCTGGCTGCGGGCTTGCTGTATGGCCTAGCGTTAGGAGACGTGCCACTACGGGATTGGGATGAGGGGACGCGGGCGCTAGTGGCGCGAGAAATTGCCGAGACTAACCATTGGCTCCATCCCACGGCATTTGGGCAACCCTACATGCTCAAGCCGCCGCTGATGGATTGGCTGGTCGCCCTCAGTTTTCGGGCATTCGGCATCAACGAATGGGCGGCCCGGTTGCCGGGAGCCATAGCTTCTGCCCTTGGCATTCCCCTGGTATTTGCTCTGGGGCGAGCGCTCTTCGAACAGCGCTCGACAGCCTTACTCTCTGCCGCTACGTTCCTCACTCTGCTGCCTGTCGCCCGTCACGGACGCCTACTGATGCTGGATGGGATGTCGGTTACCGCTTTTCTGCTGGTGCTGCTATGTGTGGCCCGCAGCGTGAGACGTAGAGGCGATCACTGGGCGATTGGCATTGGCATTGGGTTGGGCTGGTTGGGGCTCACTAAAGGATTATTGGCTGTACCGTTGGGGGCGATCGCTGCCGCTTGGATGATGTGGTTGGCAATCCGACAGAATCGGTCGGTTCCCCACCTGAGAAAACCCTACTTGCGAAATCCTTGGCTGTACTTGGGATTGGGCATGGGGCTGGGGGTGCTATCTGCTTGGTACGGTGCCCAGTTTGACCGCTACGGAAGCGCCTTCTGGCAGACTCATTTTTTGTCTCAGGGGCTCAATCGCGTCTCCGACTCGGTCGAGCAACATGCGGGTCCTCCTTGGTACTACCTGCTGGAATTGTTGAAGTATGGATGGCCCTTGTTGGTGATGTGGCCATTGGGGTTGCGACTGGCATGGCAGGAGTGGCGATCGACCTGGGGGTCACTGGTGGTACTGGGGACGGTGGGCTACCTGGGGTTGATTTCGGTGATGGGAACCAAGCTGCCCTGGTACATCATGCCTGTTTATCCATTCATTGCTCTGGCAATTGGGCGAGCAATGGATTGGATGTGGAGGAATTCAGCCAAATTGGGACGCGGTTGGGGGATCTCGTTCACCGTTCTCGGGGCTGCGGCCGTGGCGGGGACGGTATATCTGAGTGTGGATGGTGGTGGTCAGCCGTGGTTGCCATTGATGGGAATCGTCCTGTGTCTGACATTCGCCGTAACGGCTCGACTGCTATGGCAACGGAGACGGAGCTTTATCTATATATTTCTAACTGGAACGTATGTCAGTCTGTTGCTACTGATGGTGTCGGGGGAATGGTTGTGGGAGTTGAATGAAGCATTTGAGGTCAAGCCCGTTGCTGGCATGCTGAGATCTCACGTTTCCCCCAATGCTGTTGTCTATACATCTTTTAGCTACGGACGCCCCTCCTTGAATTTCTACTGTCATTGCCAAGTCCTACCGGCTAACCGAGCCCAACTCAGGCAGAAATGGGCTGATGAGCTAGTGCTTGTTGACCGCGAACTGTGGCCGAAATTTGAAGAGGCCGGAGCTTTAGAGTTGGATCGTACTGACGAGTTTGTACTGGTGGCTCCTAAACTATCAGGTGCTGGCATTTCTTAGCTGACTTGAGACCGGACAAACTGTTGGAGGGCGCGAACAAAACCAGCAGAGTTCTCCCACGGGACACGATGGCCAGCAGCGGGCACAACCGCGTGAGTAACCGTAGGACAACGCCTGGCCAGTGCTGCTCCAATTGCAGAGTATTTGCGATCGGCTTGTCCCGATATGTAAAGGAGCGGAGGTTGGGTTAGTTGTGCGAGTGCTGGCCGTAAGTCTGCCTGTCGTCCTTTTGAGAAGCGATCGAATAGTTGGCAAATGCGACGGCGATCGAAGGCTGCTTCCGAACGTTCGACTCCACACGCGTATCCTGCAAATACTGCTTGACGATCCCATTCCTGCAGGAGTATCTCCCACGATTCGCTGACAAAACGCCGTCCCCATGTCCGATCTCGCTGCAGACACTGCGCGCGTTCATCTTCCGTCGGAATTCCAGGGTCGGCAGCGATCGCAACTCCCCCCGTCCACAACTGTGGGGATTCAAGCAAGGCGTGGAATGCCAGCCGTCCCCCCAACGAATATCCCATTAGCCACTGAGGTTCCCCAACCAATGCGTGGCTCCGGACGCGATCGCAAAACATCTGTGCCCATTGGCGAAAATCTGAGTCCTCGCTTGCCCATACATCAACGAGCTCGAGCTTGACCTCCCTAGTCCAAGTACGCTCCCACCAGCGATCGCCGATGTGCTGCCAAACTTCCGGCGTTTGCAAGTTGCCGTGAAGGCACCACAGTCGCATACTCCACTCCTCCGCTCACTCACACAAAATCTCGACCCATAGAGCGATCGACAATCCGCTATGGAGAGTTCTTTCGGTATTTTTCCTGGCCAATCAAGACTTTAAGCTGTCTTTGCACTCCAGACCTTACAGCGGATTGCCATAAGAGATCTAGATTCATCACCCAACCCCCCATTTTCGTAGGTTATAGTCACCCCGAACCGGCTTGGGAGGCCAGCGTGCCCATCTATCTCTACTGGGGAGACGATCGCTATTCCCTCAAAAAGGCAGTGCAGGCGCTGCAGCAGAAGGTGCTCGATGATGCCTGGGTAGCATTCAATTTCGATCGCCTGGGGGCGGGGCCAGAGGATGCGCAGGTGGGATTGAATCAGGCGATGACCCCGCCGCTGGGGATGGGCGATCGGCTGGTGTGGCTGGAAAATACCCAACTGGTGCAGCAGTGTAGTGACGACCTGATGCAGGAACTGGAGCGCACCCTAACAGCGCTCCCGGACACCACACACCTGCTGCTAACAGCGGCTGGAAAGCTGGATGGGCGACTGAAATCTACCAAGTTTCTCAAGAAAGTTGCCAAGGTACGGGAGTTCAAACAAATTGCTCCGTGGGACACAGACGGGCTGATGGATGCCGTTAGGGGGGTAGCCCGGGATAAACAGCTGCAACTCAATGGAGCCGCTACTGCGTTGCTGGCGGAAGCCGTCGGTAACGATCGCCGTCAACTAGAGATGGAGCTAGAGAAGCTGTCGCTGTACGTTCCGGACGGAACGGTGACTGCCGAGGCCGTGCGAGAGCTAGTACCGGCCTCCGCCTACAACACGTTTCAATTGGCAGGTCACCTGCGATCGGGGGATACGGAGAAATCCCTGACAGTTTTGATGCAATTGCTGGCTCGCAACGAGCCCCCCCTGAAAATGGTCGCTGTGCTGGTGGGGCAATTTCGCACGTGGCTGTGGGTGCGAGTGGCGATCGAGTCTGGAGAGCGAGATAACAAGGCGATCGCTCAAATGGCCGAACTCGGTAATCCCAAGCGCGTCTATTTCCTCCAGAAAGAGGTACGTTCGTTGTCCAGTTGGCAACTCTATCGGGTGATGGAACTCTTGCTAGAGCTGGAATATCAGCTGAAGCGCGGACAGGATGCGACGCGATCGCTGCAAACCGCTTGTATTCAGATCGCGGCTGTCTGTGGCAAATAGACATACAACCTGCGAAATTTCAGATTGATTCAACTTGCTTCGCAGGCCAGAAGGCATAGGATAGCGAACACAACTAAGAGGTTGCGCGTCACAAAATGCCTCGGAATGGAAGGCGCTCTCCAGCCTACCGATTCACGACCCGTTCCTCTTGTTAAGCTCTGTTCTCGCAAATGCTTTGGGTGGAGAGATATCTAGTTATTCAGCTTTCTCCAGTCAGACTAATTGAATGTCACCATTGATGTAGCTGACATGAAACCTCATGGCTAAGACGGTAAAATTAAGTTGGCAGCATCGATTTTCCCCAGATTCATTTACGGGTACTATCGATAAGCTCGTGGGGTGTGTCGTTACGACACGGTGGACTTGGTTAAATATCTCACCGATTCGAGACGAGAAAGACCGACCGCTTCTCTTGAATTACTCTTCTCTTTCACTGCTTATCTTTTGCACTACTACTGATGGGCAATCTGCTCGACTAACAACGTGCTCTGCTGACACACTTCCAGTGGGCTTCTGATTTTTCCGGTACTCAGTGTTGCGCGTCTTTCCCTGTTCGACGCCAAAAAATACCCCAAGAAATCTACGACCTTCTGTCAAAAGGTCAAGCTAGGGGTTATTCTGGTTGGGGCTTGAGTTCAAATAACTTCACATAGATGAGGCTTTGGCTGCTTGGTGGTACGTACCTCTGCTCGTTCCCGGACTGCACACATGGCAAATGACCGCGATAATGCCGACCCGACTGCTTCGCCTATGACTGTTCCCAGTAATGGAAATGGCCGCAATGGGAGCGGTAGCAAGCGAAAAGGCAATGGTGTTGTTGGGCTCAAAGACAACAGTGCCCCATCGAAAGTTGTTCCAAAGTCAAAAGTTGAGCAATTGCGCGATGTGCTCGAACATTACCGAGGTAGCCATCAGCTCATTGTTCTGCAAGACTTTCCCGACCCCGATGCTCTGTCTACGGCATGGGCCTACAGCTTAATTGCGGAACAATTCGCGATTTCCACGGACATTGTGTATGCCGGTACCCTAAGTCATCAGGAAAATATTGCTCTGGTGCGCCTGACCGATTTGCCCTGCCAGAAGTTGGATGTGTCCTCCATTCGGCCCGATGACCTAAACGAATACCAAGCTGCCGTTTTTGTCGATCATCAGGGCACGACCAGTCAGATTGCTCCCCTAGTGAAAGAGGCAGGGTTGCCGCTGGCTGTGTTGGTCGATCACCATTCCCTTCAAAATATTTATCAAGCGGAGTTTGAAGATATCCGCACGGGGGCTGCGGCTACCGCGACCATCTTTTCCGAGTACTTGCGTGACGGTTTGCTGGAGCTGGATACCAACGACCCGCGCCACGTTCAGTGTGCTACGGCGCTCATGCATGGTTTGCGCTCCGAGACCGACCAATTGCGGCAGGCTAAGGAAGCTGACCTGATGGCTGCGGCCTATATCAGTCGCTTTCAGGACGGTCAGTTACTGTCGGCTGTGCTCTGCTCGGCGCGATCTCGTCGGGTGATGGATATCATTGCTGAAGCACTAGGTAAGCGTCACATCCGCAATAACTTTTGCATTTCAGGGGTGGGCTATCTCCGGTTTGAAGATCGCGACGCCATCCCCCAAGCGGCAGATTTCTTAATCACTGAAGAGGACGTGCATACTGCAGTCGTCTACGGCATCATTCGTTCGGAAGATGGCCAAGAGGTGGTGACCGGTTCTCTACGAACCAACAAGCTCACCCTTGATCCCGACGATTTCCTCAAACGAGCTTTTGGTCAAGACGATACCGGTCGGTTCTTTGGGGGAGGACGCAGTCAAGCTGGTGGATTTGAAATTACGCTGGGCTTCCTGTCGGGTTCGAACGACAATCCGGAATATGCCGATCAGAAATGGGACGTGTTTGAAACCCAAATTCGCCAGAAGCTATACCGGTTGATCGACCCAGTGGATAGCTCGACATCTCGCAAGTCCTAGCTCGATGTTCTTTTCTCTACGTTTTGTCGCTGCTAGCGAAT
>JBCBVA010000051.1:0-25492 GCA_039817825.1 Cyanobacteria bacterium J06642_12 | reverse complement strand
GACGATACAAAATGTAAAGCCATGAAGGGTGAGGATTTTCGCCGCTTCATTGTTGGCAAGTGGGGGCGTGCCTACGACATTCAGTTACAGCGCCGGGGTAATCGCGTCCTGCTGTTGGTGATGTGGAAGTATTTGGGCCAGCGCTCGTTTGGTTATAGCGAAGATGAGTACCTCGGTCACTTGGAATCGGTGATGGAACGACTGGCGGATTGGGGGGTGTTGGAATTCGCGATTCAGGAAATGCAGGTTACCCGTCAGCGGCCTCGGTTGGGGAAAGCAGTGGCGATTCCGTTAGATCTGGGCGAGCGCGCTTCTGAGTGGTTGATCTAGGCGAGTTGTCTTAGGTAAAGGCTGCGATGTCGATTATCTCCGGGGACTTGGCCTAGTTCTCTGTCAACTCTAGTGAAGGCACCCTCCAGGCTTGCTGCAACGCCTGTCCAAAGAGATGGCATCCCTAAAAGTAAGCCTGACGAAACATTAGGGATACGACAATTCGTCAACCTTGAAGGCCACCTTTAGACTTGCTTGGCCGTAGCTCATGCTCTTGTCGGAACTGGCGATCGCTCGTTACGACGGAAGGGTACCTATCGCAATTGGTTAGCTATCGCACCTCTTGGTGGTGGGCTAGTGGCTGCTCCCTATGGAACTCCTTTCGAATACCCTCGTCCTGTCGCGGATTCAATTCGCCCTAACGGCTATCTTTCACATGCTGTGGCCTGTCCTGACCACTGGCATGGGCATTTACCTGGTCATCATGGAGGGGCTGTGGCTGAAAACCCGCAACCCCGATTACTATCGCCACATCCGTTTTTGGACCAAGTTGTACGTTCTGAACTTCGGTATTGGCGTGGCTTCTGGATTGCCGATGGCCTTCCAGTTCGGCATGAATTGGGCTCCCTTTTCCGAAGCGGTAGGAGATTTCTTCGGCACCATCCTCGGATTCGAGGGGACGATGGCGTTCATGCTTGAGGCCAGTTTTCTCGGCATTATGCTGTTTGGCTGGAACCGCGTGCCTCCTGCCATCCACTACATGGCGACTATCCTGGTGGCGTTTGGGGCGAACTTGTCTACCTTCTGGATTCTGACTGCCAATTCCTGGCTGCAAACCCCGGCGGGTGGCATTTTTGTGGACGGTAAGTTCGTTGTTAAGGACTTCTTCCAAGCCATTGCCAATCCCTTCATGCTCAACAGCGTGTTGCATATGTTCTTCGCCACGCTGGAGACATCCCTGTTCGTCATCGGTGGTATCAGTGCTTGGTATCTGCTGCGTCAAACGCACGCGACTTTTTTCGCTCGATCGTTCAAAATTGCCCTGACAGTGGCGATCGCCGTTGCTCCCCTGCAAATTTTCATCGGCCACCTCAGTGCCGAGCAGGTATACCACTATCAGCCTACCAAGCTGGCAGCGATGGAAGCCCAGTGGGAAACCGTTCCTGCCGGACAAACTGCTGACTGGAGTCTGGTGGCTCTACCCAATGACAAAGCAGAGCGCAATGATTTCGAAATCAAAATCCCGAATGCATTGGGATTCTTGCTGGAGCTGAAGCCAAAGCTGTCCGAACCCGTGCGCGGATTGTCGTCTTACGCCCCCGAAGATCGGCCACATGCGATTGGGTTGGTGTATTACAGTTTCCGCATCATGGTGGGGATTGGTCTGTTTCTGGCGGCACTGATGGCAGGGACAGTACTGCAGTGGTGGCGTGGCAAGTTGGAGGATTCGGCGATCGCCCAACAAGCCTGGCTGCTAAGAGCCTGGGTACTGGCGGCTCCGTTGGGCTACATTGCGGTTGAAACCGGCTGGATTGTTCGCTGCGTGGGGCGTCAGCCCTGGACCGTGTACGGCGAAATTCGCACGGCGGATGCGGCATCTAACTTGCCTGCCGGAGAAGTTCTGACGTCTCTACTAGGGATTACAGCGATTTACATCGTCTTTCTGGCTGCCGCTTTATATTTCGGACGCAAGATTCTGCTTACCGGTCCAAATTTGGAGGTGGCGCTGCCCGATTACTGTGCCGATTGGTTGGAGACCTCGGGCGATCGCCGCCCTGCAGAAGTGAATTAAGTCGAAGTGAGTTAAGCCAAAACCTGCATCACAAGACCTCGAGATATATGGAAGCGCTAGAAAAATTTCTGCCTCAGTTTTGGTTCTGTGTTCTGGGGCTGTTTCTGTTCCTCTATGTTCTGCTAGATGGATTCGATTTGGGGGTCGGCATTCTGTCGCTAACATCTTCGAGTGAAGAGCGTCGCAGCATGTTGATGACTAGCTTGGGCAATGTGTGGGATGCCAATGAAACTTGGCTTGTATTGGTGGGTGGATCGCTGTTTGGGGCGTTTCCCCTGGCTTACGGGACTATTCTCAATGCACTCTATTTGCCCGCGCTGATTATGGTGGTGGGCTTGCTGTTTCGGGCGGTGTCGTTCGAGTTTCGTGAAAACGCTGACAACAAGCGGGTGTGGAACGTGGCGTTTGGGGCTGGGAGTTTTCTGGCGGCTCTCGGACAGGGATTTGCGCTGGGGACGGTATTTGAAGGAATCGCTGTTGATACCAGCGGACACTTTATTGGCGGGCCATTCGACTGGCTGACCTGGCGGACTGTTTTGGTCGCTCTGACGTTGATTCAGGGCTACGTGTTGGTCGGCTCCACCTACCTCATTATGAAAACCTCGGGGGAGTTGCAGCAGACTCACTACGGGACGGCAAAGCTGGCAACCGTGACGACGTTTATTGGAGCGGTGTTCATCACAATCAGTACGCCGTTGTTGTCTTCCCAAATTGGGGTTCGTCTGTTCGAACCGCCGTTGCTGTACGTGTTTGCTCTGATTCCGATTTTGGGAGTGGCGATCGTCGGTCTGTTGTTACGCAGCTTGCAGCAAAAGGAAGAAATCACCCCGTTTATTTGGACAGTATCTTTGTTCTTCCTTTCCTTCGTCGGCTTGGGTTTTCTGATCTTCCCCAGCATCATCCCCCCCTCGGTCACCATCTACGAAGCCGCTGCATCTCCAAGCTCGCTGGTTTTTATGGCCATATTTGTGGGCTTTCTCATCCCGATATTGTTGGCCTATACCGTTTACAACTACTTTGTGTTTCGCGGCAAGATCGACCCTGCCCAGGCTTACGGCAATGAATAGGCTCCTGTCACGATCGTCCGTCCTCCCAGCCAGCCAACATGTCCGAACGGGATTGTTATAGTTGGAAAACCAGCGATTTACAGCTCTAGCAGGTTTATGACCACCAACATTCAGGATTTAGCCAGCCAGGCCCGCACGATTGCCAGCAAGCTCGGCATCTCGAAATTCGACATTTCCGGTTCGTCCGTTGACGAAAACAGCGTTCAAATCGATCGCGGTGAACCCAAGCAAGTCAAAGCCTCCAATCGAGCTAGCTTTACCGTGCGCGTCTGGAGTGACGGCAATACCGTCGGCATCACGTCTACGACTGATACCGACGCTGCCGGTCTGGAACTGGCCTTAAAAACTGCTGCCGAAGCCAGCGCTTTTGGGGTTAAAGACCATGCCCCCGACTTCAGCCCAGAAGCCACCACACCACTGCCCGATTACGACAACGTCTACGTCGAGCAAACGCCAGTGGCCGATCTGCTGGAATCGCTTAAAGGTGCCGAGGCAAAGCTACTAGAAGCCCACCCAGCGATCGCTGGTGTCCCCTACAACGGTCTCTCCCAGCGGGACATCGAACGGTTTTATATCAACAGCGACGGCGCAGAACGGTACGAAGCAGGCTCTGTCGCATCTGTTTATCTCTACAGCAAGACTGAGCAAGAGGGGAAAAAGCCCCGCAGTGCCGGTGCCTTTCGGGTGGAGCAAGGGGTAGACCAGCTGGATATTGCAGGCTGTATTCAGGAAACTGCTGATAAAACCATCAGCCATTTGGATTACAAAAAAATCCCTACTGGCAAGTACACTGTCGTCCTCTCCGCCGAAGCGTTTCTCAGCCTGTTTGGCGCTTTCTCCAATATCTTTAATGCCCAAAGCATTTTGGATAACCGCAGCCTCTCCACCCCTGAATCTCTAGGAACCGCGATCGCCTCTCCGCTTCTGTCCGTAGCCGACGACGAGCTGCACGAAGGCAACTTTTCCCCCAGTCATTTTGATGGTGAAGGAACCCCCACCCGCCGCCTGCCTCTGATTACCGAAGGGGTCCTCAGCAACTTCATGCACAGCTCCGGCACCGCCAAGCGCATGAACGCCCAGCCCACCGGTCACGCCAATCTGGGGGCGAAGGTTACCGTCAGCGGCAACTACACCCACGTTTTTCCCGGCGCAAAGACTGAGACCGAATACAGCGTCGATACTGCCGACAATGTTGTGTGGATTGACGAAATCAAAGCCCTGCACGCTGGCGTGAATTCTCTGGAGGGCTCGTTCTCGCTGCCGTTTGACGGCTGGATGATCGAGCAAGGCAAAAAGGTCAGCATTGAATCCGCTACCGTAGCGGGGGATTTCCGCCAGCTCCTGAACGATATTGTCTATGTCGAGTCCGAGCCCGAAGTGACCCCCGGTGGGGTGTGCCCGCGCATTTGGGTGAAAGAGCTGTCGATTACCGGGGACTAGCGTCAAGACTCCCTAGCGGTTTGTCAGTCTTGCTTTCGGGGATGCCTTCTCTCCCAGGTACTCTGCAGTAAGCCTGAGGTTTAATAGGTCGGTCATTCGACATGGCATTGCTTGTGGAGATTTGAGCGATGTCAGTTCGATAGGACTATTTGAGTGGGATAGTCGCCCAACAGCACAACGACAGCATCAGGGTTTAATGCCTCTTACTCCCTTCTCCCACTGTGGGAGAAGGGCTGGGGATGAGGGCCATCGAACTCAGGTTGAGCGGGGTCGGATGGCTCCGCGTTTCAGACTCTCTCAGTTCACAACTTCTGCGATCGCGGTACCCTCGCTGTCTCCACTGCTGTGTGTTTCCAAAAAGTCCAACACTCGGATGTGAGCATCGGCAGTTGCATCCGGGTCGTAGCGTCTGCGTAGGTGACTCGCGTCAAACACGTGGCCGACTTCGTACACGTGGGTCACCGTTTGGATGGTCTCGCGATTGCCAGAACGGCGATTGGCACGCTCGGCGATCGCCAAACAGTCCTCGGCCCGAGACACGTTATCCTCGCTGCCCAATAGCATCAGTGTCGGTACTGTTAGCGACCATCCCCTTCGAGACACTGCCGGAAAACTGCAGTAGGGATACATCAGAATTGCCCCCGAGACGGCTGACTCCAGTTCGGCGTCAGGGGCTTGGGTGAGATTCGTCGGCAGTCGATTATCGGATTGCAGGGCAAATAGATCGGCGATCGCCCAACCACCGTGAGACCAACCCATCAGAAATAGATGGTCGCGATCGACAAACGGCAATTGGCGAGCTACCTCAATGCTGGTCCACACATCTCCTGCCCGTTCAGCTCCCCAAAAGGCTCGACCCGTACAGACAATGTCTTTGTTCAGTTCGGGGCGGCTGCTGAAGCTATCCACCAAGATCGCCGCATAGCCCCGCTCTACAAGCACCTCAAGCCAATCGCGATCTTTTATCCCGGCACAGGAGTGAAATGCCAGCACTGTGGGAAATGGCCCCTCTCCCTCGGGAGTCACGATCTGAAAATCCGGCTGTAGCTGTGCTTCTAATTCATCCGGTGTCACCTTCGGGATATGCCAACCTCTCAGCAGCCCGACGATTGTCCCCCCTGCAATGACCAATCCAGATACCGCGATTGTTCCAGCAATTTTTGTCCAGCGATTCATGAGTGGCGCACGCGTAACTCGCCATACACTAACGTGCTTCTCTCCCCCAATCGCTTGCAGGGCATGACGTCTACGCTAATTACCAGCCCGCGTTTAGCAAGACAGCATGCTTACCGGACTCAGCCTCTATTCAGACCACTTTGGCAATTGCATTAACTCTATGGATGCAGGATATCGATCGCTACTGCTCGATCGCCCCGTTGTCTTCCATCTGACTGCTCAAAAAGTCCAAAATCCGCTGGCGGGCATCAGCCGTTGCTTCGGGGTCATAGACTTCCGGGATGAATTCAATATCGAATATGTGCCCAGCGTCTTCGTACACGTGAGTCAATGTTGGCGCGTATTCATGATGGCTGGAGCGAAGATTGGCTCGCTCGGCGATCGCCAAACAATCCGGTGCTTTGGAAACGGTATCTTCACCCCCTAACAGCATGAGCGACGGCACCTGGACCGACCAGCCCCGGCGTGACATGGCGGGAAATCCGCAGTACGGGTACATCAAAATCGCCCCAGAAATCGCTGACTCCACATCCACATCAGGAGCTTGAGTCAGATTCGTCGGTAGTCGGTTATCGGAGCGCAAGGCAAATAAATCGGCGATCGCCCAGCCGCCATGAGACCAACCCATTAAAAAAAGACGGTCGCGATCGACAAACGGTAATTCGCGAGCTACCTGGATACTGGCCCACACGTCCCCCGCCCGCTCGGTTCCCCAGAAGGCCTTGCCGCTACATACATCATCTGGAGTTAGCTGTGGGCGGCTGATGTAGCTATCCACAAGAATGGTCGCGTATCCTTGTGTCTCCAGAACGTCCGCCCAACCGTGATCGCTGCCGCCCCCGCAACCGTGAAACGCCAGCACTGTTGGAAACTGTCCATTTCCCTCGGGTGTCGTAATCCGAAAATTTTGCTGTAACTGACCCCCCAGCTCTGCCGGGGTTACCTTCTCGACGTGCCAACCTCGCAATAGACCAAACGCCGCCAGCCCTACAACAGAAAATCCAGACAGAGCGAGTGTCCCAGCAATTTTTATCCAGCGGTTCATTGGTGCAGCACGTTCAACTCGCCATAATTTAGCGCGATCGCTCCTCCGTGCGAACTGCAATTCAAGACCTGCACGCTAATCCTCAGCTAGTACTGAGAAAGACCGCAAAAGCTCTGGTGGCAAGCCGATTTACATTCCGATGTCACCTGCAACATCCACCTTGTATCCAGTCAGCCTTTACAATCAAAGCGATAACCCGATCCCAATCGAGCAGAGCGAGCGAAGGGAATGCAAACCGTCGACCCCCCTAAAACCTGCCTCAACCCCAGTCAGGCCAATCTAGAACTGACCTATCCCCGTCGCGAAACCCGCGCCGTTCCCATTGGTGACGTCATGGTGGGAGGAGGTCACCCCGTCGTCGTTCAATCCATGATTAACGAAGACACCAAAGATATTGATGGTGCGGTTGCCGCCATTCGTCGCCTGCACGAACAAGGATGCGAAGTGGTACGGGTGACAGTGCCTAGCGTGGGCCATGCTAAAGCAGTCGGTGACATTCGCGAAAAGCTGTATTCCAGTTACCAGCCCGTTCCCCTCGTGGCTGACGTACACCACAACGGAATGAAAATCGCCCTAGAAGTGGCCAAGCACGTTGATAACGTGCGCATTAATCCCGGCTTGTATGTCTTTGAGCAAGCGAAAGACACCGACGAAGAATATACCCAAGCGGAATTCGATCGCGTCAAAGCCAAAATCCGCGAAACACTCGAACCTCTGGTTGTCTCCCTGCGAGATCAAGGCAAGTCCATGCGTATCGGAGTCAACCACGGCTCTCTGGCCGAGCGCATGCTGTTCACCTACGGTGACACCCCAGAAGGCATGGTGGAGTCTGCTCTAGAATTTATCGAAATCTGCAACGAACTGGATTTCCACAACATCACCCTGTCCTTCAAGGCCTCCCGCGTACCGGTGATGATCGCTGCCTACCGCCTGGCTGCTCAGCGCCTGGATGCACTGGGCTATAACTTCCCCTTCCACCTCGGCGTCACCGAAGCCGGAGATGGAGAATACGGTCGCATCAAGTCCACCGCCGGTATCGGGACTCTGCTGGCCGAAGGCATCGGCGACACCATCCGCGTGTCTCTCACCGAAGCCCCCGAAAAAGAAATCCCCGTCTGCTACAGCATTCTGCAGGCACTGGGACTGCGCAAAACGATGGTGGAGTACGTTGCCTGCCCCTCCTGCGGTCGCACCTTGTTCAATCTGGAAACCGTACTGCACGAAGTTCGCGAAGCCACCAAGCACCTCACCGGTCTGGATATTGCCGTTATGGGTTGTATCGTCAACGGGCCAGGTGAAATGGCGGATGCCGACTACGGCTACGTGGGCAAAACCCCCGGTACTATTGCCCTCTATCGCGGTCGCGAGGAAGTGAAGCGCGTCCCTGAAGCTGAGGGGGTGGCAGAGCTGATCGATCTAATTAAAGGAGACGGTCGTTGGGTAGAGCCACCCACTACTTCTGTATAGTCCCTCCAAGTAGAGCATATTCGGCCAACCGCCGATAGCGAGAACACAGCCAAGTCAATGCAAACGGGCTAGGATCGATTCCGCTGTCTCGATGGGGTAAGTCTCTACTCTCCATGGGATCAGAAACATCCTCCCAACCGCGCCCACAACCCCGCCCGAACGAAGTCAAGCGACTGCGATCGCTGCTGCCGCCCGAACTGCAAAGCTGGGTTGACATTCACATCACCGGTACTTACAAGCCCGAGTTGATTTCTTGCGTCGATGCGTTGGGCGATCGGATCGCGATCGAGCTAGACCTAGCCCACTGGCAGGAACTTCCTCGCGAGCATCGAGACTTGCTGTTTTTGCATCAGGTGGCTCGCATCCAAAGTGACACGATTCCCAAAGAGGGCTGGGAAAAATCTGCATTACTGATTGGCTTGGGTGGAGCAGTGGGAGAAATCTGGGTGCAAGATACCTGGTTGTTGCTTCTATCCCTGGCACTTGCCAGCGTGGCCGGAACTCGTTTGTATCGCAAGCGGAGAAATCGACAGATCGTCCGAGATATCTTTTCCGCCGACCGCAAGGCAGTGGTTTTGGCAACTCAATTGGGATATGCCTCCCACGCCGCCCAACTCAATCTGATTTTGGCTCTTCAAGATCAATGTAACCGGGCTCAAAATGTCGAGCTAAAAACGCAGTATCGGGCTCGTGCTGAGGCTCTGCGCCAGCAGAACGTTGCTATCCGATAAACGGACATCCGACCTGCTTTTGCAGGGCAGAGTCCGACCGTGACAGCCATTTGAAGCGCACGATTCCTAGCCGAGTGTCCATAACCCACAGTTTTTCATAACCCGCAGTTTTCCATAACCCACTGTTAAGATGGCAGCGTATCGGAGTGTGTTGGTGCAAAGTTAGGGTGGCCTTATTTCGGTAAAATTGCGCCGAATGGGCAGCCTAACGTCCAGTTCCTCACAGCGATTCCAGTTCCCTTACGAAACCGGAGTCCCATCGGGCCAGATCCGGTTGATTGGAGCCGGCTAACCCACTCCATCGGGAGACCATAATGCTAGACACCACCAACCCCATGTTTTTGATGGGGGCACTTGTGGCAATTGCAAGTGCAGGCTTCTTCTCACTACGCTATTTTCGTCCGACGGCTTCTCGCGAGTACGACGTTGTGTTCGCGATCGTGGGATTCATTTATGCAGTCACATTGATGTGGGAAGGGTGGCGTCTAATCCCGCTGCTAGCGTTTGCTCAACTGCTGTTGGTGGGAACCAGTGCATTCTTTGCTGTGGAATCCTTCCGGTTGCGCATGCAACTAACCGAACGCGCTCGTCAAAGCAGTGGTGGTGGTCCTGGGCCTAGCCGCCGCGCGCGTGGATTCACTCGCACTTATCAAGGGGATGACTACGATTCTCGCCAAGTGGAAGGACGCATTCGAAACCGTATGCGCGATACGTCTGATGAAGACTCTGGTCCTCGTCGTCGTAAATTACGGTCTGCCAACGGCCCTCGTCCCCGCCTAGCCAGTAGTAGCGAGACCCGACGGTCCAGTCGTCGCCCCCGTCCCGGTCAACCCACCCGCGATCGCTTTGATGACGGCGACTTTAACGATTCTGCCGGCCGCTACGGTGATGCTGACTACTCAGATGAATCGGGTCGGGACGATTACCCGACAGCCCGGCGTCCGGGGCGTCGCCCCGGACGGTCTCGTCCCTCCCGCCCCATTGACGAGGGGTTCGACCCTCGTGAGGATGTTGCGAGCGGCAGTGCGTACGATCGAGGTCGATCGGGCGAACTGTTTGATGACGAAAGTTTTCCTGACGAGCCTCGCGTATCTCGTCGTTCTCGCAGCCGCACCGCCAGCCGCCGTCCCCCACGCATGCCGGATGATGTTGTCAGTGATGAAGGGTTTGTAGATGAGGGAGACTTGAATCCCCCTGTTCGCTCTTTGGATGTGGAGGATTACGGCAGCGATTATGGCGACGAGGGGTTTGAAGGTAGCTACTAAGTGAGCTGAGTCGCAGCAGGCGAGGTTGGGAATGGCATCTCGGTTTCTCCCCCCCCTAGGTACGCTTGCCCATCCGGGCAGGTAGCTAGTTTTTAGTCCAACTCTGAGAAGTGGGTTTAGTGTGCTGCAACCTGTTAATGTTTAGCAATCTGGATTAGGCGACGCGACCTGGAAAAAATAAAGAACAGTGAGGACGATCGCCCAGGGACTTGCTTATATATATTTCTGAGAGATGACAGCTTCTAAACGTCAGTCTGGTAATCAGTGAGTCGCTCTCGGAGGCCAGAGATAGTTAGCAGAAAACGCATTTTCATCGCATTGAGGCTGGCTGAAATCCGTTATTTATCAAAGGATTTAACCGCATAGGTGGCATTTTTTCCCAGAGCCTTGCATAATAAAGGTAATCCAAGTCACAAAATTGTTTCTTTGAGCTGATGTGTCTTGGCAGGTTTTTGGGGAACCGAGCGATATTCTGTCGATACCCCCGTGTCAATCCCGTTGACGATGTAATGTCCGCCAGCCACCAACTTGCTGCTGGCTTGAGATCGCACACCTGCATTATTCAAACAGCTCTAAGTATCTATTGACCCGCCGTATCCGCTGGCTATTCGATTTGCTGGACTGGTGGAGTCTGTTGCTAACGCGACTTTGGGTTAACGAAAACCTAAATATTGTGGGATTTAGCCTATATGCCCCGTTCTCGAAAGCCTTTCTATTCTCGTAACTCTCTAGAAAATCGTAGGACTGTTACTCGGACTCCCAGCACTCCGCTCCCTAAGCTCATACAGGACAATGCTCCGCTGCAGTCCAGCAATCAGCTGTTGTTGATGTATAGCCACTTTCAATCGGAAATGCCGGCTGATGGCCGTACGCCAATTGGTACTTGGTTGAAGCGCAACATGCTCGAGCACGGTCTGCCTAGTCTCATTCGGTTTGGCCCTCGTTCCCGTCCGCGAGTATTTCGAAAAGATGAATTTCAAGGTTGGTTGCCCAGCATTTAACCTTCGCTGACAGTTGCTGATGTGACTGGCTGTGCGTATTAACGCTGAGTAAGTCTATAGGACTATACAAAAGACTGGTGATTTCACCTGCATGGAGTTACAGGTAGCAGCCGCTACTGATATGTGCAGTTACGTGGTGCATACTGATCATGTCGTGAATCAGTCGCATTAGTGATGGATTTTCAACTGATCAAGCCAGTGGTTCAGCAGGCGCTATCCCTTGGAACCTTAACCTCCGCTGAAGAGGAAGTGGTTCTGAATACTGTTATGTCTGATAAGAATCAGGATCGCGCCAGCCTTTTAGTTGAGTTGCTCGGTCTGCCTAGAAATCCTGCTGCTAAAGCATCTTGATACAAGTGAAGCAGGATTTTTCCTGTTTTCACTTGTTTCTGTGTTGGGGTGTGTATGTTGCAGGTGCCAGTAGTTCCATTCCTTTGAATAGTTAACGTTTCAGGTAAGGGGCTGTTTTCGTACAGCCTCTTTTTCTATTGGCTTGGTGCAGAATGCTTAAAATGCTGCGGTGCTCCGCATATAGTCGTTCTCGAGAACCAACCGTTAATACACAAGGGCTGTATCACCTTATTCTGTTTCACTCTAAAATCAGATTGCTATACATAGCCATCTGCTGTCAGGTTTGGAGTGTGGACACAGCTCAAAATCGCTGCAACTAAGCGATGCTGCCGATCTCGGTTGCTTGCGTTCAAGGTGATTGGTGTTGAGATTGCGCCGGAATAGGATAGCCTCTCAGGGGGAAAAGCTGTATTCGATCGCCCACACAGCGAGTATGACCCAGCCACTGGGGATCGCTATCTGGACAGTCATCGCGGTAATGCCCGCCACGACTCTCGGTTCGAAATAACGTGCTTTGCAACACTAGGCGTGCCAGACAACTCAAGTTACGAAGTTCGAGACTGCGGTGTAGCTCGGTCATCTCGATATGTTGTGAGGTGCGATCGCTGCTGGATACTGGATACCAGTGCAATGCGCAGCCCGTTATCTGAAGGGCTGCCAGATCCTGGATGGCACTTGTCAGTCGGTCACCATGCCGTACGATCCCTGCGGCGTCCCAGAGGATGCTGGACAATTGTTGCTGGGGGATCGCTGCGTTTGATGCGAGAAGGAGCGTCTTGGGAGTGCATGTTACGGAACTGTAGTCTGTGGCCTGACTGCCGGACGCGTTTTTTTCGCTGAGGATTGCTGAGGCCAATCGATGCGCAAACACCAGGCACTCCAGTAGTGAATTACTGGCCAACCGGTTGGCCCCATGTACGCCAGTGGAGGCCACTTCGCCGACCGCATACAGATCGGGCACGGAGGTTCGTCCCCATAAATCGGTTTCAATTCCTCCCATCCAATAGTGTGCAGCAGGAGCTACGGGGACCAGTTCGGAGAAGATGTCGATGCCGTGACGCTGGCATACTTTGGCAATGGTTGGGAAACGGTGGCGGATGGTGGCAGGGGCAAGATGCCGCATGTCTAACCAAACGTGGTTGGGCTCGCCGGGGGAACGGTTTTGCAGGTGGCGAAAAATAGCACGGCTGACAACATCGCGGGGGGCCAGCTCTCCATCGGGATGGTACTCAAAGGCAAAGCGATCGCCGGCTACATCGACTAAATGTGCCCCTTCCCCTCGGACAGCCTCGCTAATCAGGAACCGAGGGGCGTTCGGCACCATTAATGCTGTGGGATGAAACTGCATGAACTCTAGGTCTCGCAGCGCAGCTCCCGCGCGCCAGGCGATCGCCTGGCCATCTCCGGTGCTGGAGGATGGATTGGTGGTGTGCGTATACAGTTGTCCTGCGCCACCGGTGGCCAATACGGTTGCGGAGGTTCGTACGCTGAAGCCTTCCGGGTGAGATTCGTTCCACCGGATGCCATAAAACCCACAACAGCTTCCCTGAACCATCCACAGATCGACGACCTGGGCTCGTTCCCAAATGGTAATGTTGTCCGCTTCAATTACTTTGGCCAGCAGGCGCTGCACTAAGGCTTTGCCTGTGGCATCGGCAACGTGCAATACGCGGCGGCGGGAATGGGCGGCTTCTAAGGTGACGGCCAGTCGATGGGGTAGCGTTCCCAGCTCTGGGGCTGCTTGCTGAGTTTGCTTGGCACGGTCAAATTCCACTCCCCACCGCAGCAGTTCTTCAATGCGATCGCCGGCTTCTTGCACCAACACCTGAACGGCATCCGGTTCGCACAGACCGACTCCGGCTCGCAAGGTATCGGCAGCGTGGAGTTGGGGGGAGTCATCCGGTTCGATCGCGGCAGCTATCCCCCCTTGTGCCCAACTGCTGGACGAGGTGGGCAATGTCTCTTTGGTGACCAGTAAAATTCGCCAGTCACTCGGAAAACTGAGGGCTGTGTATAGACCGGCGGCTCCGCTTCCGACAATCGCAACATCCCAGTGACCGGCAAAGGTTGGCGATACGGATATGACTGATGCGGAGAAATCGGCCAAGATAACCAGTCCCCAAATGGAAGATGGCTACCATTGTAACGATAGCGACACGTTTTTGAATTTTCTTGCCAAACTCATTCGACTACGGTGTCGAAATTACTGCAGGGTACTACTTGTTGCTGGCGCTACTTGGCAACAGCACTGGTAGCAAATCGTCCTAGTTGTACGTTTTCGGCCAGCGATCGCAGCATGTCTGCCGTTGTATCCAGATTCACGCAGGAATCGGTAATGCTTTGACCGTAGGTGAGAGTAGACAGATCGTCAGGTATGGGTTGTTTTCCTTCTACCAGGTGACTTTCAACCATTACTCCCATGACGTTTGGAGAACCCTGCTGAACCTGCTGCCCCACTTCTTGCAAGACGACCGGTTGATTGCGGTGGTCTTTGTTGCTGTTGCCGTGGCTGCAGTCAATCATGATGCGTGACGGAGCTCCTTGCTGATGCAGTTCGGCAGCGGCGCTGTCGACACTGTCGCGATCGAAGTTTGTCCCCTTACGGCCCCCCCGCAAAATCAAGTGGCCATCTGGATTGCCGGTGGTGGCAACAATACTCGCTTTGCCTTCCCAGTTAATTCCCAAGAAATGGTGAGGGGATTTTGCGGCGGCGATCGCATTCACTGCCGAACCCACGCTACTGTCAGTGCTGTTTTTGTAGCCAACAGGCATAGACAGCCCGGATGCCATTTGGCGGTGAATTTGGCTTTCAGTTGTCCGAGCTCCGATGGCTGTCCAAGCAATGATGTCAGCCAGGTACTGGGGAACGATTGGGTCGAGCAGTTCAGTGGCAGAGGGCATACCCATGTGGGCTAAGTCCAGCAACAATTTACGCGCTAGACGAATACCAGTATTGATATCGAAGCTGCCATCAAGATGGGGGTCGTTGATTAGTCCTTTCCAGCCCACAGTGGTGCGGGGTTTTTCGAAGTACACCCGCATGACGATTTCGAGGCTGTCTTGGAGTTCTTCTCGTAGTTTTAGCAGTTTTTGAGCGTAGTCTTTGGCTGCTTGGACCTCGTGAATCGAGCAGGGACCAACTACCACGAGTAGACGTTTGTCAGTGCCGTTGAGGATGTTGCGGATGCGCGATCTCGAGGTTTGGACCACTTCGGCTGCGGATTCGGATAGAGGTAGCTCGCCATGAACGGTGGCTGGGCTGAGTAGAGGACGAGTATCAACCACGTGCAAGTTGTAAGTTCGGTGCATGGTTCGGCAATAATCCTCGTACGTTCATGCGGGAAACGACATCCCAGGTGAGCTGCGTGCAAGCGTTGCTAACATTTTACATAACTCGGAGGCGGTATGACTTTGAGCCTGCGCCATCTGAAAACTAGCTTCTGCGTACCGATACTAACGTAGAGACTCTTCCCTATCACCATTTCACTACACCGGTGCCAACGAATGTGTGGATAGTTTGCAGGTGAAAGTTAGTGGTTTGTTTAGCGCGCATATCTTTAGGATTCAGTTGAAGCCGCCGACTGCTTTAACAAGGCTTGCGATTGATATGGTTAGAGCCCCTACATGATGAATCGCGATTGACCTCGGTAGTACTGCCGCCGGTTGCCGAGATTGAGGCATTGATGGCACAGCTCGGGCTAAATTCGTTGAGTTGCAGACGTTTCTGCACTTTCACTCGACAATGAGGGGCTGATGATTCACAGGATATGAAATCTGGCGCTTCTAAGCGTTCAGTCTCTAGGAAGCAAGTCCTTCTGGGCGTGCTTGGAGGCTCCATACTCTTTCTGCTTGGCGGTACCTATGGTGTATGGGAATCGCTGACTTGGCTGCATAAAAATGAAGTTACACTTCTGCTGAATGCTAATTCACATCAATTTATGATGCCACCAGAGTTTTTTAGAGTGGTTGAGTATAGCGATCGCCGATTGCTTGTATTTATGGTTGAAACTGGCGGCCAAGACATGTTGGTGGAATTTCGCAGAGACTCTCAAGGGGATTGGCAGGTATCGAGGAGTGCTTGGTGTACTGTGTCTGCTGGCTCGCCGAGTTGCTTTTTCCCGTATTACTCACTTGAGGGGCTCAGACAGGCAATACTCTACGGTTGTTCGAACTCGTGCCTGACCCCATAGGGCTGTATGAACTTCGATTATTTGTGTCGAGATTTACTGTTAGCAGGGTAGTTCGCTGGGGGCTGTTGTGGGATAGGTTAATGAAGGTCTGAACCCGTGTCAGAAGTGAAGAAGAGTTTAGACACCGCTGTTTGGGAGAGTTACGGTGAATTTTCAGCAAACGATTGCGACGCTACAGGCATTTTGGGGTGATCGCGGCTGTTTAATTGCTCAACCCTACGACACGGAAACCGGGGCCGGTACAAAGAGTCCCCATACGTTTTTGCGGGCGATCGGCCCTGAGCCTTGGGCGATCGCTTACGTCGAGCCCTGTCGCCGCCCCTCTGATGGACGCTACGGTGAAAATCCCAATCGGTTCCAGCACTACTACCAGTTTCAGGTGCTGATCAAACCCTCCCCCGACAAAATCCAAGACATTTATCTGGATTCGTTGCGAGCCCTTGGTATTCAACCGGAAGAACACGATATTCGGTTTGTGGAAGACAACTGGGAAGATGCCGCAGTGGGAGCCTGGGGATTGGGCTGGGAGGTGTGGCTAGATGGAATGGAAATTACCCAGTTCACTTACTTTCAACAATGCGGCGGAATCGACTGTAAGCCAGTATCCATCGAGATTACCTACGGTCTAGAACGACTGGCGATGTACCTGCAAAACGTAGATGCAATCGCCAAAATCCAGTGGAACGACACCCTCACCTACGGTGACGTTCACCTGCAAGGAGAAATCGAGCAGTGCCACTACAACTTTGAAGCCTCCACTCCCGAAACCTTATTTCAACTCTTTGGTTTGTACGAGCAAGAGGCTCTCAAATTATTGGAGCTAGGACTGGTATTGCCCAGCCACGAATACGTGCTCAAGTGTTCCCACACGTTTAACCTGTTGGATGCCCGTGGCTCTATCTCGGTGACCGAACGCAATCGTTACATCGACCGGGTGCGCTCGATGGCTCGCAAGGTGGCAAGAGCTTATTTAGAGCAGCGGGAAGAGTTGGGCTTTCCCTTGCTAAAAGAACCGGCGGATACAGAACCAGTGGAAGCCACGGCCAGTTAGATTGCTAGGTTTAGTGTGTGCGTAGTTTTGTGTGTATCTAGCTTGTGAATGGATTCAGGGTCAAACTTCTGCTTCTCGGCCCGCCAAATGCTCCTGAATATCCCGCTCTGCCACCATCTGGGTCGGAGTCAAGTTATCTAGAAGCTGCTTTCCGTAGCTGCGTGCAATGGTTCTGATATCGAAGATTGCCACTAACCCGCCCGTTCCACGCAATGGAGATACTGCCCGTTGTAGGTGACTGGCTGCAATCGGTAGCAAATAATCGCGGAACCAATCTTGGCGCAACTGCTTGAGATAATTCACCCGCCCCGCCACCAGCGGATCTTCCACGGACGGGAACGGCAAGGTGGCGATCGCCAGTAACGCTGGTGTCGCTAGTTGAGTCTTGCGCTCGAGCCAGTATTGCCAATCGCATACCAACACGCCGCGCTCTGCTTCATAGCTGTCGTTTACCCGTACGCGCGACCCAAATTCAGCCGCCAGAGCGGTTCCGACCTGAGCCAGCAGGGGTCGGTCGGATATCAGAATGACTGCTGGTCCCTGGGTGGTGCGGGCCACTAGCTGCTTGAGGGCGGGCAATAGGCGATCGCGAAATTGGGGATTGTTGGGGGCTGGAAATGGTGCGGGTGTGTATAGGTGGACGACGCGCTCTTGGCGATCGGGTAGGAATCGCAGCGTGGTTAAATCCGGTAATCCCATGCGCTGACGATACGACGTAGCCTCTCGATCAATATCAAGCGCCTCTCCAATCATCACCACCGCTTGGGTCGACCACAGCCGTTCGGCCAGTAGAGAATCTAGTTTTACCGGACTGAGGTGAATGGAGCATTCCTGTAATTCCGTTTGGCGCTCTGCCCACAGCACCCAGTCCGCTTGTTCGCGATACGTTTGCAACTGCCCCCAAGCTCCAGGCAGTTGGGAATTTCCAGGCAACTGCGACTGCAGTTCGATGGCGCGATTGATAGCACCGTCCAATAACGACTGTTCGTCTGAATGCAGCAAAAATTGATTGAGAGGGCGACGACTGAATTTACTCATCAACGCCACTCGGACATCTCGCAATTGCGATGCCAACTGGGGGATTGCCAGTTCCAGCCGATGCCAATCATCTCCCGTTAGCGTTACCGTCAAGGCCTGCTGAGCCAACCGTTCGATGTCTTCTGCCCGATCAATGATCAGCGGCACATCGACCGGGAATCTCGCGGTCTCCCCTGCCCCTCGCCCCAGCCGATCGCGCAGCCAAACCAGCGGATCGACCACCAGCACTCCATCAAATCCAGCCGGAAAGCGATCGCCCTGCAATACTGGTTTCTGCAGTTCTAGAGCAGCTTGCAATTGCGGAACGCTGCCATAGACCAGCTGGGACTGGACTTCGTGGGGAGCACAAATAATCGTTGCTCCCGGCCACATGAGTGCTGGCAGCAGGTAGCTTAACTGGTGGGCATCCCCCGCCGGTACTTGGATGAGTGCATGTCGCTGCAGGCGCAATCCTCGCGCCACCAACCGCGCCATCGTCAACTGATGGGGCCAGCCTGTATCGCCACCCCCAGAGGGCGATCGCTGCTGGCGCAGCAACCGGCGCAGATGTTGGTGAACTTCGACTTCGATCACGGTGAAGAGCCAGGGTGAGGGGAGGAAGCAACGGGGATTGGGTTGACAGTCCGCCTGCCATTGGCCTGCCTACTGACAACGTGCAAAGACAAAAAATTAAGATTTCACCACTCTATCAGACCCCTTCAGTTGGGGCTGGTCATGTGAGCTTGGTCTTGGAGGAGAGCGCTCAGAACTCTCGCTCACTGTATCTTTCCCATATTAGGAACTTGGCGCTTACCTGAGATAAGTTGCTACAAACTGGGTGCTACGTTCGAGTTTCGTTCGTGCGATAAAAAGACTCTTTGCTAACTCTCATTTGCTAACTCTCAACGGTGGGCAGTGCTCCACCATTTAAATAGAGTACTTTTCGCACTGAATCAAGAGACTACTCGGGCTTCTTGGCCACGATAAACACGGCTTTTCCTTTTCCCGGTGTCCACCGATAGTCAATCTGAAATCCGGTGTTGGTCAAGCTCTCGACTAACTCCTGCTCAGAAATTACCTTAACGTGAGGGATTAGGCCCAGAAAGTCTGCGAGTGGGGCCACGAACTTAAACCAATTCATAAAATCTGCCAAACATGCGGTGCTGCTGACAAATACTCCCCCTGGTTTCAGCATGGTGAAGACTTTGGCGATCGCCGCTTCCTTGTCCTCTAACAGATGCAAAATGCTGAGTCCCAGCACAACATCGAGAGCGCCCTCTGCAACCTCCAAATCTTCAATGGTTGCTTGTTCAAAGGTTAGGTTACCAATTCCAGCTGCTTCCGCTTTACCACGAGCAATGTCAAGCATCTTGGACGAAAAATCAATGGCTCGAATGTGGTGCACGAACGGAGCGTGAATGATGGCAGTCGATCCAGTGCCGCAGCCAAATTCTAAGACTTCCATCTCTGGCTTGAGATACTCTTGCGTCACCTGCAATTTTTTCTGATACGCGGCCTCATCTGCAATGGGTTGCTTCGAATATCGTTCGGCAATTTTGTCCCAAAAAGCAGTCGATCGGTTCATGGGAGATCCTATATGGAAGTCGATACAGGTTTTCTGAACTCATAACCATACTGCGTGTAGCTGGTGTTCCTTCAACACAAAATTAAGGAGTTGACGAGCGCTCTTGGGCTGGCCCCAGCGTTTTCGAAGATTGATGGTTTCCCTTGACATACGCCTGTCAATCCTAATGGGGACGACCTCGTGGAACGTATCGCTTTATTCTAATGGGGCCAAAGAAATTATCTTTAATTCTCTAAATCAGTTGTGGACGGGTTATTGCTGAGCGATCGGCAAGCTGCCTAAAAGCTAGCTTGTTTGACTGTCGACTGCGGAGCGATTGCAGGGCAAGCAGATATAGCAGTAACCAATCTATTAAGCCTATGTTCCAGTCCATTAGTCATGATTCCATATCGACAGGACCACCTCATAACGCGAGAGTTGACCCAAGGCTACGCAGTACAGTGTCAGCAATGTGACCGCTCGTTATCAAGAGTTCTGGTTGTTTTCAGTTTTTGGCGGAGTCTATGTCGTTCTCAATTCGTAGCCATCAAAATCCCGTTACTGTTCTACAGTCGACGGTTAATTATCTGGCTATTCTGACGGCGATCGCGGTCGCTGGATGTAACAGTTCTAATCGCAATGAGGCGCGGGCAGAACTCAATCAAGATGGTGTGCAACAACTGCAGACGGGACAGTACGAAGCGGCGATCTCCAGTTTTGATAGTGCGCTAGAGATCGAACCCGATGATTACGAGGCGTGGCTATACCGTGGTTCTGCCCTCGAAAACTTGGGTCACTACAATGCTGCTACTGCCAGTTACGCCCGCGCCATTGAAATTCAGCCCGAACGTGATGAAGCCTGGTTTAGTCGTGGCGAATCCCTAATGGCATTGAATTATTACGAGGATGCCTTTCTCCATCACGATCGTGTGACTGAGCTACAGCCCGAACATCCCGAAGCATGGGTGCAGCGCGGAATTGCTCTCAACCGCCTCAATCAGTATGCAGACGCTGTCGCTAGTTACGACCGTGCGATCGAACTCGATGGCGCAGACCACGATGCCTGGCTCAACCGCGGGATCTCGCTGGGAAATTTAGGTGCGTTAGAGAAAGCGGTTGCGAGTTACGAGCAGGCCCTCCAGATCGAGCCCGAATCTGCCGAAACACTCATTAATCGTGGCAATGCTTTAGCTCTTATGGGGGATTCTCAAGCTGTTTTACGCGATTATCGCCAAGCCGCTGAACTGTATGACGCCCAAGGCCAAACAGAAAAGCACCAGCGTTTGCTGGAGGCTATTGACGATATTCAAGAGCTCTTAGACTGATGCTGTATGGTAAGGCGCTTTGGCGGAACGGGCTTGTAGAGCCAAACCCAAAGCATGAGAATCTATCGTGACCTCAGCGCTTGCATCTCCTCTTTCCCGAGCGCTTTCCAAACTTCTTGACCGTTAAAGCCGTCTTTCAGAACTAGGCAAAAATCACCACCATCAAGCTTTTCACGACAATCCGCGATCGCTGCTTGAATGTCAACGAAGTGACTAACCCGTCGAAATACGCGTCTGCGATAGCGCAGCAAAATTGAAGGCTTGCTGGATTGCTTAGCCTTCAACATTTCGACGTCTTCTCTAGCAAGAATAAACATGTGTGTGTGATACGCGACAGTCGGTGGGACGCAATGATGGAATAAGCCTACCGAGGGCTGGCTGTGCCAGATTGGCGTCGAGCCCCGCAAGCAGGTCTCCGACATAGAGACCCGTGCACAATCATCAAGCAGCCAAACCTTACAGTCTCTGCAATAGAATAATGTGCCTTAACGGGTGTGTCTAGCTTGCCCAGCAGCTAAAGAAATTAAATCAACGGGGATCGGGGATGGCTAGCTGGTCGCAAGAGATGCCATGACTTAACCAGTGACTGAAGATGCGGACACAATATGTCGGTGCAAGCCTAATGCGCGAGGAGATAGATTCAGGGCCAGTCCGATTAGTTGAGGCAGGTGCAATATCGGCAGCTTTAATGACTTGCCAATCACTTTTTCGACTTCTGGCTGGCGAGAATCGAGGTTGAGATGGCAGAGGGGACAGGGGGTAACGATGCAGTCTGCACCAGCGGCGATCGCCTCCTCAATATGATTGCCTGCCATATGAAAGGATTGTTCAGTGGCGTAGCTGGCAATTGGCCAACCACAGCATTGCGTGCGACCGCGATAAAACACCGGCGTGGCTCCCAGCGCTTCAAATAACGATTCCATTGAACGCGGATTGTGGGGATCGTCTACCGGGTTGTGTTTTTGGGCTCTCAGTAGGTAACACCCATAGAACGCAGCACATTTGAGTCCTGCTAGCGGTCGGCTCACTTTCTCGCGAATGGCATCCAAGCCGTAATCACCCACCAAGGCCCACAGTAGGTGCTTGACTTCGCCAGTTCCTTTGTACAGATGCTTGCAACCACCGGACTTGCAGGTCTCGTTCACCGCCTCGAAATAGTCGGGGCGATCGTGCTGGGCAGCCTTCAGTTTCTCGTCCACACGACCCAGTACCCCCTGACAGGTACTGCAATGGGTCAGCAGCGGGAGATTGAGGGATTCCGCTAACGCTAAGTTGCGAGCATTGACGGAATCTTCCAGTAATTCCGATGTCTCTTTGAATGTTCCGGAGCCGCAGCAGCTTGCTTTTTTGAGTTCGATCAGCTCGATATTGAGGGCACTGGTAACCAACGCAGTTGAGTCGTAAAGTTCGCGGCAAGCCCCCTGAGCAACGCAGCCGGGATAGTAAGCATATTTCAGACTCATTTAGTTACTCTCCTCAGGGTTGCTCGTAGTGGCATTACTCGAAATGGCGTCAAGCTCACCAGTGTCAATCTCACCAGTGTCAAACTCAGCGGCAGCGATCGCAGCGTCGATCGTTTGACGTATTTCTGTCGTTCCCTCAGATTCCTCAAATGCTAGAGGAAATTTTCCCCGAGCAATCATGCGTAATCCCAGAGGCGCTAGACTCAGCAACCCTTGCAAATCTCTAAAGTAATTTCCGACTACTTCGACTCCGAACTTGCGCTCGTCAACCCATCCGCCAGATTTGACCAGTGACACCATTGCTCTGCGGTGACGAACAGCTCGACTACTACCGGTGACCGTCGCAGAGGCTTGATGGAGAGCAGCCTGCTTAACGGCTGTAATTTGGTCGAGGGGGGCGACCTCCATCGGGCAGACATCATTGCAGTTATGGCAGCGGGTACACCCCCAAACTCCATCTAAACTGTTGAGTTCCTGAACCCGGTCTGCCGTGCGATCGTCACGATTGTCCAAGCGCATGCGATTGGCTTTGGCCAAAGCATGCGGGCCAACAAATCCCGGATTCACTTCCTTTGCATTGCAATCGGAATAACAGGCCCCGCACATGATGCAATTGCCCATGCGATCGAGCTTGGCCCGTTCCTCTGGTGTTTGAATGAACTCTCGTTCTGGGATGACGCGGGATGCTGAGCTGATGTAAGGATCGACGCGTTTCAAATCGACCCAAAAATTTCTCATATCCACAATTAAGTCTTTAACCACCGGTAAATTACCCATCGGCCCAATTGCAATGTGGTCGCGTCCTTGCAGGGCCTCGTCAATATGTTGCTGGCAAGCAAGACCGGCGCGATCGTTAATTCGCATGGCGCAGCTACCGCAGATGGTATTGCGGCAGTTTTTGCGAAACGCTAGGGTACCATCTTGTTCCCATTTAATTCGCGTAATTGCATCGAGAATCGTGCTCTTGGGGCCGATATCGATCGCGTAAGTCTGAATGCTTGGCTGAGCATCGGGGGCTTGCTGGCGAAAAATGCGAAATTCAACATTCACAATCGAGGTACTCAAGACATTAGTAGAGAGCTTCGTTGGGGGAGAGCATCCAGCGGCAAGCCAACTCGGAAAACGTGGCTAGTGAAGATACTCAGTATTTGCGCTCTTTCGGTTCAAATCGATTGATGACAACAGGTCTGTAATCGATGCACACTTCGCCGTCTTGGATATAAGCCAGTGTGTGTTTGAGAAAATTGGGATCGTCACGAGTGGGGTAGTCCTCGCGAGAGTGGGCGCCTCGGCTTTCCTTGCGGTGCAATGCCCCCGTCATTATGGCGGCCCCAACCGTCATCAGGTTGCGTAGCTCCCAGGCTTCCGTCAGTTCGGTATTCCAGATTTTGCCGCGATCGTCCAAGCGAACGTTGGTGAGTTGCACCCTGAGTTGTGCGAGCTTTTCCAGTCCTTCGGTCATCAACTCTTTCGTTCGATAGACCCCGCAGTAATTGGTCATGCAGTCTTGAAACTGACGGCGAATGATGTCTAAGCGATTCTCGCCGGCCTGCTCGAATAGCCGGTTGCGCTCGCTTTCGGCTTCTTCCAGCAATTGAGTTTCATCGAGAGTTGGAAGTTTCTTCTCTTCTACATACGCCGCCATGGATGCTCCGGCTCGCCGACCATATACGACACATTCCAGCAGCGCGTTGCTGCCTAGGCGATTGGCACCGTGCACCGAGACACACGAGGTCTCTCCCGCCGCAAAGAACCCCTCTACCAATCCGTCTAGACCATTGCGTACCTGACAATCGGTATTGACTGGAATTCCTCCCATGGAATAGTGAATTGTCGGGCGAACCGGGATCGGCTCTTCCACTGCATCGATCCCGAGATGGCGATGGGCTTCCTCCCAACAGAATGGCAACCGCTGATGAATGGTGTCTGCTCCCAAGTGGCGGAGATCCAAGTGAACGAATGTATCGCCGCCAACCCCGCGACCTGCTCGCACCTCCGAAACAATTGCTCTAGACGTAATATCCCTGGGAGCCAGTTCCATTTGCTTGGGAGCGTACGTGGACATAAAGCGATCGCCTTCGCTGTTTACTAGGTATGCCCCTTCCCCTCGCACGGCTTCGGAAATCAATACCCCAACTGGGTACAAACCAGTGGGATGAAACTGCACGAACTCCATATCCTGTAACGGCAAGCCTGCTCGAGCAGTCATTGCCAATCCATCCCCCGTGCAGGAATAGTCATTGGATGTGGTGTTAAACACGCGTCCATAACCGCCTGTAGCAAACATAATTGCTTTGGCCCGCAGCACTTGAAAGCGACCCGTAGACTGCTCGTACATCACCAATCCCTTGGCAACGTTGTCTTCCACAACAAGGCGGGTAACGTACCACTCGTCATAAATTTTGGTGCCGTATTTCAGCAGGCTACTGACTAGTTCGTGCAGAATGGCATGGCCGGTTTTGTCTGCGGCATAACAAGTGCGTCGATACGTATGTCCTCCAAAAGCCCGCTGAGCGATCTTGCCACTGTCTAAACGCGAGAACAGCACCCCCAGGTGCTCCAGGTCGTAGATGACTTCTGGAGCTTCCTTCGTCAAAATTTCAACAGCATCTTGATCGGCTAAGTAATCCGAACCTTTTATTGTGTCGAACGCGTGGGTCTCCCAAGAATCGTCTGAATCTACGTTTTTCAGCGTTGCTGCAATCCCACCTTGAGCGGCTACAGAGTGGCTACGAATGGGATGTGTCTTCGCAATAACAGCCAGATCTAGTTCAGGATTGGCTCGTTTCACTTCCAAAGCTGCACGGCAACCTGCCAGTCCGCCGCCCACAATCGCGATGTCATGTTTGAGCATTGGAACTCCAACGGCGTAGTCTTTATCTGTCTTATCAATCAAACTGACTTGCTGGGTTAAATCACAGCCGCTTTTTAACGATCCCCTGCTATGTTGCTTCCGACCCTGCGATCGCACTCAATAGAACCGCATTAGAGTCTGTTCGAAATTTTTTCCCAAGAAGTAGTTGACATGTAGTTGTGTAGTCGTTATGTTGGTTAAGCGCTCGAGGGAGCGGGGGTCCAAAACCCCTGAAACCAAAGGCGTCCGAACCATGACAGAGAAATAGTTCTAAACAGTGAATGTACAGCCTCGTCAATGAAATTGAGGTTGTAAGGAAGCGCGATTTAGTTTTTTTCTGAGAGGGAGAGAGCTAGATGGTGAAGAAATTACATCCAGCAAATAAGTCGAAAGGATAAGAGCCTTAGATGACTCAATCTGTTG
>JBCBVA010000050.1:0-25605 GCA_039817825.1 Cyanobacteria bacterium J06642_12 | reverse complement strand
CCAGAGCGGCTTGATAGCAAGCGATCGCCGCTGCGATATCGCCTGTAGCATTGGGTGCGACTGCAACCGGACAACCCCCATGCCCGCAATTGTCTGGGGTTGGCGTATCAACAAGTGGGTCAACTGGAGAACGCCATCGCCCAGTACCGAGCAGCCCTCACCTTCCAGCCTGACTATCCGCAAGTGTGCAACCGGATGGGCAGTGCTTACAAAGCTACAGGCGATATCGCAGCGGCGATCGCCTGCTATCAAACGGCACTGGACCTGAAGCCCAATTACTATCAAGTGCTGCATAATTTGGGCGGCCTCTACCGAGAGCAGCAGCAGCTAGACAATGCAATTTCCGCCTACCAACAGGCGGTGGCTGCGAACCCCGATTACCTACCTGCACTAGCTCAATACGTTTACTCGCGGCGGTTAGCCTGTGACTGGCACGGTCTGGAGCCCTACGTAGATCGAGTGTTGCAGGCGGCAGCATCCGATCGCTGGCAGAGTTCCGCTTGGATTGTCTTGGGGTTGGCCGATCAGCCTGAGTTACATCTCCAGGCCGCCCGCAGCTATTGCCGCAACGCCATCGGCACATTACAACCGCCACTGCACCCAGACAAGCCATATCGACATGACAAGATTCGGCTGGCTTATTTGTCTGCCGATTTCCACGACCATGCCACCGCTTATCTGATGGCGGAATTATTCGAACGTCACGATCGCGATCGCTTCAAGGTCTACGCCGTGTCCTTCGGCCCCGACAGCGACTGTGCCATGCGCCAGCGCCTGCAGGCGGCATTCGACAGCTTTACTGACGTGCGCCAATTGAGCGATCGGCAAGTAGCCGACCTGCTCGTGCAGTGGGAAATCGACATTGCGATCGATCTGAAGGGGTTTACCCGAGACATGCGGCCGCATATTTTGGCCCATCGTCCCGCCCCCATTCAGGTCAACTACTTAGGGTATCCGGGGTCGATGGGGGCCGAGTTTATTGACTACGTGTTGGTCGATTCGTTTATCGTGCCTGCTCACCGGCAGGAGCATTACAGCGAGCGTTTAGTCCACTTACCCGATTGCTATCAGGTGAACGACGGTCAGCGACACATTGCCCCCACAATCGCCTCCAAAACCGAGTACGGCTTACCCGAGGATGGGTTTGTCTTTTGCAGCTTCAATAAGGCCTACAAAATCGAGTCCACCTGTTTCGAGATCTGGATGCGGTTGTTGCAGGCAGTACCGGGATCGGTGCTGTGGTTGTTGGAGAACAACCCGCTCATGGTGAAGAACTTGCGCCAAGAGGCACGCTCCCGCGGGGTCGAGCCCGAGCGCCTGGTGTTCGCCCCCAAAGCACCACTGGATATTCACCTCGCTCGCCACCAATATGCCGATGTGTTCCTAGATTCGTGGCCCTGTTGTGCCCACACCACCGCCAGCGATGCCTTGTGGGCAGGGTTGCCCTTACTCACCTATGCCGGTCAGAGCTTTGCCTCCCGAGTTGCCGGAAGCTTGCTGAGCGCCTTGGGATTGCCGGAGTTAGTGGTGGAGTCGTGGAAGGACTACGAGGCCGTTGCCTTAGAACTGGCCACTCATCCAGAGAGGTTACGAGCCATCCGAGACCAATTGGCTAGGAGCCGTCAGACCTCTGCGCTGTTTGACTGCGATCGCTTTTGCCATCATCTTGAATCTGCCTACCAAACCATGTGGACGCGATGGCAACAGGGACAAGCTCCAGCAGCGTTTGCGGTTGAGGAGATCGATCGCCAGGAAGCCTCCCCAGACACAACCGCATTCAACACAGCTCGCGATTCCAGCGGCTGGCTACACCAGCAGCTCAACCAAGCCGAACACTACATTCAAGCCGGTCAACTATCAGAGGCCGTGCAGTATTACCGAGACATCCTGCAGCAACGCCCCGACAACCCGCAAGCTCATGCAAAATTAGCTGAACTGTATACCCCACAGGGCCAGTGGAATCTCGTCCACTCCCATGCTGATCGCTGGGTCGTTCAGCAGCCCGATAATCCACAGGCCCGCAACTATCTGGGGTTGGCTTACCAGCAATTGGGGCAACTGGATAGCGCCATCGAGCAATATCAAGCCGCGATCACCCTACAGCCCAACTACCCTCAGGTACACAGCCGCTTGGGCGGTGCATACAAAGCAGCGGGAGACCTGGAGTTGGCGATCGCGTCCTACCGGCAAGCCTTGCAATACAAACCCGACTATCCGCAAGCACTCAACAATTTGGGCAATGCGCTGAAACAAGTCGGACAGTGGGATGAGGCGATCGACTGCTTCCACAAAGCGCTGAAGCTACAGCCTGACTACGTCAAAGCACTCAACAGTTTGGGACTGGCATTGCAGGAGCAAGGGCGACATCAGGAAGCGCTCGGCTATCACCAACAAGCGTTAGACATTGCACCACACGATCCGCAAGCTCATCACAATCTGGGTCTAGCTCTGCACGCCCAGGGGCAATTAGAGGCAGCCATTCGAGCCCACCATCAAGCCCTGAAACTCGATCCGAACTACCAGAAAGCCCACAACAATTTAGGGGTTGCACTGCAAGAACTAGGGCAATACAAGTTAGCGATGCAGCATTATCGCACGGCCCTTGAATTACAGCCGGATAACCCCCATGCCCTCAACAATCTGGGGAATACACTGCAAACACAAGGACAGTTGACCGAGGCGATCGCCTACTATCGCCAAGCGATCGCTCTTCAACCCGACTATCCACAAGCCCTCAACAACTTAGCGATTGTTCTGCAAGCACAGGGAATGCTGGGGGAAGCTCTGGAACAATACCGCCAGGTCATCGCGTTGCAGCCCGATTTTCCCGGCGCGCTAGTACCCTATTACTTTTGCCGGCGGTCGGTGTGTGACTGGAGAGGGCTTGAAGTAGACGCAGCCAAGGTGATTGCGGCGGCGGGCTTGACAACGTGGGATGCGTCTCCGTGGAAGTTGCTGGCGATCGCCGATCGACCCGACCTGCAGTTGGCGGCGGCCCGCAGCTATTGTCGTAACCGATTGATGACCTCCACCCCTCCAATATGGCAAGGGGAACGCTACCAACACGACAAAATCCGGCTGGCCTATCTATCGGCTGATTTTCACGACCATGCCACCGCTTACCTAATGGCGGAATTATTCGAACGACACGATCGCGATCGATTCGACCTCACAGCCATCTCCTTCGGCCCCGACAGTACCAGTGCCATGCGGCAACGCTTGGTCAACGCCTTCGATCGGTTTATCGATGTGCGCCAGCTCTCCGATCTCGACGCGGCTCGACAGTTGCGCAAGCTGGAGATTGACATTGCGGTCGATCTCAAAGGCTATACCCGTGATGCTCGCACACAGATTCTGGCCCATCGCCCTGCCCCTATCCAAGTGAACTATCTGGGACATCCAGGATCGATGGGGGCAGAGTTTATGGACTATATCTTGGTCGATCCGTTTATTGTGCCGCCCGACCAACAGCCCCACTTCAGCGAGCAGTTGGTACATCTGCCGGATTGCTATCAGGTGAATGACGGCACGCGAGCGATCGCGGACGAGACTCCGACGAGATCGGAGTGCGGACTGCCGGAGACGGGATTCGTGTTCTGCAGCTTCAATAACTCCTACAAGCTCGAACCCACCTGTTTCAGTATTTGGATGCGATTACTCAACGCCGTGCCGGACTCGGTGTTGTGGCTGCTGAAATCGAACGCTTGGGTGGAGGCAAACTTACGCCGAGAAGCTACGGCACGCGGGGTGAATCCGAAGCGCTTAGTGTTTGCAGACAAGGTTCCCTTACCCCAACATTTGGCCCGCCACAGGCTAGCGGATCTATTTCTCGATTCGTGGCCCTGCTGCGCCCACACCACCGCCAGCGATGCGTTATGGGTGGGACTGCCGGTGTTGACCTACGCAGGCCAGAGTTTTGCGTCGCGGGTGGCCGGTAGCCTACTGCATGCCATGGGGCTGCCTGAGTTAGTGACTCACACCTGGGACGATTACGAATCCCTCGCACTACAGCTCGCGACTCATCCGCAACAACTGCAGCAGTTGCGCGATCGCCTAGAGCAGAACAGAGAGACCTCCCCATTATTCAACTGCGATCGCTTTTGCAATCATCTGGAGTCAGCCTACGAAACCATGTGGTTCCACTGGCAACAAGGGAAATCTCCCCAAGCGTTTGCTGTCACTCCAGTTGAGGACTCGGAGCGTCAGCGAAAGACAGCAACTACCGATCGGCCCCACAGACTCTCGCGGCAATCCCCACCACAATCCGATCGATCCTCCGAGCAATTCACTGTCACCGAGCTACATCGAGGGTTGAATTTGATTCGCTCCAGCCAACTGGAGCAAGCGGAAACCTGTCTGAATGCCGTTCTTACGCGGCAACCGGAGTGTTTTGATGCCTGGCAATTATTGGGGGCGATCGCCTTAAAACAACAGCAGCCCGAGATCGCACGTGCTCGTTTAGTCCAAGCTCTCAAAATTCACCCCACCAGCGCAGAAGCCCGCAGTAACTTGGGCTTGGCCCTCAGAGATCTGGAACAATTGCCGGAGGCGATCGCGCAGTTTCGTCTGGCGGTACAGCACAACCCGAACTTTCCCGATGCGTTCAATAATTTAGGGCTGGCGTTACGAGAACACGGCCAGCCACAAGAGGCCATCAGCGCCTACCAACAGGCGATCGCCCTCAAACCGGACTACGGCGATGCCATCACGAACCTGGCCAAGCTCTATCAAGACCGAGGAGAGTTAGCCGAGGCAGCTCAGTTGTGGCAAACCGTTCTTAACCTGCGGCCTCAGCAACCGGAGGCGTTGCTCAATTACGTCTATTGCCGCCGATTGATGTGTGATTGGCAAGGGTTAGAGCCAATGCAACAGGCCGCGATCGCAACGTCAACAACGGCTCCGACAAATGGAGGGGTTTGGTATCTCCTGGGGATGACTGACGACCCGAGCATTCATTGGCAAGCCACCCAACAGTACGTCCGCCACCGGTTTAGAGGCGACTATCCGCAATTGTGGCAAGGGGAGCGATACCAACATGGCAAAATTCGGCTGGCCTATCTATCGGCTGATTTTCACGAACATGCCACGGCCTACTTGATGGCGGAATTATTCGAACGGCACGATCGCGATCGGTTCGAGATCGTGGCCATCTCCTACGGCCCCGCAGATTGCAGCCCCATGCGCCAGCGATTGGAGCGAGGCTTCGATCGGTTTATCGATGCCAGCACGATGTCGGATCGACAAGCCGCTGAGTTCATTCGAGAGCTAGAGGTCGATATTGCGATCGATCTGAAGGGATATACCAAGTGCGAACGCACCCCGATCTTGGCCTATCGCCCCGCTCCCATACAGGTGAATTATTTGGGTTACCCCGGCACAATGGGCACCGATTTCATTGACTACATCGTGGTCGATCCGTGGGTTGTTCCTGGCGACCAGCAGCCCTATTTCAGCGAACAACTCGTCCACTTACCCGATTGCTATCAAGTCAACGATAGTCAACGGGAGATCGCCGCTCGCAGTCCGTCCCGGCAGGATTGCGGCTTACCCGAACGAGGGTTCGTGTTCTGCAGTTTCAATAATGCCTACAAACTCGATCCAAACTGCTTTGACGTGTGGATGCGGCTGTTGCAGCGGGTGCCGGATTCGGTCCTGTGGCTGCTGGAGAGTAACGCGTGGATGGTCAGCAATCTACGCCAAGAAGCCAGCCACCGCGATGTCAATCCAGGCCGCTTGGTCTTTGCCCCTCGCTTACCCTCTCCCGAGCATTTGGCTCGCCAACCGTTGGCCGATCTCTTTCTCGATTCGTGGCCCTACGGTGCCCACACCACCACTAGCGATGCCTTACGAGTGGGATTGCCTGTCGTGACGTTGATGGGCAGGAGTTTTGCTTCGCGGGTGGCAGGCAGCTTGCTGCATGCGGTGGAGTTGCCGGAACTGGTGACCAATTCTTGGGCGGATTACGAGGCGATCGCCTACCAATTGGCTACACAACCGGAGGCCATGCGGGCGGTGTGTGCTCAGTTAGAGCATCAGCGCCAGACATCACCCTTATTTGATTGCGATCGCTTCCGCCGCCACATCGAATCGGCCTACGAAACCATGTGGTCGCACTGGCAGGACGGACTCCCGCCGCAGGCATTTCGGGTACAGCCCCTGTCTCCCCAGTCCTAACCAGATTTAGTTCGCTAAATCGGTGTACACAATCGTTTGAAAGCTCTCCGGGTTCATGAAACCACCGCCCCAGGCGTCATCCAAATCCGCTGTGGGGTCGGAGGCCAAGAATTCGTCTAGAGTCATACCATCGGCGATCGCGTCTGACGTGCGATCACGCACGTCAACCAACATGTCTCGATAAATCTCTAGCTGAGCCACATTCGAGAGTGGGCCGTGGCCGGGAATGATGGTGGTGTCGCTGTCGGCCAGTGCCACTAGCTGATCGGCTGTCGCAATAACGCCATCCAGAGAACCGCCACTTTCGAGGTCGATGAAGGGGTAAAACCCGTTGAAGTAGGTATCTCCCATGTGGATGACGTTGGAGTCTGGGAAGTGGACAATCGCATCTCCATCCGTGTGCGCCCCTCGACATGAAAGACATTCACGGATTCGCCGTTGAGGTGAAACGTAACGGCGTCGTTGAAGGTAATCACGGGCAGGGCAACGTCAGGCGAGGCGGGAAATTCTTGGTTGATGCTCTCAATAAAGACATCTACGCTCATACGTTCCCGCACATTGTCGTGAGCCACAATCAGGGTGCCGGTTTCCCCTAGTGCTTCATTACCTCCAGTGTGATCGAAGTGCCAATGGGTGCTGATGACGTATTCGATGGGGCTGTCGCTAATCTCTGCAACTGCCGCCAGCAATTGGTCTGTAGCAGGTGCCAAACTATCGTCAATCAGAAAGACACCGTCATCTCCACTAAAGACCCCCACATTGCCGCCACCGCCCATCAAGACTTGGATGTTGTCGGTAATGGCTTGGGTTTCAAATTCGACGGCTTCCGGTTGAGCGATCGCGACAGTCAGCGAACCACCGACACCACTTGCCAGTGCTAGACCGGCGATTGCGGCAACAGAACGGCGTAACATAGCAAACTCCTCGAACACTTCAAATGGGGCGTGACTTGCTTGCAAGCCTAAGCCACCTTTCCCGCTCAGGCTGTCCCTCTCAGCGAATTCTTATGCTTGGAGAGTGTGTAATGGGGAGAGCGCTGTGACTAGCTGTGGCGATAGACCATAGTGGCAGCGGACTGGTCAGTAGGCATGACAATCACATCGGCAATATTGACGTGGGCGGGGCGGCTGGCGCAAAACACGACAATTTCGGCCACATCGTCCGGGGTCAGGGGAGTCATGTTTTCGTAGGTGCTGGCAGCGCGATCGGTATCGCCATGAAAGCGAATGTTGCTGAAATTGGTCTCTACCAACCCCGGATCGACCGATGACACCCGAATCGCACTGCCGTGCAGGTCCTTCTTAAGCGCTTGGGTGATGGCTTTGACCGCAAACTTCGTCGCGCAATAAACGCTGCCACCGGGATAGGCTTCGTGACCGGCAGTCGAGCCAATATTGATGACATGGCCACCATTGCGTTCCAGCATCCCCGGCACCACCAAGCGAGTCACGTACAGCAACCCCTTGATATTGGTGTCGATCATCTCTTCCCAATCTTGAAACTCGGCCTCCTGCAGCTTGTCGAGACCGCGACTGAGACCGGCATTGTTAACCAGCACGTCGATCGCAGACCACTCAGCAGGAAGCGAGGACAGTGCAGATTCGACCGCCACGCGATCGCATACATCCAACGGTAGGACATGGGTCAGAGTGCCAAATTCAGCTTCTAGCTTTGTTGCCAGCACCTCCAGCTTCTCGAACTGTCGAGCTGCTAACAGTAGCTTTGCTCCTGCCTGCGCAAACTCCCGCGCACAAGAAGCCCCAATACCGCTACTAGCTCCCGTGACAAAGACAATCGAGTTATTCAGCCCAGCCACAAGCCATTCTCCCGAAAGAGCTACCGCTTCCGAGCTTACTCAATATCGGGCAGGACTCTTTCAGGTAGTCAGTAATTTGGTCATTGGTCCTTCGTCCTTTGTCCTTCCTAGAGAACAGAAACCAATGACTAATGACCAATGACCAGTGACTAATGACCAATGCCCCTCCCTACGACTGCACATTCAAGCTCCAGTCGTAGTTAAAGTACTTGACATCGTACTCACCGGCCTCCAAATACTCGCGATCGCTTTCATCAACGTATTGGCTGATAAAGTTAAGCACGGCCCGCTGTTCGTCATTGCCGGTGAAACCCGTCTCTACGCCAAAACTGGGTTCCCAGTCACCGGTAAACCAGTCGAAGATTTTAGACAGATAGACGACATTTTCTTCGCGATCGATCAGCAAACCATCTTCTTTGGCCAACCAACCCAGTACCTGCTCGTCTAGTTGCTCATCCAAACGCTCGCCCACAAACGGCTCGGTCCGCAACAGCGGGCAACTGATAGCAGCACAAACGATGGCAGCGTGAAGGCGGGGTTCATCGTAGTCTACGCGCAAGACATCGTGCTCGATGCCGTTGAGTGTTTTGGCTCCGCCGTAAATCTCGTGACGGCGAACCCGCCACACACCACGAATATCTTTAATGCTGGGACGGATTGGATCTTGATCGACGATCGACATCAAGGTAATGGCGTTGTAAGCATTCATCCAATAGGCAATCTGCTCCTCGTCCGTCCACGAGTTGTAGGTGGCGTCATCGAGTGCTGCCAAGTCCGCAATGTACGCATCCAGGGGGCCGCGATTGGCCTGCAAGCCTTCGTAATCCACCAGACCTTCGTCATCCACGTACGTTTCTAAAAGTTCTGCATACAGTTCCGTGCGGATCGTGCCGGGCATAACCTCCACCTGGGCCAGCGGTTCGGATGTATTGCCCACGGTCGCACCACAACTGGCTAATACAATCGGCGCCATCAAAGCAACAGACAAAGTTCGGAGCGAGCGCAGGTGGTTCGTTAGCTGTGACATGAGGCGTGGCTACTATAGCGGTACAGATTTATGAAACCCTGTCAATCTTAAAAGAACTTTAGAATGGCTCTAGGGTTTGCTGAGGGTCTGTGCTGTGGGTGGCGGTGTCCTGCGGTCATACCATCGTCGCCCTACGGTGTACGCCATTCCCAAGACGAATGGCAACCACAAGAGAACACGCTCGGGGCCAGACAGTAACCAGTCGTAGTTCCCCATAAATTGCCGGTGGGGCAGCACAAAGTAGACAAAGGCCGAAAGACTCACCAAGCGAATCCCCCAATGACGGGTGACGGCGGCAAACGGCACCAACCATGCAAAGTACCAGGCATGCACGATGGGGGTGAGTATCAATAGGGTTAGAAAGAAGCGCTCGGCGAACGCCACAAAATGCCGAGATGTGACAATCAACACCAGAGTTGCCAGCGCCAAAGGCAGACCGTAAATCCAGTTGGATTCACGGGTAATGGGCCACAGCCAACCAGCAATGTAAGGGAATAACTCAGCACTGCGCCCGTGGGACACAAACGTCGAGCTAACGGGAATGAGGGGGCAGGTACCATCAGCGCAAAACGGCAGGGCGGCGATCGCCATCGGCAACAATCCCACCCCAACCGTCAGCAGAGCAAACCCGATATTGCGCTCGCGCCATGCACGCCAACCCACAAACCCCAACAGAGGCAACGACACCCACTTGACCGCAATGCTAAATCCCAAACACAGGGATGCCCCCAACCAGCGCACAGCTCCACGACCGCGATCGGCCATCCCCCAGGCCATCACCACCGGCAGCACAAACCAACTGTCGTAATGCCCCCCTCCCGCAAAGCTATAGAGCACCAACGGATTCCAGGCGTAGACAGCAGCTCGACTGGCTCCAAACCAGCGCACCAGCAATCCACAGACAGCCAAATCCGCCGCGACAAATCCCAACTTGAACAGCAGCACAGAGGGCTGTATCCAAGCCAGTAGCCGAAAGCCCAGTTGGGTCACGGGTGGATAAATTGCCGAGACATCGGGATGGTTAATAGAACCCCACCAGGTAGTACGCAGCGCCTCTAGCTCGGCGGCGTTGGGAGCAAAGTCGTAGGGACTAATGCCATTCAACTGCAGCCATCCCTCCCACAGATACCGCCAGATATCGTCCCCCGGATGCATAGCCAGCAAGGTGCCACGGGCCGCGATCGCTACCCCCCATAGCAGCCACACTGGAATCGCCAGCGATCGCCACGTCAGAGCAAACCCAACCCCCATCAACGCCGCCCCGAGCCAGAACCAGGGCTGCACCCCCTGGGCGGCAAAATCTCCGTGGGGAGCCATCGCGATCGCCCCCAGCAGCACGAGCAATCCGCTCAACCACGGTTCCCAGACAGCAGAAACAGCTGGGGCCGGTGGCTTGCATACCGACCCAGCAGATGTCTCTAATTCCAGGTTGTGCACGTCCCTGCGCACCGCCCACAACCGTCGCCAGTACAGCACCGCCAAGCTACCCAAAATCGCTTTACCCGCTCGATAGCTGCCCACCAACGAGCCCGAAATCTTGGACTGCCCCCCCTGACGAGGTCGATAAGTCACCGGCAACTCGCAAATGCCAATCTTCTCTTCGATCGCCCGCACCTGCATCTCCAACGTCCAGCCAAAGCCGCGATCGTGCATCCCGATCCGATCCAGCGCCGCGCGGCGAACCAGGCGTAACGGCCCTAAATCTCGATAGCGATATCCCCATCCCAGGTGAATGAGTGTGGTCGCCAGCCAATTGCCAAATGTCTGAGGAGCCGTCAGGTTTCTGCGACCGGCTGCCGTTGCAGAACGATCGCCCAGAACAAAATCAGCCGTTTGGCCAGCCTCGAAAAAGTCGCCCAGCTGTCCCAAATCATCGCTACCATCGCCGTCGCAGAATACAATCCACTCGATATGGGGCTCAATGTCCTGCAATCCGCGCCAGCACGCTTGCCCGTATCCGGGAATTGGTTCTGCCACCACCTCGGCCCCGGCAGCTTTGGCTCGCTCCGCACTATCGTCAGTACTGCCGTTATCGACAACGCGCACCTGTTGAATCCCTTGCTGAAGAAGCGATCGCACCACGTCCGCGATCGTCGCAGATTCGTTGCGGACGGGCACGATGGCCAGGGTTGTGCGGGCGATCGCCGAACAGGTTTGCGTATGGGACTGGGAGTTGGACTGGGGCAAGCGAATTTGCATGAGAACCCCAGCGGGTGCAATCCCTTGGGCGTCAAAGTCTTAATCAATCATTAAGCCCATCTCATCGAGTGAAGCTTGGAAACGGATGAGGATGCGCTGAGAGAACGGCCAGAATCGCCGGATAATCTGTCGAACTACAGCGCGGTTGCTTCCAACATCAGCTTGGTGCGCTTGAGGGGATCGGGAATCGAAATGGGATAGTCGCCTGTGAAGCAGGCAGAGCAGAAATGCTCGGGATTGCGTCCGGTAGCCCGCAACATTCCTTCCCAACTGAGGTAGGCGAGGGAGTCTACACCGATATGGGCTTCAATTTCGTTGACTGATTTTTGCGCTGCAATTAAGTGGTCTTGGTTGTCGGTATCGATGCCGTAAAAGCAAGGGTGAGTCACGGGGGGGCTGGAGATGCGCATGTGAACTTCCAGCGCGCCAGCATCCCGCAATGCCTGCACGATCTTGCGGCTAGTGGTGCCCCGCACGATTGAGTCGTCCACTAAAGCAATCCGCTTCCCCTGTAGCACGTCCCGCAGTGGATTCAGCTTCATGCGAATGCCCCGCTCTCGCATCGCTTGGGTGGGCTGGATAAACGTGCGGCCGACGTAGTGATTTTTGATCAAACCATCCATGTAGGGAATATGAAGGGTGTTGGCGAAGCCGATCGCTGCTGGGCGTCCAGAGTCAGGCACGGCCACCACGCAGTCCACCTCCACCGGAGATTCCTCCGCCAGCACTTCCCCCAGCCGCGTTCGGTAGGCATATAGGCTCTCATCGTGAACGTTGCTATCGGGGCGGGCGAAATAAATCATTTCGAACACGCACAGCTTAGGAGCGGCTTCTGCCCAGCGCCGAGAGGTCAGCCCCTGCTCGGTAATAATCACCAGCTCTCCAGGCTCGACCGAGCGAATGTACTCGGCACCAATGATGTCTAGAGCGCAGGTTTCTGAGGCCAGCACGTAGCGGGGATCGGTGCGATCGCCAGTCATTTCTGGGTGGCTGGAGGGCAACATGCCAATCACCAGCGGTCGAATTCCATTAGGGTCGCGCGTGCCAATCAAGGCATGAGGAGTCCCGATCGCCAAGCTGAAGGCACCCTGACAGTGCTTCAGTGCGGCAATGATGCCATCTTCCCAATCGGCACCGGCATCGATTTCTTCGGCGATCGCGTGGGCAATTCCCTCGGAGTCGGTGCTGCTAATCAGGGTTCGACCGGCATCGACCAGCGTTTGGCGCATTTCGGCAGCGTTCACCAGATTGCCGTTATGGGCGATCGCCACAGTTCCCAATCGAGTGGGCACAACCACTGGCTGGGCATTGTTGACGTGGCTAGAGCCCGTGGTGGAATAGCGAGTGTGGCCAATGGCGTGGGTACCGGCCATATCCGCCAGTCGCTCGTTGTCGAATACTTGCGACACCAGGCCCATATCTTTCTGGACGTGCACCTCGTCCCCATCAAACGTAGCGATCCCGGCAGACTCTTGACCGCGGTGCTGCAGCGCAAACAGACCGAAGTACGACAGTTTGGCCACTTCTTCTTCCGGGGCAAGGATGCCAAACACGCCACAGGCTTCTTCCGGTTTGTCGGCTGCCATCAGGATGTCCTGACTCGAAGTGTCGAGTTCGGGGGCGGTGTTTCCGGTTCCCATGTCGGTGTCGATCCTTGCTGAGGGTAGCTAGCTGGAAAAAGAACGAAACGCTGGTTGTGAAAGAAAAGTTTAAGCTTAGTTTAACTGGGCACTGTCGCTTGCTGCCAAAAACCGAGTCAAGTACAGGCCCGTCATAACGTTAATTGACTGCCTGACATCTCTTTTAGGGTAGCAGTTGGTTACGAACAGACCGATCTCGTAGGTGGGCAGACTAGGCGGTCAGATTTTAAGGGTAGCAACTTGTTTTCCTGCAGGAACTGATAGCGTTTTGCATTTCAGTTAGAACCAAGCATTCCAAGCAAAGACAGGGGTGAGCATAGCTGAAATGCCCGCAGTGGTGTGGCCACCGCAATATAGTGCCCAAACGAGGCTCGAAGAGCCTGCCAGCATGCAACGAGAAGAAACTAGATAATGGTGAGTTAACGATCGCTCGAGACTAACTGCCGTGCATTGGCTGAGGGCTGACATTCGCGATCGTCAGCCTGACAAATCACTGGACACGCTAGCCACGCAAGCGATCTCGCAATCCCGTACGATGACTGATGGCTCCAACGATCGTCGCTGGTTGTGCAGCGTTGCCGATCGTTGCGAGACGAGTAGTTGCCAACTGAGTATTTGCGAGGCCAACCAATGCATGTGCTGATTCCGGCTGCAGGAAGCGGTCGCCGTATGGGGGCCGATCGCAACAAGCTGCTGTTACCCGTTCTGGGGCGCGAAATTTTGGCTTGGACGTTGCGAGCAGCTGCGGCAGCATCATCGACCGAGTGGATTGGTATTGTTGGCCAACCCCACGACTTTCCTCGGTTCGAGCAGATCGTGCAGGCGGAGAATCTAGCGATTCCCGTAGAGCTGATTCAAGGGGGAAGTACGCGGCAGGAGTCGGTATTTTTGGGGTTGCAGCGGCTGGAGGAACTGGGCACAGCCACACTAGTGTCTATCCACGACGGAGCCCGGTGTTTGGCATCTCCAGAATTATTCGATCGCTGCGCATCAGCCCTAGACTTAGCCGATGGGGCAATTGCAGCCATTCCCGTCAAAGACACAATCAAGCGAGTTAAGCCGTCGTCGGCCCGCTCCTCACTACTGGCAGGACAGGAGATCGTTGATACTCCCGATCGCAGTCAGCTCTGGGCCGCCCAAACGCCACAGTGCTTTAAGTTAGACCCGTTACTGGCCGCCCACCGGCAAGCCGTGACCGAAGATTGGGCCGTTACGGATGATGCGTCGCTGTTCGAGAACGTCGGGCTGACGGTGGAATTGGTGATGGGAGAAGAGACCAATGTCAAACTAACGACTCCCTGGGATTTGGAGATTGCCAAGCAGATTTTGAGCGATCGACTGGCGGCAGTGTAGTGCGGCGCTGCCTCATTCAATCCAATCGCATAATTAACGAGAGGCTGCCCATAGGGCAGCCTTTGTAGCTTGTCTAGAGAGTAAGCACAGTCTTACTTCACGGCTTTCGCTGCGCGGTGATACGCCTCTTCCAGAGTTTCTGCCAGCGTCGGGTGAGTGTGTACCATCGTGGCGAGTTCCTGCACGGTGGCACGCTTCGCAACCGCCTGAGAGGCTTCGTGAATCAGGTCGGCAGCATGGGGGCCAAAGATATGGGTTCCCAACAATTCACCAGATTCTTTGTCGTACACCAGTTTGACGATGCCATCGGTGTCGCCAGAGGCGATCGCCTTAGAATTACCGCCAAAGTAGGTCCGCACCGTTCCCACTTTATAGCCTTCGTCTTTGGCCTGAGGCTCCGTTAGCCCCACAAATCCCATTTCGGGATGGGTGAAGACTGCAGCAGGAACGCTGCGATAGTCCACATTAGATTCTTTGCCGCAGATAGTATTGACCACGGCAATCCCTTGAGCGGACGCAGCGTGGGCCAGCATCATTTTGCCGGTAGCATCGCCGATCGCCCACAGATGAGGCAGCTCGGTTTCCATGCGATCGTTAACGGAGACAAAACCACGCCGTCCGATGTCGATGCCGAGAGCATCCAGACCCAGCTCGCGGGTGACAGGCACCCGTCCTGTGGCCACCAAGCAGGCATCCACCTCTAATGCTTCGCCGCTGGATAGCTCGATTTTGACGGGGCTACCGGGGGTGACCTTCTGGGCAAACACGCCCACGTGGGTGTCGATCTCTCGCCCTTTAATCAGCAGCTTTTGGGCCAAGCGGGCAATGTCGGGATCGAAGGCGGGCATCAGCTTGTCCATGGCCTCCAACATCACCACTTTGCAACCCAAAGCGGTGTAGACATCCGAAAACTCCAGACCAATGTAACCACTGCCGACAATGGCCAGGGTTTCGGGCAGCGATTCCAGACGAACGGAATGGTCACTAGTAAAGACAGTCGTGCCGTCAATATCGATGCCGGGAGGGACGAAGGGGGTGGAGCCAGTAGCAATAATGACGTCTTTTGCCTGATAGGTGCTGACGGAGCCATCTGCAGCAGTTACGTCAACCTGTGTGGCGGTGGTCAGCTTGCCGAAACCTTCAATAATGTCGACTTTGGCTTTCTGCAACGACTTGGTCATGTCGCTGCGAATTTTGCTAACGACGGTGTTGGCGTGCTCGGCGATAGCAGCGCGATCGAAGGAGACTTCGCCCACCGAAATACCGAGATGGCTGGCTTCTTGAATTTCGCGCAAGCGACCGGCAGCAGACAGCAGCGCTTTGGACGGAATGCAACCGCGATTAATACAGGTGCCACCCATTTCCGCCGATTCCACAATCGCCGTTTTTAAGCCACATCCCACCGCGTGTAGGGCCGCCGCGTGACCGCCCACTCCAGCGCCAATAATGATTAAGTCGTATTCTGTCTGACTCATGCCAGCTCCCTACACAGTCCAGCTTTAGACTATATCAGCTCGCCTTTACCCTGCAGGGGAATTGCGACCACCTGAGTTCAATCGCCCTCATCCCCAGTTCTTCTCCAAATATGGAAGAAGAGAGCAAGAACCTTCAACACTGGGATAGCCCCGACACGGAAACCAGCAGTTCATCACCGCTTCCAGACAGCAGTGCCAGTCGCGAACTCTTAAGTTACGATCCGTCACGAGCGATCGCCCCACGGTATGCCTGATTCAACGTAGCGTGAGGCTATTTCCTGGCTGACCCCCTTGTCATGCAAGGAGAGTGAATCTGTATCTCACCGAAGCCAGCCATATACCGGGTAAACGAAACTATCGTACAAACAGCAGCAGATAGACCGTGCCACTAGTTCTCTCAAATCTGGGGCGCTCTAAGCGTCTTAAAAGTACTGTCAGAGACTTTCAATAGTAAAATCCTCACGCGCCGCTCGGACGATCCACTCGGTTGGCAACACGCCAATGTAGACAAAACAAAAGGGACTTACAATCGTCCCTCGCTACTTCTATCCTGCTTATCCGATTCCACCCAGTCGTTGCAATTATCGGCGTGGGCGTCAAAGCTAGCGGCCAAAACTTCGGCGACTGCTGCTTCTAGCGCATGAGCATCCTGCGAGCTGAGACGATCGGAATCCATTGATGTTGAGATCGGCATCAGCCTCAGAGTGCGGTTGTCCTGAACCAAGTCGAACGTCACCTGCTGTTCGAGGTCGGTGTGTAACTGCAAGTAGTCAAAGCTACACACATTAACGTAGAGGGTGCGGCCGATAGCTACCGTGGCGCATTGAGGGTCTGAAAACACCTCCATGATGTAACCGGTGCCATCCGTAACTACCGAGCCATCCACAATGTCGAAATATCGCACCTGGCCCAAGTCACACAACAGACGATGAATGTTGGCCCGATTAACAATAATCCCAGAGCCAACTATGCAGGGTGCGCAGGCGGAGAAACTCGACTGTGTCATGGGTTCTGACTGTAAGGATTAGTGAGTTAGCCACATCTTAGCTTCGGAACTCTAGATCGGTACCCATACTCTGAATGAGTACTCACAAACAGCTAAGCAGTTTCTAACCAAAGTCAGTTTAGCGAAGGATCTACCGCGTGGTATCAGCAGATGACACCTTGTCGTAGTGTCAAATTTCATTCCGATGCTAAATACGATCGCTGTTAAGGTTTGCTTTATCTTTTCGGCAATCGATGACGCTATATGTAGGTCTCGGTTACAAGTATTAAAAAATGTAACAAGTAAAAATAAGCACATGACAGTAGCAGGTATACCTACCTCTAACTGTCATGTGCTCATCCAAATTGATGAATGATGAAAATCGCCGAGCGGAGAAGTCAACCCTAACGCCGAAAACTCAGTAGGCCATACTTCTTAGTTATTGGGGCTAGCCATGAGCCCGATCGTTAGACCTAACCATTAGACCGACTCCGATTGTTAGGCCTAGCCATTAGATCGTTGTCAATATGTAAATTAAGGCAAACAAGATAATCCAAATGATGTCCACAAAGTGCCAATAGATCTCGGCCATCTCCACACCAACATGGGCTGTTTCCGAGTAATGCCCTTGGCGACGAGCCCGCCAAATTACCCCCAAGATCAGCAGGATACCGACAAACACGTGCAATCCGTGAAACCCAGTCATCAAGTAAAAGCAGTTAGCAAACAAATTTGTTGTGAGTCCGTACCCCAAGGTGGCGTATTCGTAAACCTGCCCCCCCAGGAACACAGCACCCATCGCCGCCGTCACCCAAAACCATTTCTTCAGTCCACCCTCGTCATTCTCCTTGATGGCCTTCGTGCCGAAATGAATCACAAAACTACTGGATACCAGAATGATGGTGTTGATAGTGGGCAACAATAACTCCACTTCCGTACCTTCCGGAGGCCAAGAAGATTTGGTCACCATGAACATTAAGTAAGTGGCAAACAGCCCACCAAACATCAGTGATTCGGAGGCCAGGAATGTCATCAGCCCTAGAACGCGATAGTCGGGATGTTCGTCATGATGACCGGCAGCGCCATCCACTAGTTCTGCACTAAGCGTAGTCTGGGACGAATCAACAGTAGAGCCTTGCATAACGCATCAATCGGTAAGGTGGGCAAGTCTGACTGAGAGAACAAGCGAGTGAGGCCAGTTAACCTCACTCGGGGGATATCGCGGCAGCTTACGCTGTGGGCTCGGGTTCGAGATGACCAAATTCTGGAGCCTCAATACCACTGCCGTAGTCGTACGGGCCGTACTCCACAGCCGGTAGCTCTTCCCAGTTCTCGATGATGGGCGGAGAAGTGGTCGTCCATTCTAGCGACAACGCCCGCCATGGGTTCCCGGGGGCTTTGGGGCCGTACAGCCAGCTCCACACCATGTTGATCAGGAAGGGGAACACCGAGAAGCCCAATAGGATAGAGCCAAAGGTACACAAGTGATTCAACGATTCAAATTGGGGATCGTACATAGCAACGCGGCGAGGCATACCGTGTAGACCGAGATAGTGCATCGGTAAGAACGTCAGATTGGTACCGATCAGGGTGAGGACAAAGTGAACCCGGCCCCAATTTTCGTTGTACATGCGACCGGTCATCTTGGGAAACCAGTGATAGAGACCGGCATAGAGACCGAACACAGAGCCACCGAACAGCACGTAATGGAAGTGGGCCACCACGTAGTAAGTATCGTGGACGTGGATGTCAACCGGTGCGGTCCCCAGCGTCACACCGCTCAAACCGCCAATCACAAACATCGAGAGTAGACCGAGGGCAAACAGCATGGGGCTATTCCAGCGAATCTTGCCCCCCCACAATGTGGCTACCCAGCTAAAGATTTTGACGCCCGTCGGTACCGACACGATCAAAGTGGAAATGGTGAAGAAGATGCGCATCCAGGGAGGGGTACCACTGGTAAACATGTGGTGAACCCAGACAAAGAGACCGACGGCACAGATGGCCAAACTGGAATAGGCGATCGCCTTGTAGCCAAAAATTGGCTTGCGGGCGTGGGGGGGAATCACCTCCGACATGATGCCGAAAATCGGCAGAATCATCAGGTAAACCGCAGGGTGGGAATAGAACCAAAATAGGTGCTGGTACATGACCACGTTGCCACCCGCATCTGGCTTGAAAAACGATGTCCCGAAGTTGATATCGAACAGCAGCAGGGTAAGACCGATCGCCAGTACGGGGGTAGAGGCCAGAGCCAGGATTGATGTCGCCAAAATTGCCCAGCAAAACAGCGGCAGCTTATCCCAGCTCATGCTGGGCACCCGCAGTTTGAACAACGTCACGATGAAGTTCACCGCACCCAGAATGGAGGACGTCCCTGCCAATACAATGCTGAGAATCCACATGGACTGAGCGGTATTAGCGGTAATCAAACTGAGGGGAGGATAGGAGGTCCAGCCAGACTGTGCACCGCCGAAGAAGAAACTCCCTAGCAGTAGTGCTCCCGATGGAGGCACCAGCCAAAATGCTAGAGCATTCAGTTTGGGAAAGGCCATATCTCTGGCCCCAATCATCAACGGAATCAAGTAATTCCCAAACCCACCGATGGATGCCGGCACAATCCACATGAAAATCATGATGGTGCCGTGGTTGGTCAGCAACGCGTTGTAGAGATTGGGATCGAGCAGGTCGGAGTCGGCGGTATACAGTTCCGCTCTCATGGCCATCGCCATCAGGCCGCCGATCAGGTAAAACACAAAGCCAGTAACGATGTACTGGATACCGATGACTTTGTGGTCAATGTTGAAGGAGAAGTAGTCGTACCACTTCCATTTCTGAGGATGGGGGGCAGGTGAAGGGACTTGCGGGGCCTGCCCCACGGGGATAGATGCTTGTGCCATGCGGTCAAATACTCTGAATTACAAACTGCACCCGTTTGCGAAAGATGCGTTTACAAGAAATGCGTTATGGAAACCGAATGGAGTAAAAACGGTTAATTAAGTCGCGATCTGAAGGAATACTGGCGGGCGGCAAGGCCGCCGACCAAACTGTCGAGGGGCGATTCTGCAAGTGTTGCCAGTGTTGCCATCGATAGGAGCTAGTACTGTCATGCTCCAACTAGAACGCCATGTCCTGCATTTCGGAGGAGCCTTGTATATCGGAGGAGGTCAGGCCCATGTGATGCAAGTGCTCGTCGGCAAATCCCGAACCTGACTGGGGCTGAAACGCGAGGGCGTTATCTTGCTGGTTTTGAGCAACCACCTGGTTTTCCTCCACCCAAGCAGCAAATTCTTCATCGGATTCAACCACCACCTGCGTTCGCATACCGCCGTGATAGGCACCGCACAACTCGGCGCACACAACGGGATAGGTGCCAGGTCGGTTGGCCGTGAAATTGAGCTGGGTGGGTTGTCCGGGGATGGCGTCTTGCTTGAGGCGGAACTGAGGCACCCAGAACGAGTGGATGACGTCTTGAGCTTGGATGTTGAGCTGTACCGCTTGATTGACCGGTACATGTAACTCCCCGGCCAGGATGTCGTACTTGGGGTAGTTGAATAGCCACGCATACTGCAGACCAGTGACATCAACTGTTAAGTCGGCGGTTTTAGTAGCACCGTATCCGAAGGTGGGCAGTTTATTCTCCAGCAGGGACTCGGGGTCACCGGCCTCAGAATTTGCCGCTAGCTCTAGATCGTAATCAGACGGGTTAGCGACCTCGACGGCTGACATCTCCTGGGCAGGGGCAAAGCCACCCATTTGTGCAAATACATCCACGCTGTAAATTCCCAAGCCCATCACAATCAGCGATGGAATGAGAGTCCAAAAGGCTTCAAGTGGAACGTTGCCTTCAATCGGGACGCCGTCGGTTTCATCACCTTTGCGTTGGCGGTACTGGATGGCGAACAGGATAATCGCCCCTTGTACGAACACAAACAGTGCAAAGGCAATGCCGATCATGGTGTTAAAAAAGTTATCCACCAGTGGAGCCTGGATGGATGCCTGCTCTGGCAGGAGACCGTTATGTTGGCCAATCCAAATGCTAGTCAGGGTGACAGCAACACCCAAGACTAGGGTGATCAGCGAAATGGGGATTTGGCCCATGTCTCACCTCTGCAAAGTTAAACGTTCTCTCTTACCGCCGACCCCATGCACGTGTGCGCCGGGATATCTCAACTGAGATGCCCACCATCAACCTATGGAAAACGGTGGTTCGCCAGGGGGAAGAACACATACCACCAGAGCGACGCCAGACCTAACGTGCAGAACGCATGCTAACTGTCTGTGGATTGCCCCGGTGGTCAGTGCAGCTCAATCCTATCCGCGCTCTCCGGGCCGGTTGGAGATACCTTGCAATTGCTTAAGAACTATTTGGGATAGACATTGTCCCCTCTGAGCATATCTAATCCATTTGTATACCGAACGTTCGGTACAGTACCTTATCGTTGCCGCGATCGCGTTCAGTGCAGCTAACCAAACGCCGTTTTGACAGGTCCAGGAGTGGTTACTCCACTGCAGAGACAGTAGAGGCTAAACATCTCTTACTCCTGTTGCCATGACGGGAGCAGGGCTGGGGATGAGGATTGATGACAGTTATCGATATGGACGGGCTGCGATCGCTAGCAAGCAACGGGCACGCAGAACTCTTGCACCCAGCCATCCACGAGTGCATTGACTTGCTCTGGCACTTCGTCGTGGGGGCAGTGACCGGCGTTGAGGAAGTGTTCGGTGAGCTGGGAATAGTACTGGCGGAATTGCGCCGATCGCGCCCTAGCATTCATCCAAGGGTCCCCTTCTCCCCACAGCAGCATGAGGGGGCGATCGAGCTGTTGCAGCAGCTCGTCTACCTTGGCTCCCTGGCGGGTTTGGAACACGGAGCGGAAGACTGTAGCGGCTCCCGGATCGCAGGACGGGCGGTAAATTTCGTCAATTAGGCGATCGGTGATGGCTGATTGGTCAACATAGACTTTTGCGAGTGTCTTGCGAATGATGGATTTGCGGCGAACGTATTGGAATAGTAAGTAGCTGGGCACAGGTTGCAGCAACACATTGCGGGTGAGTTTGCCGATCGCCTCTCTCACAGGACGTTTGGGTGGTTCTGGCTCAGTACTGGTGAACGGGCCAGCACTATTTAAGAGAATGACTCCGGCAGCAGATTGCGATCGCTGAGCAGCAGTGCAAAGGGACGCATAGCCTCCGAGCGAGTTCCCCAATAACACGGCCGGGCGACAAATCATCTCTTGAATGAAGTCATGCAGCTGGTCGCGCCACAGGTCGCCGCTATAAGCAGTGTCGGCTTTTTGGGAGCGGCCAAATCCCAGTAAGTCGAGCGCCCACACTTCGTAAGTTTCGCTCAATTGCTCAATATTTTTCCGCCAGTGATCGGTGGATGCGCCAAAGCCGTGCACGCACAGTAGCGGAGGCCATTTGGGGGTCGGAGTTCCAGCACGGACGTAGTGAATGCGGTAGTCTCTCCATTCCCAGTAGTGGCTGGAGATTAATGTTGCGGCAGGCATTGTTAAAAGATGCTAAAGCTTTGCAGGATCTGTCCGTCATTCTAGACTGCATTTTCTGAGATTTGCGACGGGCAGCCGAGAAACAGAGAATCCCTGTTATGCAAGGAGTTTGGCTCGATCTGTGGTGAACGCTAGGGTACCGATCGAAGCGGGATCGGTGGGTTAAGCAAGCACAATTCTACACACTGTCAGAGTTTACTTAACTTTGCGTGCCGCTTTCTTTGCTTAGAATGTAAAGGATTGATAACTTGCATTTGCGGAGTACACGTGTCGAGCGCATCTTCCAACATTTCTGCTAGATGGGCTCCCAGCACTTGGAAGCCGCTTGCGTTTGCTGCTGCGCTGCTGCTGATGATTGGCGCTGCACTGTTTCTGGGAGTGTCTCAATGGCACCAGCCTGACGCGTACACTCAAGCGGTGCTGAAGCTTGAGGGCAACCCAGACAACGGTCAGGTGTTGTTTACGCTCAATTGCTCCGGCTGTCACGGTTCTGAGGCAGATGGGCGTGTTGGCCCCAGTTTGCATGGGGTGAGCGAGCGGCGATCGGATATTTCATTGATCGAGCAAGTCACCAGCGGAAAGACGTTGCCCATGCCCCAGTTTCAGCCCGAGCCTGCCGACATGGCTCATTTGCTGAGCTATCTCAAAAGCTTGTAGCGAACAGTCGTTCAGATTCCAGTGCGTACTGAAGTTGCCTGCAGTTTTCGGCAACGAACTTTTGTCACTTTTAGTGCAATAGTGGCCTCTGTTCGGATGGTGACTGGGCATTTTAGCTACTGCTCGGCAACAGTATTAGGAATATGTCGTAATCCCCAACGTCCGATCGCCTTCAAAATCGGTCTGAGACTTTCCCCCTTTGCGGTTAGCTGATACGTCATGCGACGAGAATGGCTGCTGTATGGAGATTTGGTAGCCAAGTCCATTTGCACTAATTTCTTCAGGCGATCGCTAAGGACGTTACTCGAAATTCCTTCAGGAGAGTCCAGAAACTCGTCAAATCGACTTTTGCCCAACGCCATGTCTCGAATTAAGAGCAGCGTCCAGCGATCGCCGAGTAAATCGAGGGCGCATGCGATCGGGCAATCAGAGCGGCGCTGGACAGACATAGCCTTCGTGGGAGATTGCTTGCATTTTACAAACTCGGTCGGCACCTGCTACTTTTAACTTGCAATTCAAAAGTCAAATACAGCAATCCTGCACATGCATGCGTTATTTTCAGAGCTTACGGCTGGGTTGAATACGTCGGGAGAGACAGCATGTCTTCGAAGCCATCCGTTCAGCAAGGCCACCATTTTGCCGTTACGAATGCAGGCCCTTTTGCTGATTTAGGACAGTATGCATTCGAGCCAGAAGGCATGCCAGCACTACCAGGCAAGTTATTTCTCAAATCAGTCCTGCAACTAACAGGGGCCGAAGTCTCCCTAAATCATTTGCCAGCCAAGACATCCATGCTCTTCTACCACACCCACCAACGTAACGAGGAGATTTACATCGTTGTGAGTGGAGAAGGGGAATATCAGGTAGATGATGTGGTGTTTCCCATTCGAGAAGGCAGTGTGGTGAGGGTGGATTGTGCTGGAGAGCGCTGCTTGCGCAGCACGGGCGATCGCGGTTTGAGTTTCATCACCGTTCAAGTCGTAACCGGGTCCCATTCTGGAGAGACGATTGAAGATGGGGTGGGATGCGATCGTCGAGTCAGTTGGGTGGGAAAAACTCGGTTGGAATAGGCGATGTCGTGCCGGAATCAGGCTGAGATGGAGTTTGGCGATTTTTCCTAGCTACTACTTCAGGAAATACAGCACTGTTATCACGACATGAGAAAACGGATGAAAGGGTGCGGGCGACGGGGTATGATGCAGCCGGTCACAGGACATTACGGAGAAAAAGGATGGGAGCCCTGTCTGGACTGAACGGTCACACTACATCCGGCAACGTATCGGTTGCCTTTGTTGCAGGTGTGGGAGCTAGTTTGGCCATTAAAAACCTGCAGACAGATGTGGGTGGCGCGAAGTTATCCGTCAGTTTGACCCAAGATGGCGATATGGATCGCCGCACCATTGACTTGGGTAGTTTGTCCGGCACTGAAGGCTCGTTTGACTTAGAGCTGCCCGACAGCGCCGATATCAGCGTCTACAACACCGTGATTGTGCAGGCGGGCGAAGAGGCGATCGCCGAAGGGGATCTTCCTTAACTTCCCGACTCCTTATCCCCCATAGCAGCGAGGGTTTTCGATGCAGAAAGCGGCAGAAAACCCTATATGCTGATTACGGATTGACTGTTTTATAAGGACCTATACATAAATGGCTGGCGAGATTTTCTCTATTGCAGGTTTGGCGTTTGCATTGACCGTCTCCGGTATTGCTGTGGGTTACGGCATCCTGTGGGTATGGAACGGCGGCAGCTTCTCTGAAGAAGAGTAAGACGTAGAGTTATACTCCTCAATTGCGATTCCACTCGCGTGATCGGGCTCCATTCGAAATGATGTGGGGCTGGTAGCAATTCTAATGGGCAACCAGCTCCTGTTGTGCGGAGTTTTTCACTCCGACCACTTGGGTATAAGCTCCGCGCGCTTGCGTGACGCCGATAATGCGTTCCGATCGCTCGATCATAGGGCGGCGGTGGCTGACAACGACGAATTGCGCTTGCTCGGAATTTTTGCGCAGCATTTCAGCTAGTTTTTCAACATTGCCTCCATCCAAAAACGCATCCACCTCGTCTAAGGCGTAGAAGGACGAGGGGCGGAAGCGCTGTAGAGCGAAGATGAAGCTCAGTGCCGTCAGGGACTTTTCTCCTCCAGACATGGAGTTGAGGCGACGAACGGGCTTGCCTTTGGGATGGGCAATTAGAGTCAGTCCGCCGGAGAGCGGGTCTTCAGGGTTTTCGAGCTGTAAGTGGCCATCACCATCCGAGAGCTGGGCGAAGATTTCTCGGAAATGGGAGTCTACGGCGGTGAAAGATTCCATGAACGCCTGGGTGCGTAGGGTGGTGAAGTTTTCGATGCGCAGCAGTAGCTCGGTACGTTCTTCGTTCAGGGTTTCCAGTTTTTGTTTCAGATCTTCCAGGCGCTGTTGAGTGGCCTTGTACTCATCAATGGCCAGCATGTTGACCGGTTCTAGAGCCCGCAGTTTCGATTCCGTGCGCTTGATGCGTCCTTGCAGATTTTCCAGCGTTAAGTCTTCGGGCACCTCTTGCTCGGGCAGATCGTTGTCTGCAATCAGCTCTTCCAATTGAGCTTGCAGGTGTTGGCATAGCTCTTCTTTTTCTTGTTGTTTAGTGACGGCAGCGTGTTGCTCCCATTCCAGGCGCTGCGCTTGCTGTTGCCGAGATCGCACAACTGGATGCCCGCATTGAGGTGCTATCCAAGCGGCTGAAAGAGACTAAAGATAAGCGTGACCAGCAGGAACAGAAGGTGCGATCGCGCCA
>JBCBVA010000049.1:0-25727 GCA_039817825.1 Cyanobacteria bacterium J06642_12 | reverse complement strand
GAGAAGTTCTAATTCTATGCTTTTGTATTGTCGACCTACTGTACATTAGTTGGTGTCTGTAAATATGGAATTCAATCTCCAAATCAAAAATGGTCAAGCATACAGTAATCGCACACAAACTAATAAATTTGATTTGCCTAGCCAAACTAAATGCTAGAGATAAATCTGACAGGACTAATAGAGAGTCAATTTATTTCAACATTAACTAGGTTGACTTACTTGTATCCGTCCGCATTAAATGCCGATAAATTCAATTTTCTTTGAACTTGAAAGAACTCCAATAGCCGATTGCCAATCACCTTCACTCCTCCCTCAACATTCGACTCAATATTCAACGGCATCACCGGATCGTGCAGGGACAATCTGAGCAAAAACCAGCCATCTTCCTCCGGCGACGTACAAGCCACCCGCACCCCTTCGTAATTATTGGGGACCACCTCCCAACCCGCCTGCTCCTCCGCAAACGCCTTCACCCCAGCAATCACCTCTTCCCCATAACTCTTAAAATCCTCCGCCTCAATCTTCATGCGAATCTCTTCACTCTCCACCGGTTCCTTCAGCGTAGAAATCGCCTCCACCACCGACTTTCCATCCAACTTCGACTTCGCCAACTCCACCAACAGCTTCGTTACCAAATACGCCCCATCATCCAAAAAATAATTCTCCCGCATCGCCCCGTGCCCAGACGTCTCGATCGCCAACCAAGACTCCTGCCCCTCACCATTCAACCGCTGCGACTCATTAATAACGTTCTTATATCCCCGCTTAAGCCGGTGATGAACACCACCTTTATCCTGAATAAACTCCGCTAACCCATCCGACGTAATCGAATCCGTCACAATCGTCGAACCGGGATGTTCCCGCAACACAATCGCTGACATCAACGCAATCAACCGGTTGCGATTCAACGGACGCCCGGACGCATCCACCGCCGCCCCGCGATCGACATCAGTATCGAAAATAATCCCGAAATCCGCCTGGTTCTCAAGCACAGCCTGACAGATCGACGCCATCGCCTCGGCATTTTCCGGGTTGGGAACGTGGTTGGGAAACGTGCCATTCGGGTCGAGGAACTGACTGCCCGTCGTATCCGCCCCTAGCGGAGCCAGCACGCGATCGCAATAAAATCCCCCAGCACCATTCCCCGCATCCATGACAATCTTCAGACCTTGCAGCGGGAGATCGTAATGCTCGGGATGGTTCACTCCCTTGCGGACGATATCAACTAAGCGAGCCGCATACACCGAAATGAAATCGTGTTGGGCGATCGCCCCCACCTCTCCAGGCGACTTAAACTCCCCTGCCTCAGCCAACTGCAAAATCGCCTTAATATCCTTCTTGTCCAGCCCCCCTTGTTTCGTAAAAAACTTCAGTCCATTGCGGTTAAACGGCAGGTGACTGGCCGTCAGCATAATCGCTCCATCGCACTTCGGAATCCCCGAATCTGCCAATACCGTGCTCATAAACATGGCCGGTGTCGAAGCAATGCCAAAATCCAACACATCACAGCCACTACGGGTGATTCCGGCGATCGCAGCCCGCATCAACTCCGGCCCCGACAACCGACTATCCCGCCCCATCGATATCGTCAGTTCGCCAGCAGGCTTCCCCAAGGTTGCCGATAGCCAAGCCGCGAACGCTTGACCCAACCGAGTCACCACCTCCCCCGTCAAATTCACCTGCTCATCCGCCACCCCCTCCAGCGCTACACCTCGAATGTCGGAGCCATTCTGTAGCTTGGCCCAATCAACGCTAGCTAGGTCTGTAGAGTTGGAAAACGGTGCGGGAGAAATCGTCATTGGAAACGGTCACCAGTCAAGGAATCTGAGTGATTTGTCAGGCTTACTCTCGGAGGCATCACCTCCCATCAAAATCATTGCAGTAAGCCTTTGAGTGAATGCGAGCTCCTATGCCTGGCTCGACAGACCTCTTAGTTTTATTCAACCGTTAGACCCATAAATCTATTCTTGAGAAATACAAAAAATATCACCAAACTTTGCAAATGTTGAATAAAGCCAAAACCGCTCTACCTGCATGTAAAAAAGAGATGTTAGGCCCTACGGAAATTCCTCCTTACTTGCTCAAGGCCACTCGTTATAAAACCTTGAAAACGTAAACTCAGATACAGAATTTCCGGAAACGCTTGCCTAGTATTCTGCCAAGTCTGCACAATGATGCAGAGACCTCTAGGGTTCCGAGTACTCGTGTCGTAGGCACAAATACTGACTGGTCCGAGAGAGGTAGCCACCCAGCGCAAGCTGAGGGGTGACACGGCGGGATAAAAGCCCGGGAGACAATCGCAGACCTACCTACTGGGTCGCATAGGGTCGCCGTCGTCACTAGAGAACTTGAATATGTCCGATCTGAATGGATATTCCAACGAAGCAGAACGGGGATTAGCAGAAGAAGCCAAATTACCCGAGAAGGGTTGGGACGCAGAAGTCCGCCACGGGCTGGAATTTGGCCTAGAAGCTGCTGAGAGCATTCGCGATCGCACCATTCCCACCTTCTCTCGCGGAGAGTTGCCTCACTTCGCTGGGATTAATACCTTTTTGAAAGCGCCCTACGTCGAAGACGTGAGGGAAGTGGGCAAATACGACGTAGCCCTAGTCGGTGTCCCCCACGACTGCGGCACCACCTATCGCCCTGGCACCCGTTTCGGCCCCCAAGGTATCCGCCGCGTCTCCGCCCTCTACACCCCCTACAACTTCGAGCTGGGTGTGGATCTGCGGGAATCCATCACCATGTGCGACATCGGCGATGTGTTCACCATCCCGGCCAACATCGAAAAGTCATTTGACCAAATTTCCAAAGCCGTTGCCCACGTATTTGAAAGTGGAGCCCTGCCGGTGATTATGGGTGGGGATCATTCCATCGGCTACCCCACTGTACGCGGTGTCTGTCGCCATCTGGGAGATAAAAAAGTCGGCATCATCCACTTCGATCGCCACGTCGATACTCAAGAAATCGACCTAGACGAACGGATGCATACCTGCCCCTGGTTCCACGCCACCAATATCAATAACGCTCCGGCTGAAAACCTCGTGCAATTGGGCATCGGCGGCTGGCAGGTGCCTCGCCAGGGGGTAAAAATTTGCCGGGAACGAGCCACGAATATCCTGACGGTGACCGACATTACCGAGATGGGCTTGGATGCAGCGGCGGAGTTCGCAATTGAAAAAGCGACTGCCGGTACCGACTGCGTCTACATCAGCTTCGACATCGACTGCATCGACGCCGGATTTGTCCCCGGCACTGGCTGGCCGGAACCAGGCGGACTGCTCCCCCGCGAGGCGTTGGGGTTGCTGGCTCGCATCATCCCCAAAGTGAATGTTTGCGGCATTGAAATCGTCGAAGTGTCTCCCCCCTACGACATCAGCGACATCACCTCCCTGATGGCCACCCGCGTCATTTGCGACATCCTGGCCCACATGGTGCGCTCCGGACAACTGCCGCGCAACGGAGTCAAACCCGGCTATGTTCACGACTATGCTCAACCGGAACTGATAGCGGATTGGAGGGGGCGCTAACCATGCATGAAGTCGACATGACCAAAGCTCTGTTTAACAGCATTGAAGATTGGTGGGTGTCTCAACCGGAGCGCCCCGAGGTGGAGACTGTACACCTGTTGGTGGGGGACTTCACCTGTGTGGAACCGGACAGTCTGGTGTTTGCATTCGATGCCCAAAAGCAAGGCACGTTTCTGGGCTCCGCCACATTGGAGATCGAGCGCGTACCGTTTGTGGCCCACTGCCACACCTGTCAGGAGGATTATTCACCGGCGATCGAGCACCACTACAGCTGTCCCACCTGCCAATCCCCCTTAGACGACATCAAATCCGGTCGCGAGCTGAAGATATCTCGTTTGGACTGCCGAGAGCTTTCAGCCAGCCAACCGGTAACAGCCCACTAGAGCGACCCACTAAAGACCCGAAACCAGAGGTGACTCGTGCATCAAATTGCCGATATCGAAGGAATGAATCTATTGCAAGCCAATCAGGATGGCGCAGACCACAACCGAGCCCATTTTGATGCTTGGGGCATCACCTGTTTCAACCTGATGAGTAGCCCCGGTGCTGGGAAAACGGCACTGCTGGAGAAAACCCTGGGGGCGCTGTGCGATCGCCACGCGATCGCCGTCATCGAAGGGGACATGACCACCCAACTAGATGCCGATCGGCTGCGCAGCTTCGGCGCTCCAGTCATTCCCATCACCACCGGACGAGCCTGTCACCTCGATTCCAAGATGGTGGCTGGCGGCATGCAGATTCTGAAGGAGGAGCACGATCCCCATCGGTTTGACATTGTGTTTGTGGAGAATGTCGGCAATTTGGTGTGTCCCGCTGAATTTGAGGTAGGAGAACATGCCAAAGTGGCGCTGCTGAGCGTGACGGAAGGGGACGACAAGCCCCTGAAATATCCGATCATGTTTCGCGAAGCGGACTGCTTGCTAATCTCCAAAACCGATCTCGCCCCCTATGTGGATGCGGATATCGAGCGCATTCGAGAGAACGTGCGAGCCATCAATCCTCGTGCCACCATCATCCCGATCTCGGTCAAAACCGGCGAGGGACTAGACGAGTGGTACCGCTGGTTGGAACACCAACTTCCCGGCCAACGTCCCAGTTCCCATCAGCACATGTCCCATCAGGATGAGATTGCTGCTGTGACTTAAATTCCGCTGTTCCAGTCAGCATGTCTTGATGTGTACGAACGCAAGCGACGCACTATTCACATCAACCGATACATCGACAAACCGTGAATAGTCGAATTGTTCCAAGCACTGCACTCCACACCTTGCACTTTGCCTTAAGGACGCCTCTTATGTTGAAACTCAACCCATTCTTTCCCGCTTGCGCGTTGGCGATGAGCGTGGCGATCGTCGGTTGTGGAGGATCGCCACCCACTACCACCACCACCCCGACCCCCGAGCCCGAACCCGAAGTGGCCGCAGCCCCCTCCGATGAGCCCATCCAAATTGGATACAGCGCCTGGCCCGGCTGGTTCCCCTGGAAGGTGGCGGAAGAGCAGGGGCTGTTCGAAGCCAATGGCGTCAATGTGGAAATGGTCTGGTTCGATGGCTATCTCGACTCCATTACCGCGCTGGCGGTAGGTCAATTGGACGGCAATACGCAGACGCTGAACGACACAATTTTTTCCGTCTCCGGTGGCTCCGATCAGGTGATCGTGCTGAACAACGATTACTCCACCGGTAACGATGCCATTATTGTGGATGGTTCCATCGGTTCGATTGAGGACTTAGCCGGAAAATCTATTGCTGCCGAGGAAGGAGTAGTGGATCACTTCCTACTGCTGCTGGGGCTAGAAACAGTGGGTCTATCGCAAGCAGACATTGATTTCAAACCCCTAGAGACTGGTGCTGCTGCTGCTGCCTTTGCCGCCGGACAACTGGACGGAGTGGGTGTGTTTGCCCCCTTCACCACCCAAGCTTTAGAGCGCCCAGACAGCAAAGTCCTATTCGATTCCTCCGACTTCCCCGGAGCCATTTCCGATCACCTCGCGCTCAGTCGCGAGCTGGTGGAGTCCCGCCCCGACGATGTCCAAGCGATCGTGCAAACTTGGTACGACACGCTCGACTACATCGAGGAAAATCCCGAAGAGGCGATCGCTATCATGGCGGAGCGGGCCGGTACCTCTGTCGAAGATTACGAATCCTACAGCGAGGGCACTACCATTCTTTCTCTGGAAGAAGGGCTGGTGGCCTTCGAGCCTGGAGACGATATCTCTTCGTTGGTATTTACCGCCGAGGAAATCAACGATTTCTTGCTGGAGAGTGGATTGATTGAGGAAGCCCCCGATCTGTCCAACTTGTTCGATTCCAGTTTTGTGGAAGCTGTCGCGGAACAGTAAGTCTATCCGCAGAGTCCCAGTCACACGACCAGAATGGTTTGTTGCTGGGACTCTGTAAATTTTGGTGCTAGTAGGACATTCCCTATGGTCGATCCGTACGCCAAACACCTCCGTCGTTGGGGACTCTGGAACCCACCCGATGATGTGGTGACCTTGAAGCGTTCTACCTTTTGGAACATTCGCGAGGAGCTGCCAAAACCGCTAACCATCGGCCTGTTGGTGGCCTCCATTGCGGTGCCGCTGGCCATCTGGTGGGCGATCGCCACTGCGGGTATCGTGCAGCCGGAAGTGCTGATGCCTCCGCCCGCACAAGTGTGGGCAAAAGGCGTTGAACTGTGGCAAAAGGGCATCCTGCCAGAAGATATCCGCTATAGCTTGTTTCGAGTCCTGGCGGGATACGCGATCGGGTTGGCGTTTGCCCTTCCTCTGGGCATTTTTATGGGCACATTTGCCACCGGTCGCTGGGCGTTCGAGCCCCTAATCGGCCTGCTACGCTATATGCCCGCCCCGGCCTTCACTCCCCTGTTTCTGGTGTATTTGGGATTGGGGGAAGCCCCCAAAATTGCCCTGATTGCCTTGGGAACATTCTTTTTCAACACCCTGATGGTGATGGACGGGGTGAAGTTTATTTCCAAAGACCTAATCGATACCTCCTATACCTTGGGAGCCAATCGCAAGCAGGTGGTGGCACAAGTGATTTTGCCGGCCCTGTTCCCGACGATCGTTGATGCCACCCGGATTAACTTGGCAGCAGCTTGGAACCTGGTGATTGTGGCGGAGCTACTGTCGGCAGAGCAGGGATTGGGCAAGCGGATCGCACTGGCTCAGCGCTTTCTAGGGATCGACCAGATGTTTGCCTGTTTGATTGTGATTGGCGTCATCGGTCTGTCGTTCGATCTGGCGTTGCGAGCATTGCTTCGCTTTACCTGCAGTTGGGCGGAGGACGCACGCTGATGTCTGTTGTAGTCGATCGCGTTACCCGTAAGTTTGGTTCGTTCACCGCCCTAGATACTATTTCCCTCACGGTGGATGAAGGAGAGTTGGTTTGTGTGGTGGGGGCGTCAGGGTCTGGGAAATCTACATTACTGCGGATTGTGGCGGGGTTGGACTTACCCACCTCAGGCGAAGTACGAGCCAATGGTGCCAGGGTGAACGGGCCGGGTTCCGATCGCGGCATGGTATTTCAAACTTACACGCTGTACCCGTGGATGACTGTGGCCGCAAATGTGGGCTTTGGCTTGAAGCTGAAGGGATATCCACTGGCCTTCCGGGAAGAGCGCATTGCTTACTATCTGGATGTCGTCGGCTTGTCGGAATTTGCCACTGCTATGCCCAAGCAGTTGTCGGGGGGGATGAAGCAGCGGGTGGCGATCGCCCGAGCTTTGGCTAACCAGCCGCAAGTCTTGTTGATGGACGAGCCGTTTGGGGCGCTGGACGTGCAGACCAAAGAGGTGATGCAAGAGTTTTTGCTGGATGTATGGCGTCGGACGGGGACAACCATTTTGATGATTACCCACGATGTTGAGGAAGCTGTCTTTCTGTCGCAGCGCATTTACGTGCTGACGTCATCCCCCGGCACGGTGAAGACCGAAAAGAAAATTGTCCTCCCCGAAAGCCGCACCTACTCGGTCAAGCAAATGCCGAGTTTCCAGCAGCAGAAGGAAGAAATTTTCGACCTACTGCGGGAGGAGCAGCGCAAGGCCATGCAAGGAATAACAGTCTAGCCAGGATTGAAAACTAGAGATCGTTTGAATCCTTCAAGATCGACAAGCTACAGTGATGCAACTGAATATCTCCTTCAAAATCAATTGTGATTAGAACGCTTTACAGGAAATATATTCTTGATGACCTACCTCAGTTCCACCTTCCATCCCATCAAACTCTAAACTGCTCAAAAGCCTTACTGTTTCACCACATTCCTAAAAATGCCGGAACGTCATTTCGCGATATTTTAACGAAGAACTATTCGCGCACCGAGCGATTGTACTTCTATGGCAATACTGAGAATATTCAGTCGACATTTCAATCAGAGAAGATTTCTGACGTAAATGTCAGAACGATCAAATGCATTGCGACTCACAAACCTAAGGATTGGCTAAATTATTTGGGTTCAGACTATCAGGCTATTTCATTTATTCGTCATCCACTCGATCGAGTCATTTCTCTCTACAACTATCTCCTGTCAATTCCAGAAGAGCGTAGTGGAGAAGGTGGCTATAAAATCACTGCTACCATTCGAGAGCAGGAGCTTTCTCTGGACGATATTTACGATACGTTCGCTCAATGCTTTCCTCAAGACAGTCCTGACATTAACTTGTTTAGCGGTTTTTTCAACGGCCAGTATCGTCATTTGCTTGGCTGCCATCTCAATGTGCGTCTAACACCCTATTTATGTGAAAAATCTCTCGAAAAGCTACCTCTTTTCTACGAGATTAAATCTATTTTAGATAAGCATTATTACCTTGGCGTAGTAGAAGAATTTAATGCATCGATCGACAAGATTGCCGAGGCTTTCAATTGGAAGACAACTTCATATCCTCACAACCTGCTGGGGAAGTCTTCAGGCAAAACTCAAATATCCCCTAGCTTAAGGCAGAAAATTATCGATTACAACCAAATAGATCTGCTTCTATGGCAACTAGTTAGAGAAAACATCCTTCACGAACAAAGCTTCACGTTAAACTGGAATTCAATCTCAGATTATCTATAGAAATTTGCTATGAGGTCTGGAGCATGGAGATAGCTCCAAACCTTGATTCGTCAGGGAAAGTGTTTAAAGAACTCTCCATTGTGGATTGCCACAGCATGCTTTTCTGAAAGCTCTCAGTTCAGGAGCATTGGAGATAGCGCACTAGCGATTTTGCATGTACTTTCCTGCCATCAGCAGCATGTCATTGATGTCGGTATCGCCGTCTCCGTCGGCATCCAAGAAGGACGTGAGAACCGAATTACTGGCTAACCCATTCGCGTTCGAAGCATTTCCCTGACCTGTTTTCAGCAGGTTCATGACCAATGGAATGGCCACGGGAAGCATGCTCAAGATTGCCGACTTATCCAACCCAGTTTGCGAAGCTGCTTCTTGAGCCAACTCTTCCTGCTGGTCGCCCGACAGGAGAGCACTTACCGCCGTTTCATCCGCTTGAGTGCCGCTAAACTGCTGCACCAAATTCATGATTGTTTCGTCCCCATCAGTTTGGCGACGCTGTTGCAAGTTGGATTTTAGGTAGCGACCTGCCAGGGCCATAATCATCTGGGATGTTGACTGATTGCCCGAACCTTGTCCGCTCAACTGACTCACAGCCTGCAAAATGCCCCCTAACTGATTGGTCGACGCTTGCTGGTTGGGGTTCGCAATCGCGCTGGTGACCAGGTCAAATAAACTCATGATGGCTTCGATACACACTCTGGCTGTGAATGTACCACCCTTTTGCCGGAAGCATTTTTGTTTCGAACGATCTTCTGAAGATTGTCAGTTGTAAACACACATCCTTGCCACCCCGATCGCCATGCTGTTGGAGCAACCTATCCACCATCACGAAACGTTTCGTCACGCCTTTTCCGCGATAGGTATACGAAACAGCTAGTCCGGCGAATGTTCATTTTCGGAGCTAACTGACTGTTCGCCCAGACTGTCGGTGTTCGGTTCGCTGGCTGACTTGACAGAGTTCGCCGAATCGCGGGACTCATCCGGTAACTGCTGCACCGGTTGAGTCTCTGTCAACCGGTGAGGGAGAGTGCCCGACAGGGCAGGTTCAAGGCCCCCCAATTGCCAGCGATCGAGCACATCGATCACCACCACCTCTTTGATCCAAACCTGCATAACTGCAGCCAAAGGCAATGCCAAGAACAGTCCTAAAAAACCAAAAAAGCTGGCGAAGAATAATTGTGCCAGCAAGATAAACCCCGGCAGTAAGGCTACTTGCCGAGACATGACAATTGGGGTGAGCACAGCACTTTCGACGTTCTGCAAAATGACGTACAAAATCAAGACGCCAATAGCTTTGATTGGATCGACAGTGAGGGCAACAACCAGTGGCGGCAACACGCTCAATGTCGGGCCGATATTGGGAATGAAATTCATGATGCCTGCGATTGTGGCGTGAGCAAGCACTAGTGGTACTCCAATCAGCCACAGCCCCACCGCACTGAGGGTGGCAATAAAGATTGAATTAATGGCAATACCGGCACTCCATCCCCTCAAAGCGCGATCGCATTGTTTGAGAATATAGCGAATGCGAGATCGATAAAATGCGGGAAAAATACGCACAAACGATTCAACATACGCACTAGGGTTCAGCAGTAGCAAGATAGTCAGAATAACCACCAGGAAAATGCCGATCGCGATGTTGAGTGAGCTATTCAGAAACATCAACGACTGGGTGACAAACTGAGTGGTCTGCGGCGATAGCGTATTGAATAGATCCCGCAAATTCGGTAACTCAACAGCAGTGGGAAAGCGCTCCACTAATCGATCGGCCAACCCCTGAATTTCTCCCAGCGCCACTGGCACCAGCGTCACCAACTGGGCAATCTGCTCGATTAACGGCGGAAACACCAGTAATCCCAACAAAACCAAACTGAAAATGACCGTCAGGAAGGCGATCGCTACCGATGGGCCCCGTTTCCATCCGTACCGTTGCGGTACTCGCGCCAATGTGTCAATCGCAACCGCCAGAGCAATTCCGGCAAATAGCAGCATAACCAACTGACGCACCTGCCAGAGCAAGTACACCAAGGTACACAGGGCAATCAGACCAGCCCATTGCGCGATCTTCATCCCGCTCCCTACCCCTTAAACTCTGACTTAATTAATAGGTGAATTTTTGACATTCGGGGAGCAGGCGATCGCTGGCATAGGTATTTTGAACACCAATAATCATTCGCAAGCTCGCCCTCTCAATTGCTTGTGTATCCACCACACATACAGATATCTAAGTGGTTTTGCTGTAGTGCTTAAGATCGTCTGCCTGGATAGAGATCTTGGCGAACGGTTCCGGGGGCATAAGACTCCATTCTCTTAACGTTTTTTTCCCCATAGCTCCCCTTTTGGGTGACTAGAATAGCGATATGGAAAGTGTTATCAACCTCCTAAATGGTCTAGGAGTCGGTATCGTATGTACCGATTCAGCAGGCAAGGTTCGGTACTGGAATCGCGTCATGGAGGAATGGACGGGAGTCGTTCCGGATGTTATCTATGGCCATTCCTTAGGGGGATGTTTTCCCCAATTAAAAGGAATTTCCCAGCGCGGTACCCTCAGACGACCCCACACGTCGTCAGTTACGTTCAATCCCCCTTCAACGAAATCCAACCACCATCGACTCTCTTATCAAGCAGTTGTTACGGAATTTAAAGCCACTGCTCGCGATATTTTCGAGCTTGCTCCCAACTCAATTGGCGATCGGTCCACCTCCAGTCCTAGCTCGCCAACCCACGAATCAACCGAACGCGAACACACCGGGCACATACCGTCCCCTTCTGGCGGCCAATCCTACGCCAGTATTGACTCGTCCATAGAGTCAGCATTTACTCACGGCACCCTTGGCTGGCATCGAATCTGGACGTTCATACCACGGCAACAACAATTAGAGCAGGCCCACGCCGATTTTGTTGCCACTGTCAGTCACGAGTTGCGCACCCCGCTCACCAGCATCAAGGGGTTTGTCGATACTTTGCTTCAATGTCACGGTCAGCTCTCTCCAGAGCAAGAACAGCGATTCTTGAACATCGTCAAAAGTCAGGCCGATCGCCTCATCCACATGGTGGAAGACGTTCTCTTGGTATCACGGCTGCAATCGGGCCACTTGCACAACTCCGCCCAACAATTAGCCTTGCCCGATGCCTTTTCACGAGTCATATCTGAGTTTTCACCCGAACAGCAAGCACGACTCGAATTGAACTTTTTAGCAGGGCTGCCCACAGTATGGGCCGATCCCGATCGTCTCGACCAAATCCTGCACAATCTACTGGACAATGCCCTACGCTTCTCTGAAGCAAAGACTTCAGTCGAGGTGGAAGCGGGGTTGGATAGAAAAGATCCCAACAGAGTTAGCATTACCATTCGCGATTATGGTTGCGGCATCAGCAGCGAAAAGCTAACCCTCCTCTTCCAACGTTTTAGCCAAACTGAAAGTCCACTCACCCGTGGGGATACCGTCGGAACTGGGCTAGGGCTCTACATCACGAAATCATTATTGGAATCATTGGGGGGGCATATCGACATCGAGAGCGAAGTGGATGTTGGCACTACCTGCCACCTCGATCTGCCCAGTGCCCCCGATATCCAGTGGACTCCTCCTGCCCTCCAACATCACAGCCCGGAGCCAGTTCCCGAGTGGGCCAATTCGCTGCTGTAAGTCCTTCGCACCGGTAGAACAGGCCGCTATGGGCGCATCTTCATCAGATGACTTTGACGATACGTCTGTGGCGGGACGCCACGAACCGATTCGGCTGGGCGGTATTAATCTGACTAGCTACCTGGCTCGCGAGTTTGACTCGCGTCAGGAGTGGGTGTTGATGTATATCGACCTGAGATACTTTCGAGCCTACAACCAGTTTTACGGGTTTGTGGCTGGCGAACAAATGCTGAAAGCAATGCAGCTACTGCTGTTGGCTGAATTACCCGACAACTGCCAGTTGTTCCGGGCTGGTGGGGATGAGTATTTGGCATTTTCCACTCCAGACCGTGGCCCACAGGATGCGGCCCGAATTTGCGAGCGATGGAAACACATTCGCGGACAGTTCTATCACGAGCAAGACGCACGACGTGGATTTTTAGTGGGCAGCGGTCGGCGCGGAATTGGGTGTCGGTGCCCCCTGGTGCGTTTGTGCGTAGGAATGGTGAGTAGCGATCGCTATTCAAATCCCAGCCAACAGATTGCCGACATTTGCTCGGCAGCAGTGGCCACAAATTCCTTAGCTCGTTGCCAGCGTCAAAGTACGTACGTAACCGAAGAGCAATTGATCCGAGCTCTTGACCAGCAGGACGATGCCAGCCCCGCCCAGCAAACCGCTTTGACCATGTGGTTGCACGCCAGAGCCCCCAAAGGCAAAGTGTTGGGAGTCATTCCAGACGCCGCGTTAGCCTACCTGCTGCAAGTTCGCCTTGAATTGGAGGGGTATCCCGTGCGCCTCACTTCTACAGCTCGCGAAGCCGCGCACCTGATTGAACAATGGAATCCAGAAGTCGTCGTCGCTGACCCAAACCCAGTATTGGATAGCTGCCGGTTTTTGAGGACGCTGTTGCCGGAACCGGACATGCTGTTGGTGATGCTGGCGAGTGAGAGCGATCGCAGTGCCGTCTTGGAAGCTGGGGCCGATTTGTACGTCCCCAAACCGTTTGACGTTCGGGATCTGCTGTACTGGATCGAGCGGTTGCGTCAATCTCATCTCAAAGCGGTCGATGCGACACCATACTCAGCACGTCCGTACGCCTTCACTCCCGGATCTTGGCCCTCCCACAAGGACAATGCCAATCCCATCAAGGATTGACAGTATCCCCCAACACAAACCACACGACAGACATCACGAATTGATGTTCCTGCTCCGATACAACGAGAGACGCCTATATTCTCTTGACTTTGCAGTGGCTTGCCATGTGTGAAACCGGAAAAGAATACGTGCAGTTGGGCGTTGATACTTAGAGGTCGCGCTATTGTATCGGCAAGCTCACCAAAATGGAGACTGAAATGGATCTGTTAAATATGGGTAAGGAACTTCTCGGTGACAAGCTGGGCGAGAATTCCAATGTCATGCAAGCCCTGTCTGGAATCACTGGAGAAGGCGGTTTCGACCTTAGTGGTCTGGCCAGCAAGTTGAAGGATGGCGGTCTCGCAGACAAGCTGGGGTCTTGGCTAGGTGATGGCGACAACGAGCCTGTATCCGGAGACGAAATTACCAGTGCCTTAGGAGAAGACAAAATCTCAGCAGTGGCATCCAAGCTCGGTATTGACTCCAGTGCTGCGGCCGATAAGCTATCTAATCTATTGCCGGGTCTGCTCGACAAAGCCAGCTCGGGCGGTCAGCTTCTAGACAAGTTTTCTGCCAGCGCCACCGATGCCATTGATGGTGCCATCGATAAAGCAAAGGGCATGTTCCACTAAGCGATCGCAGTTGCTCAGTCCTCTAGAGCCAGCCGAAGCCCTCTAAGTCTGTCGGGACATTGGGCTGAAAATCTTGAGAAAAAGCGGCGCCATCAAAGCGCCGCTTTTCATACGGAAGTTAAAAGCCGGAACCAATCTCGATTGCCAGAAGACCAGGGAATGCAGCAACCAACGGCTTGTTAGGTTTACGTTACCGAAAAGACTTGTGCATCGAGCGAGCAATTGCACTGGGAATAATCGCTTGCGTCTGGGAGTAAACAGCTTCACCATCTGCAGCCGTTGCCAGACCGCGAGACCCGGTTGCAACTCCGGCTACAACCATCGAAACTAGCAGCGCTTTTAGCATTACAGGCATGGCTCTTTTCCCTTTCGCTCTTACTAAGAACTGTAGGAAATGTGCCGGATGAAGTCTGCTAGACAGAGGGAAAAGCCGAGCTGGCGATCGCGCATACTTCAGCAGAGTCTCAGCGTACTGACGATACGGATGGGAGAGCACTGAAATTGCGGTTGGATGCAATCAACATTTCTGCCATAGGGGCAAGCAAGATCCCTCTGCAAGCTGGGCATAATGACGGACTAGTATAAAAGACCTGCAATTGGGATTTATGAACGCGCCTGCCGACCGGTGCAGTGGTGATAGCCGCACGCAGATGCAGAACAGCAATATCCCAATCGAATCATCAAGAGCAACAGCAAAGAATCAATCGCAGCTTGTCAGTGATCTGGTTCACATCTTCATCTGTTCAGTATGAGTACTGTTTGGGTACGGAAACTTGTGGTTCGGTCGTCTTTCGGGGCGGCCCTTTTTTTTGTCCAGAGCGTAGGATTGGCGGGTGTGTGCGATCTTCTACTCAACTGTTTGGGGAACCGACATCTGCGCCATCGGCAGGTTCAACTCAAAACTGTGTCGCTATCTAGTCCATTCCGGCGGCAGTAGCTCAAAACGGTATTGACCAATAGCATCGTAACCGTCATAGGGCCAACCCCACCCGGCACCGGTGTAATCGCCCCAGCCACGGCCTTGGCTGAGTCAAAATCGATATCGCCAACCAGACGCCCTTTGCCCTCCGGGGTGGGAACTCGATTAATCCCCACATCGATCGCGACAGCACCGGGTTTCAGCATGGCATCTGTGACCAACCCTGGTCGGCCAACCGCCACCACCAAAATATCGGCTGTGCGACAGACTGCAGCCAGATCGGGAGTGCGAGAATGGGCCATCGTTACCGTGGCATTCTCAGCCAGCAACATCAAGCTAATCGGCTTGCCCACCAGCAAACTGCGACCGACCACCACTGCCTGCTTACCCGCCACATCAATCTGGCCGTCTTTCAAGATCTGCATCACCCCAGCCGGAGTACAGCTCCGCAATCCGGGTTCCCCTCGCACCAGACGACCCATATTAACGGGGTGCAAACCATCCGCATCTTTGTCCGGGTCGATCGCCAGCAGCAACTCGCGATCGTCCAGTCCGTCAGGCAATGGGAGCTGGACCAAAATGCCATCGACGCGATCGTCCCGATTCAGCGCTGCAATTGTGGATGTCAACTCTGCCTGAGATACGGAATCAGGAAAATGCTGACCAAACGACGCAATCCCCACCCGCTCGCACGATCGCTCTTTATTGCGCACGTAGGCTGCACTGGCCGGATTGTCCCCAGCCATTAGCACAGCTAAGCCTGGCGGGCGGCCCACCTGCTGCTGAAAGTCATCCACCTTGAGCTTCAATTTGGCTTGCATCCGCTGTGCTAGCGCTTTGCCATCCAAAATTGTTGCGGAATGCTCGCTTGCCATGTCGATCTCGTTACGTGCCTAACTGCAATAATTGCGACTGTAGCCGCTCCAGTGCTCGGCCGCGATGCCCAATTTCCCGTTTGCGATCGATCGACATTTCAGCGAAGGTCATGCCCTCGTCAGGAACGAAGAACACCGGATCGTAGCCAAAGCCTCCATCCCCCCGTCGCTGCGTTAGAATCTCCCCTCGACAGCGTCCGCTTGCAGTAGCGGCAACACTGCCATCGGGCCGACACAGGACTATTTCGCAAATAAACTCAGCCCCGCGATCGCTCTGTCCGTCCAGCTCAACCAGCAGGCGATCGATACATTCGCTGGGGGTGGGAGCGTATCGAGCGGAATACACTCCAGGTGCCCCGCCCAAAGCATCGACGGCCAACCCCGAATCATCTGCCAGTGCCCACTGATTCAGGACAGTTGCCACAGAGCGAGCCTTAATTAGCGCGTTGTCGGCAAACGTGGTTCCCGTTTCCTCGATGTCCAGCTCGGGAGGCTTGATGCGAACGTCCCAGGCATGAGAGTCGAGGCGATCGAAAAATTGTTGGAATTCTTTGACTTTGCCAGGATTTCCAGTGGCGACGATGAGAGGGGTTGTCAAACAGGGCTCCTCAACACAAATGGTCATATCAGATGGCCGATCGTCCAGGCTATCTATCTTAGTGGTGCCACGGCGTAAGAGCTAATAGTATGCGGCTGAGGAGGCTATCTAATTCTGAGCCCAAAAGCCAGTCGCTCGCATTCGAGAGTGACTTTCTCGGGACAGTATTGCAGGGGGGGCGACAGCCTGAATGAGCACGGAGGTGCGATCTCTTCATGTGGAAAAAGAGCCAGGCACGACGGACGAAATGCTCTATAACCGACTACTCATCGGTTTACTCAATTCTCTCGCGCTCGAGGTTTGAGTACGGTTAAAGCGTTGAACTGTGCGTTTTCAGAACGCGATCGCCATACGCTTTTTACCCACCAACGTAGGTACGCACAAGGTCGTTGCCATGCCTTCATCCATTCCGGCTTCCCGATCGCACGACCCTGCCTCCAACTCTAGTTCCGGCACGCCACAGCCACACGAACCACACAACACCGATACGGCAGCAAACAATCAGAGCCAACAGCCTTTAGATCTAAAGATTTCGGCTTCGCGGCAATTCACCAGTTGGTTGCACGATGAAGTCATTAGTCTGGCATTCACCACCTACCAAAGTCAGCTCCTACTGATGGTCGGCTTCAACGCTCAAACCCAGCAATTATCGGTTGGAGTGCGAAACTTTGGTCGGGCAATGGGGTTGTATGTTACGCCGGATACCGAACGTCTGTATCTCAGCACCAAATACCAACTGTGGCAGTTGGATAATACCCTTCAGCCTGGAGCTAGCTACAAACGCCACGATCGCGCCTACGTCCCGCGCGTCGGCTACACCACAGGGGACCTCGACATTCACGACGTGGTTATGGATGGCAGCAATCGTCCGATATTCGTCTGTACCATGCTCAACTGCTTGGCCACTGTCAGCGACAAATACAGCTGCGTCCCTCTCTGGACACCGCCGTTTATTTCTAAGGTCGTCAGTGAAGATCGCTGTCACTTGAATGGCTTAGCTGCTGTTGACGGTCACGCCAAGTACGTCACCCTCGTCAATCCGTCTGACATCTTGGAAGGCTGGCGCACTAAGCGCCGGAGCGGTGGCTGCGTGATGGATGTGCCCTCTAACGAGATCGTCGCCACAGGGCTATCTATGCCCCATTCTCCCAGGTTCTATGATGGCAAGCTTTGGTTACTCAACTCTGGAACTGGAGAGTTTGGCTATATCGATCTAAACACGGGCTGGTTTGAGCCGATCGCGTTTTGCCCTGGCTATTTAAGAGGATTGGCGTTTCACGAACACTTTGCAATTGTGGGGCTGTCGACAGTGCGATCGAAAAGGGGAGGGGTGATGTCTGGTCTAGAACTCGACGAGCGCCTGCACAAGCAGGATGTTGAGTCTCGGTGCGGGTTGATGGTTATCGACTTGACCACGGGGGCGATCGTCCACTGGCTGCGGCTGGAGGGACATATTTCCGAACTCTATGACGTACAGGTGCTGTCTGGGGTCAGACGACCGCTAGCGTTAGGATTCCAAACTGACGAAATCAGCCGGTTATTAACCATTGCTCCTCCAGGCAAGCTTTAGCTCTCCGGGTGATTTTGCCAAGCCTAGCCAATCATTCTGTCTCGCGGGAAGGAGTGTTGTCTTGTTGTAGGGTATTTAGAATTGACGTGCTTGACTAACACCATCCAAGCACTAATACGTGACTCGGCTACTCCTGTATTTTCTATAGCGATCGGCAAGCCGCTGTGGAGACTTTTCTGGCCATTTTTCCTTACGAATCAAGGGGATTAGCTGTCTCCACACTCGAGATCTTACAGCGGATTGCCATATGTCAGAAACAACCGATCTTCTTTAGTCTCAAGAAATGTTTGCTGCAGAATGAATATTGGCAGGAATCACTCGGCCAACGCTCGATCGCTCGAACATGATGGGAATTCTTATCCTTGCTTCCCAAAAGTGCTTCATAAGCTCAGGCTGAACGACTTCTAGCTTGCGAGAGTTCCGCCGAACCCCCTGTTACAAGCCGATCTCTTTGGATATTTGCTCGTAGAAACGTATCTAAGTAAGCTTCCGATTCAGACCAGGTAGATCCCGTTACGACAGTATTTTTCGATCGATGAGTGTGGTTAATACTACTTGCTTTAGATATAGTTAACCTCGCACGATTGTCCCACTTGTCGATCGTCGAAGTGAAGGCAGTCTAGTTTCGCACACTGAAGCAGATTCAGTAGCAGCGGTTTTGGTAGCAAGTGAAGACCTACTTAACTCCGCACAAACTCACTCTAGCCGAGCAGTTTGCTATGAGGAAAAGGTTATGTCTCAGATTCAGAATTGCATTAATCGCGTCTCTGCTCGGCTATCCATTCCTGCCCAGAATTGTTTCGTGATGGTGTCGTCCGTGGCGGCCCTCGGGCTGTTGGTTGTTTCTCCGGCGATCGCTCAGTCGTTTGAAACCGAAACCAACGACCCCTCCAATACCCATCAATTAGCCGATGCTCATTCTGAGACCCCTGTTCCCGACACTGAGGCCCCTGACACTGAGATCCCTGACAGCGAACTAGACGTTTCCATCGCGAAAGACTCCCTTCGCCTCACTCCCCTATTCCGAGTGGGAGCAAACACCGAATCTGGAGGCATCCCTGCTTCGTTGACGGCTTTTGATGGATTCTTTCCCCTACGCCAAACCCCAGGTCACAACGTTACCTACCTGAATACCCGCCTCAATATCGACTTTGATGATGACGCAACCTTGGGCGGCACCCTGCTATTGGGTCATCGCAGCTACAGCAGCGAACGAGAACGTATCTTAGGTGGCTACCTCTCCCTCGACGTTCGAGATACCGACCAAGCTACCTTCCCTCAAATCGGTTTTGGCTTCGAGCGATTGGGCAACTACTGGGATATCCGAGCTAATGGCTACGTCCCCGTTGGGGATACCCGCCAGCGCATTGACCGCGATATCTTCACATCCACGAACAGCACCACCGATCTTGGAGATACCGCCTTTAATGGTAACCAGCTCTCCAGCACTCTTACCACCACGACCACGGATGTATTTACCCAAGTCGATCGCTTCGAAGCCGCGTTGGGTGGATTTGATGTCGAAGCAGGCACCCGCCTGGCCCGTTGGAACGATCGTGGAGAGCTGCGCTTGTATGGCGGCGTGTACTATCTTGCCGGTCACGATGTTAGTGCGGTTGGAGGGCGAGGACGCATCGAGATTGCTCCGGTGGAATCCATCCGCTTGATGGCTGGGGTTCAGGGAGACCCAGTATTTGACGTGCGCGGGTTCTTTGGAGCTAGTTTTCTGTTCCCCACACCTGCTCCTCTGACAGCGGAGGTAGACCCGGACGAACGGGAGGAAGCCATTGACGCATTAGGGGAAACTGTGACTCGGTTAGCCGACCCGGTGGCCCGCGATTTCAATGTGGTAGTCGACGAGCAAAGGGACGTGGAGTCCAGTACGACAGTAACGACCACAGTCGAGGAGGTGCCGTTCGTCAATCCAGCGACAGGTGAGCCCTGGCGGTTTACCCACGTGGCTACTGGGGGCAGCAGCGACGGTACGTTTGAAGATCCATTCGGGCTGTTGCAAGAGGGCTTGGATGCGACAGTGGGGGATGGTAATGACATTGTCTACGTGGCATTGTCAGACGATGCTGAGGTCGATCCCTTTGTGGCACCGGATAATGTGCAGGTGTTGTCCACTGGGCCAGAACAAGAGCTGGATGCGACGCTTGCAGGGACAACAATAACTAGTGTGGTGTTGCCAGGAAGTAACGATGGCAATTTTCCCGATGTAACGGATACGCTGACGGCTGGTAGCGATAGCAAGCTATCTGGGTTTGATATTACTGGAACAACGGGGTCGGCCGTTGTTGTGCCCACAGGAACAACAGGCGCGGTGGAGATTTCAGATAATACATTGACGAGTCCAGCCGGCGATGGTGTTGAGATTGAAGATATTTCTGGCGACCTCGATCTGCTGTTTGCTCGCAATACCATCAGCTCTGTCTTCGACAATGGCATCGATATTGGCACGGTTTCCGGCACCAATACGACAATTGAGATTTCCGATAACGATTTGAGCGACCTCCAGGGAGCTGGTGACGGTGTTCGGGTTGGCGAAATTACGGGGGAACTGGACTTACTGATTGCCCAAAATACCATCGGTTCGGTTGGTAACACCGGCATCGATATTGGCCCAGTGTCCGGCACCAACACGACTATTGAGATTTCCGATAACGATTTAAGCAACCTGCAAGGGGGGGGAGACGGTATTCAGGTGGGCGAAATTACTGGCGATCTCGAACTGCTAATCGCCAGAAACAATCTTTCCGGTTTTGGTGATGGCAGTCTTTCAGGAGATTACTTTGACGACAACGGGATTGAAGTTCTTGGAATTTCAGGCACCTCGACTGCCAATATCGAGATAACAGATAACGAGATCGGTTCTCCGAATACTGTTGGGAACGACAATGCCGGTGAGCCCGACGGCATTCAGATCGGAGAAATCACCGGAGATACCTTAGTTAATGTCACCATTGACGGAAATACGATTAGTGGTGGGCAATACGAAGGCATTAACTTCGCAAGTATTTCTGACGCTCCGATTGCCATTTCGGGAAATGCTGAAGTCAATATCTCAATTACAAACAACATTATCGATGGTGTTGAAAGTGATGGAATCTTGATTGAGAACATTGAAGGAAATGCTGTCGTGACAGCCAGTATTACTGGCAATACTGTTTCGAGTGCTGGAAGTGACGGTATCGAGTTTGATGATATTGAGGGGGCGGCTACTGCTGTCATCACCGTCAGCGATAACAGCATTTCAGACAGTGGACAGCAAGGGGTCGGGGTCGACGATATTGAAAACTCAGCCATTGCCGATATCACAATTGCCAATAACATCATTTCAAGAAGTGGGGGGGATGGCATCGAGTTTGACAATATTAGAGATTCAGCAGACTTAACTCTATCAATCACTGGCAATCAGATATCTGAAAGTAATAATTTTGGGATTCAACTTGACTTACTTGAAGATACATCCACAGCGACCATCAATATCAGCGGCAACACGGTTGACGGTACTGGAAATGATGGCATCAATGTCGATATTGTCGATAATGCCACAGTAGATATCACCGTAAGTAACAACACCGTTCAAAATACAGGAACTGAAGGCATTGATATCGACAATGACTCTCCCAATACAACCATCACTGCTAATGGCAATATCCTGAGCGATAATGGCGAATCGGGATTATTGGTGGAAAACCAAACCAATGGGTCTACCTGCTTATTGTTGGATGGAAATACCGGCAACAATGCAACAGTCGCCGACTTTGAGTTAGTGAATGATAATGCTGTAGCTGACTTTGAGATCGTTGACTTGGCCAATGTCACCTTGAATAATTCAGGGACGTTCGATCCGGTCAATCCAGCTGCAACCGCTAATTTTACTGACGTCGCTAGTTGTGCGCCTTGAGCAATGGTTGGTTCAATTTAATAGATTGTTTCCTGGTGGCATCCCCGGCTGTGTAAGGATAGCTAGTCAATCGAATTTAGATCGAGTACGTCAAGAGCAGCATCTCACTTCAACTGCTGCCGCATGTTTGCTTTGCTATATCTTGCCAACCGTGCTGGCGATCGATCTTGCACGTAGTACCGCACCTGCCATTGGGGGCAGCTCAGTTTTGAAATACGTATAGAACCCATTTGAGTTCTACTGTTGAGGGCAATAATCTGGTGTTCAGACGAACAAAGTCGAAGAACTCGATGGCAGTTGAGCACGATTCTGGTCTGATGAAAGCGACCCTGCGCGTCAACATCTCCGAATAATTCAAAGGTAGTTGCAGCTGGGCACGTTTGATTGAACGTGCCCAGCTTACTCACGCTTGCTGACGTCTATCCATACATTCGCGGGCAAGTCCCGAGTGGTTCAAGGAGCATGCATTTTCTTTCTACAGTCAACCTGCCTCTGTGCTGATTCCGAACGAATTCAATGCCCAAAGGTGGTTTTGCCAACGATCTAACTACAATTAAGTAGAAGTCAACTACATAAAATACAAAATACTAAAACTTTGCACATTTTATCTTGGATAGTATGTCTATTTTGTATATTTATGTCGACATACACATTTATGAATAGGTAGGCCACTTTCTGGGCTGTTAAACAGTTTTAGTTAATATGTATTAATACGCTGTATTTGTCTTTGAAAGATGGCCGCTCATTTCAGCGTTTTCCGAGATAATTTCCTGAGGAAAAGCATCTAAGATCGCTCGACGGGAGTAGGGAAAGCTTTTCATGTCTCGAGCGTAATGATTGCCTAGCAACGCGTTACATTCATTTGCAAATTTGCAGCACTTGTCTTCTTTAGGGGAGAGTGGTCTGCGCTTATCCATGCAAGCCGATCGGTTCTGGCTCGTAGCAATATGCTCATCCAAAGAAGACAAGACCACGCCATTGCCGATGCCGTGTTTCCATCGCAGGCGGCAGTCCTACCATTCGCTGAGAGAGCTTGAAGGCAAGGCGATCTCTATCATCGGCTATCAGTTATTGGCTCCTCTTTCAGCGATAAAGGCGTATTTAGAATCGCTCGAATCTCCTGTGGAGGTCAAGAAAGGTGATTGTCGGACTGTGTAAAGCTGCCTGAGAGAAAAAACTCAACTAGTCTAGGTGGAATGTGTGGTATATTGCGCAGATTAAAACGCTAGTCAATACGCTATATTTAAAGCGCCGATTTGTTGTTGATGCAATTCGTCTCGCCTGTGAATAGCTTGTCTAAGAATATGTTTTTGCATCTCTGACCCAAACCCATATTGGCTCCAGAAGCGCAATCGGAGAATATAGAGCGATTCAGAAATGCGTCGCCGATAGGCTCATCATCCATTCCCTTTGGGATATGAATCCCAAAAAATTGTCAGGTTGGAATGTTGTCCGCTTGCTGCCACATGTACAGGGCGAGGAGAGAGCGATTGGGAGCAAATTGAGCGGCGGTTCTAATTGTTTTGCGGCGCGGGCTGGTCAGACGAGTAAGGGTTTTGCGGGCTGTGACATCACCATCCGGCCAAATGTCGCGATCGCCGAAATAGAAAATGCCCATCATATCGGCAGTCCACTGCCCCACTCCCCAAATTGCAGTCAGCCGTTTGCTGCGTTCGACAGGATGTAATTCGCTCAGCTCATTCGTATCCAGCAACCCGTCTAATGATGCGCGAGCAACCTCACGAACGGCTCTAGCTTTTGCTGCAGACAGCCCGCACGCTCGCAGTTGTTCGGGAGCTACTGCTGCCAAATGCTCGATTAAAGAGCCATTGCCACTGGACACAACCCGATTCCAAATTGAGCGGGCTGCTTTTACCGAAAGTTGCTGACCGGAGATCGCCCGACAAAGACGGTCAGCAAAGGGAGAGGAGCGATCGGCAATCAGATCGATGGGGCCGATAGAGGCGATCGCCTGCGCCAATTCAGGGCTGATGGGTCGGGCAATGTCTAAAAATCGAGCGTGGATTTCGTTTGCGTTCATATCCAAAGAACCACCAGAGTAAAGTGCTCAAAGCCCTTCAGAACAATCCATACAGGAATAGCTTGCAGTGATGTGGCCCCTGTTTCTAGCCGGTTCAACTTAATGATGAATTGAGCGGTCTAGACATGTCTCTGCGAGGTTTTTCTAGCGTCCGGATGCCCCAGGGGCAAGAGACTCGAAGCGCATGATTTTGAATTCCCCTTGGCTGAGATTTTCGCCATCGCTAAGAACAGGGGAACGGTGCAGTTCGTTGATCGTGACGTAGATGTTGCCATCGGGGCCAAAGGCAAACCCATCCGGCCAGGACATCTCGTCCGCTTGGAAAAGAGTTTCGTAGGAACCATCGGGTCGAACCACCCCGACGGAATCGTCCGTAATTGAGGTGATGTAGACATTACCCTCGCCATCGACCGTTGACCCATCGGAAATGGGCTTGTCTCCATAGCGCTCCACCCGATCTGCTAACTCTTCTGGAGATAGCGACTCATCCCGCAGATCGGCCGTGCGAACCCGATACATTGACAAACCGGACATTGGCGCGAAGTATAGCCAGGTGTTGCTGGGGTCGATGGCAATGGGATTGGCTCCGATACGGGCAGCTTCTCCATTGAGTTCCACTGTCTCGCCATCGATGACCATATCCAGGTCTTCCGGGCGCGTAAATTCCGACCCCGCCAATACTCGACGGGCGCGACCCGTGACTAAATCCACCACGATGAGGGCCGATGTTTCGGGGGTGGCTGTGTCGGTGATGTAGATGGTTTCGTGTTCGCGGTCAATCGCAAGATCGTTCAAGAATGCTCCTTCACCTACAACGGGAGCTGCAAGGTAAATCACTTGGTGCAGTGTTTCCGTTTGGGTGTTCCAACCCACCAGTCGTCCGGATTGCTCCTCGCCACCGGAATCGAGCATCCACAGAATCCCCTGCCGATCGGCTCGGATTCCCAGTACGTTGCTTAGACCGGGACCGTCTCCTACAGGGGCGTTGGCCCAGGCATCTGTGGGATAAGGGGTGACGGAGCCGTCGCTGTTTACTTCAACCATCTTGAGAGGCTGACCGTAGAAGCCGTGCAGGCTCATGAAGATGCGGCCATTGGGGGCGATCGCAATATTTCCGGGAGGTGTTTCCGGGCCAAATTCAAACACGGTTTCGATCGGAGGGGTGTCTGGCGTTTGGGCGACTAGCTCTACTGTTTGCGCTGGTACGAGTTCACTAGTTGTCGGATTGGCAATGGCGCTGCTTGTCATCGGAATATTGCTTGTGCCTGCGATCGCAAACACCCCAGCTATGAATAACATGGGTGCAACGGTAGGTGTTGTGTTACCAGACATTTCCGGCTATCCAGAAGGGGATAGTGAACTATATCGCGTCAGACAAACCGCAAGGTCGATTTCTCAACTGTTTTTTCTTACTCTCTGGCTGCAACCTGTCTTTGGCTCGCAACCTTAGAGGCGTTTTCCGAAATTTAGTGATGGGGATAACGTCCTGAAGTGGCAAGGGATGGAAATACTGAACTAGTAGATATGGGACATTCCCTGCAAGGTGATACAGAATTTTTCGGTGACTGAGCCTGACTTGTGCGAAGGGAATGTATGTCTTTTGAACCATTGGAACGCTTGAATATGTCTGAGGTTGAGAGTGCTGAGGAGATTCAGTCGCCTACAGTAGGGCGCGAACGGTTGGTCAGTTGGCTATTCCTAGTTGGGTCTCTGCTGTTTGTACTGGATGGTGTCCTGGAAAACTTGCGAGGAATGTCGCTGTCGTCTGTGTTGCACATTTCTGCCAGCCTTCTATTTACCGTTGGCTCGCTCCTATTTATGCCAAAGCGATCGCGGAGTTAGA
>JBCBVA010000048.1:0-26062 GCA_039817825.1 Cyanobacteria bacterium J06642_12 | reverse complement strand
CTCGAGTATATTTATACTCGAGAATACATATGGTTACACAACATTCGTGGCCACTACCATTACCAGCCTAATCATCGGAATCTATTTTGCATGTCAAGAATGAACTACCCCGTCCGCTTGCGGCGGGGTAGTTCATTATTTTCGTAGACTTCTCCATTCTTTCAGCCTATAGTGTAACATCAGCATTTATCCATAGATTTTCAATAGTCAATTTACTACTAAAAGACAATCGTTTGGAAGTTTTTTCAGGAATTCTAGCTGCCAACGCAACTTATTCATTATTGATTGCTGGTGACCAAAGCTTATTCTTTTTCCCATCTGAAATCTTCGCTCGAAGGAATACTTCTCCAGACATCCTGACTTACCTGTCTATAGTGCCTCCATACATTCTGTTCTATCTAGCCTGTTTTGGTCTGAAGAACAACCCATTTTCAGTTTTCAGAGGAGAACACGAAAAAGCTGCAAAGTAGAGGGATGCCATTACCAGTTGGAATACTGAAAATGGAATGTAGCCATATTTTTTGTAGAGAGAAGCAGCGCGGCAGAGATTGTCTTCATGGGGGCGAAGCCTCTTCTCTGGGTTACCTGATGCCATGTGGTTCCATAGACATTACTCAGGTGGACTCAAGCAGACAAGAGCCATGCCAAGCCCCAACCCCTACGTATTCTCAGTTCAGCAGCGTGACCGGTTGGTGATTTAATAGGGTCACATGCATTAAAAAGCATGACGATATATTGCGTTTATAAAGGTAGATTGGGAGGGGCAGATGCCCGCAGTTAGCAGCGTCGAAGAATTGCTTGAGAAATATGCCGCTGGGGAGCGCGACTTTCGCAACTCCAACCTACGCGGAGCCAGCTTGTACAAAACTAAGCTGTGGTTCGTGAACCTGCGTGGTTCGGACTTGACTGAAGCCGACCTACGTGGCGCTGACCTGCGGCGCGCCAACATGATGGAAACAACCCTGACCAACGCAGACATGCGTGGGGCCAGCATGCGTCGGGCCAACTTCGACGGTGCCGACCTCAAAGGTGTCAACCTGGAGCGTGCCGACATTTCGGGTGGTGCAAAATTCAATCAAGCAAACCTGGAAGGAGCCAGCTTGGTTGGAGCCACTTATAGCGCATACACCAAGTTCCCCTACGGCTTCGATCCAGTGGCCCAGGGGCTGCGCTAGATTTGCATCTCTATTGAGCGTGAGCGAGACCCCCTAAGCCAACTCGCAGGTCTCGGGTTTTAGCTCCCGTTCCATCAACGCCTCCACTGCTGCTTGCGGAGTATCCCTTCCAAGCAGCAGTTTGTGTACCTGGCGGGTAATCGGGATAGAGAGCTCTTCTCGGTTGGCTAGATCTACCATGACCGCCGCCGTACTAACCCCTTCGGCTGTGCCCTCCAGCGTGTCTAGAATATCCTCAAGAGCTCGACCTTGAGACAAGTTGTAACCGACCTGATAGTTGCGGCTGAGCATGCTGCTGCAGGTAGCCAGCAAATCTCCTAATCCCGATAGACCGCTGAAGGTTTCAGCTTGCGCCCCAAAGTGGAGGCCAATTCTCAACATTTCTGCCAACCCCCGAGCGATCAGGGCTGATTTGGCATTCGTACCCAGACGAAGCCCGTCGCACACTCCGACGGCGATCGCCATAACATTTTTCAGAGTTCCTCCTAACTCAGTACCAATCGGATCGGCATTGGTGTAGACCCGAAATCGCTCGGTGGAGAACGTTTGTTGGGCAATGGTTGCAGCAGTCGAATTGTGACTGGCTGCAACGGTTGCGGCAGGCAAACCTCTAGCAATTTCCTTGGACAGATTTGGACCGGATAACACAACGACGGGATGCTGTGGAAACGCCTGTTGCCATAGCTGTGAGGGAGTTTTTAACGTGACTGGGTCAAGCCCCTTGGTCGCGGTGACGATCGGGCACCGTTCGGGTAAGCTACTCTGCTGCACTAGTGCAATCGTTGCGGGCACCCCTTTCATGGAAATAGCGGATAGCAACAGGCCGGTGCGATGGACTGCATCTGCGAGCGCCAAGTCGCCCTGGCGAGACCACACGCGCACATCAGCAACATTTTGGTTCGCTATGCCTGCCAACGTGCTACCCCATGCTCCTGCCCCCAAAATGGAAACGGTCTTAGGCCAGCTGGGCACAGCGGAAATCGGCAAGGGTGACGATGCGTTCAAACTAGCCTCTGGTCGATAAGAGCAAACCTATACGATGCGAGAAGTACCTTTTTCCACCCTAACGGCTGACTGAATGTGGGCAAAGAGCTGTTCTCATTGGTTTCTCAGCGGATAGAAGCTCCAACTCGGTAAAATACTGAAAAGTTGAACAACTAGTAGCATTTCACATCCTTACCTCGATTGGAGGGTGGCATTCAAGTTGGGACACTGCATCCCAAAGTCAACTAGAGGGTAGTGCCTAAAAACTCCCAACGTTCTGAGAGTGGCTGTATCCGAACGCCCGCGTTAGTCGTCTTGGTATGAAACACCCCGATTGGACATTCAGTTACAAGAAAAGACGACTCCTGTTGGGGGGGATTGGATTGTTACTGAGCTGCTGGGCGATCGCTGCCGGGGCCAGTCCGCAAGCACACTCGACTCAGGTTCCATCCAAAACGTTCGATCTGACTTTTCAGAACGCCCAAGCCCAAGAACTCGAGACGAGTCCAGAACCAACCCCGACTTCAGCACCAACTATCAGTCCCGAGCCTTCGATATCACCCACAATCCCCTCCGAATCTCCATCTACAAGCTCTGACGATGATTTGATGCAGACAATCAGCGCCTGGTTGCGAGATCGGCGAGATTGGCTGCTACTGACGCTTCAAAGAAATTGGAAAAGCTGGGTGATTGCACTGTTAGCCACGGTAGGGTTGTGTGTGGCTCAGTGGATACTGCGATCTGCTTTTCCGCGCATCGATCGCCGCATCCAAGGCTGGGAGGGCACTTACATTCGCCCATTCACCATTCAAAAGTTGGAAATCTTAACGGCTCAACAGATTTCCGGTTTTTTACGCACAGTTGTTGCCACCCTGAAAAAGCCCATCGACATTAGTTTGATGGTCATATATGCTCTGGTCATTCTGAGAGTATTCCCCGCGACGCAGAAAGCGTCGGTTGTTATTTCTGGATATGTAAGTGATGCTGTAACGCTAGCGTGGACTAGCTTCATCAACTACTTACCCAACTTGTTCTACATAGGCATCGTTCTCTTTTTTCTCAAATACTTTAGTCAGTTCTCAAAATTCCTATTTTCAAATCTCGAACAGGACAATATCAGCATTCCGGGATTTTATCGAGAATGGGCACGACCCACCTATCAAATCATTCGATTTATCGCCCTCATTTTTGCGATCGCCATTATTTTTCCATTACTACCGGGCTCAAATTCCCCAGCGTTCCAGGGTATTTCCCTCGTGGTTGGTTTGCTAGTGTCTCTAGGCTCTACTGCAGCTGTTGCAAACGTGGTAGCAGGTCTGGCACTCACCTATACACGTGCATTCAAGGTAGGAGATCGCGTCACCATTGGTGACATGACCGGGGATGTGCTGGAAAAGTCCGTATTAGTCACTCGGCTGCGAACAGCGAAAAAAGAAGAAATAACCATTCCAAACTCAACCGTACTAGATAGCCAAATCACGAACTACAGTTCGTCGGCGGAAAAAGACGGAGTGATCCTACACCTCTCTATCAGTATTGGATACGATGTGCCTTGGGAAACAGTTCACGAACTGATGCTCTCTGCAGCACGATTAACGAACAATATTCTTTCAGAACCGGCTCCATTTGTGTTGCAAACTAAGCTCGACGATTTCTATGTGGTCTACGAACTCAATGTCCATACCAAAGACCCCACATCTATACCTAAAACCTATTCAGAGCTCTATCAGAATCTGCAAATTACCTTTAGAGACGGAGGAGTTGATATTACATCTCCTCACTTTAGGTTTGTGACAGGAAATGAACACACCAGCGAATGACTTGTCAGGCTTGCGATGAGAGGGGTTACTAAACCACGAATGCATTGCAGCAAGCCTGAGGGAGAGCGATCGCCCGTCACTTATTTTTTTGACAAAGTACTAGGCGAGTTCAAGCGATCGCACCAATCCCTTTCCTCTAAGTTGTGTTGAGGGATTGGTGAGACGAATGATATTTGCGTAAACTGGCCAGCGAAAACGTCAAAATAGAAATCTGACAGTTTCGGGGTTGGTCGGCAGATGTCGCTCCAAGCCCATGCTTCAAATCACAATCGCACGTATCGGTTGAGGCTGCTAAATTGCCCCGCAAGCGCTCTTCCAGGCCCGAATCCTCACCCAATCGAGCCCCCCATCGCACCTCTCTCCTTGTGGACCTGCTAGATGCCTGTCCGCAGGTTCGCCCACAGGTGTATTTCAAATCGTCCTTAGTGGCCCTCAGCCATGCTTTGGAAGACTTGGTGCTGTCCGAGGCCGGGGATGCACTAGTGTTTGCCAACTTCCAGCAAGAACGGTTTTACCGTCAAGAAGCAGCCCGCTACCTGCGCATCCATGACGTGGCCGATCGGGTCTACGTGTTGGCAGCCCCAGACACCGATTTCCACACCGATGAAGTTCCGTACGAACGGGTGGCGTTGGATTTAGACGATCCATTGGCTAACGAGTGGCACCTGATTATTGTCGATCGCCACTATGCTGCCTGCCTAGTGTGTGCAGAGAAACCGAAAGCCGAGGCATTGCGGTTGGGAGGAGGCATGGACGCCATGCGTCAGTTTGAGGGGTACTGGTCGTTCGAGCCGGAAGTCGCGATCGCCTCCGCACGATTGCTACTCCCCAAAATTGCCGCTTACCGTCCCGAACTCTCCCAGCAACTGGCGGCCCATGCCGCGCAATTAGACGAGATTAACGGTCAGCTACGGGAAGCCCTACACCGTCGGGACCCGTTTTCCGAACGACTGATGACATACCTGCAAGCAGGCCAGTACAAGCTGCAGCGGGCATACAGGTCCATCTCTCGCAAAGAAGAACGCGAGCGATTGATCAACACGATTGTGATGGCAATCCGTCAGTCCCTCGACTCCAAGGAGATTTTTGACCTCACAGTCCGAGAACTAGGCATTGGGTTGAAGGCCTGCCGCTGTTTGCTGTACAGCTATCGCGCCGGACAGACGGACATCGAGATTTCCTGCGAATTCACACAAGCGGGCGTCTCTAGCCTCTTGGGCCAGACCATCACGGTGGCTGATAACCCCCTATTGGCCGGAGCATTACAAAGTGGTGAAGCGGCTCAACTCAGCGATGTCCCCCGCGACGCTCTGCCCCCGTCGCTGCAAGCGGTGTGGGAACAGTGGGGGATGAATGCCTGGCTAGCGGTGCCAATTGTGTACCAAGGTCGATTGTTGGGTGTGATTGAACTGCATCGCTGCAGTACGACCCCAGATGGACAGCAACCTCGGCTGGGGTGGGTAGACGCCGATGTAGAACTGGTTAAAACCGTAGCCGTACAGATTGGGGTGGCCTTAATCCAAGCAGAAGCCTACGAGAACTTAACCGAATTGAATCAGCAGTTGGAAGAACTGGATAGCGCCAAAAGCGATTTGATTGCGGTCACCGGGCACGAATTGCGCACTCCCCTATCGACCATTCAAGTGTGCTTGGAGTCATTAGCCAGCGAGCCGGACATGGAGCCTGAGATTCGCCAAGTGATGCTGGATACCGCCATTCACGATGCCGAGCGATTGCGGACGCTGGTTCAAGATTTCCTCACTTTGTCGCGGTTAGAGAGCGGTCGGGTGGATTGGCATGTGGAGCCACTCCCTCCGCAAGAGTGCATCGATCTGGCCCTCAGCAGCTTTGCCCGTCTGGCGGAGTCCCCTGACATTCAGGTTGATATTCCCCCACAGCTACCGTTAGTTTCTGCAGACGGAGAATGGTTGGTAGAAGTGCTGCGCAAACTGGTCAATAACGCCCGCAAATTCACCCCCAGTGACGGACAGATAACGGTAGAAGTGGGTGTGCAAGGGCGCGATGAAGTCATATTTACGGTGACGGATACCGGACGGGGAATTGAGTCCGATCGCCTACAGCAGATTTTCGAACGGTTCTATCAAGCAGAGCGATCGCTGCGCCGCACGGTAGGAGGAACCGGTTTGGGACTAGCCATTTGTCGCCAGATTGTGGAGGCAATGGGGGGCCGTATCTGGGCGGAATCGGACGGGCCAGAGTTAGGCAGTACCTTCCGGTTCACCGTTCCGATCTCGGCATAGATCTTCTCTCTCGACAAAACTCACCCCCGCAGTATGGCTTCGACGATTGAGTTGTCCTGGGCCAGCTGACTCGGCAGGGGACGGCGGTGTCGCGATCGCAGCTGCGAAAACTGCATAAAAATGCTTGATGTCAGGAGCAAAGGTTGTCATCATGGATACCTGATCTTTCAACGATTGCCCCATGGTTCCACTCCCATCTCAGGAACCGGCTCTGATTCCCGCCCCCGGCGTTGTTAGTCGCGGCTGGGGAATTGCTGCCGAGCGTGCCACCGATATTGTTCGCATCGCCAGAGCGGCATCAGCTAGAGCGGCATCAGCTAGTGATAGACAGGCAGCTCGTATTTTCATCATTGGCGGAGATCGCACTCTGTCGTTGGTTCGCTCGGTACTCGCTCCTGCATTCGACACTCTGGCGATCGAAGATAACTCCCTTGTCTGCGAGTGGACAACCTACGGTTTAGACTGCTGCGAGGCTGACTTAGAGCGGCTGAGAGAAGCGGCACGCGACTTTGCAGCTACGGCAATCGTCGGGGTGGGCGGTGGTAAAGCTCTCGACACAGCCAAGCTGATTGCCCACCAACTGCAGTTGCCTGTTGTCACGATTCCTACGTCTGCAGCCACCTGTGCCGCTTGGACAGCCCTGTCGAACGTCTACTCCGATACCGGAGCATTTCAGTACGATGTCCCGCTCGATCGCGCCCCCGACCTACTAATCTTGGACTACCAATTCGTCCGCCAAGCCCCGCTCCACACCCTAAAAGCTGGCATTGGAGATGCCCTGGCCAAATGGTACGAAGCCTCAGTGAGCAGCGGCGGTTCCGAGGATGTCCTCACCATTGCTGCGGTACAGCAAGCTCGCGTTTTGCGAGATCTGTTGCTGCAGAAATCGGCAGAGGCGATCGCTTGTCCTGGCGGCACAGCATGGGTACAGGTAGTGGATGCTTCGGTCTGTTTAGCCGGAGTCATGGGGGGCCTGGGGGGAGCGAAATGTCGTACCGTGGCTGCCCACGCCGTCCATAATGGCTTAACTCATTTAGTCGGCCACAAGTCTCAGTTACATGGAGCCAAAGTAGCCTTCGGAATTTTGGTTCAACTGCGCCTGGAAGAAATTTTGCAGGGTCGCCAGCTTGCCGCGACCGCCCGCCAGCAATTGCTGCAGTTTTACGACACCATCGGGCTACCTACATCTCTGGAAGAGCTGCGGATAGCGGCACTGACAGGGAGAGATTCGATCGGTCAATCTCTTGCCGCCGCCGCCCAAGTGGCCTGCGCTCCCACGTCCGACATTCATCACCTACCGTTTGCCGTCACCCCCGAAGCACTGATGGTGGCCATGACCACCACACGACTGGAATTCTCTGCCGAACGGCCAGTACTGTCTGCCCCCTAGCCGTGCCCGCAGACTAGTCACTCGTTCAACCGAGTTCTAGCCCATCTCGCGTTTTAGCCCACCCGTGAACCATGCCCGACCTGTTTACCCCAGCCCAGCGCCTGAATAAGCTCCCCCCGTATGTATTCGCGCGGCTCGATGAACTGAAGGCCCGCACCCGAGAACAGGGACTCGACTTGATCGACCTCGGCATGGGCAACCCCGATGGTCCGACTCCTGAAGCCGTGGTGGTAGCGGCCCAGCAGGCGATCGCCGATGCCAGCAATCACGGCTATCCCCCCTTCGAGGGCACCAGTAACTTCAGGACGGCCATCTCCGACTGGTACTTCCGCCGCTACGGCGTCAAGCTCGACCCCAATGGAGAAGCCCTACCACTGCTGGGCTCCAAAGAAGGACTGACTCACCTGGCGTTGGCCTATGTCGATCCAGGGGACATTGTGCTGGTACCCAGTCCGGCCTATCCCGCCCATTTCCGTGGTCCTCTGATTGCTGGCGGCACCGTCTACCCGATGGTGATGCGCCCCGAGAACGATTGGCTGATCGACCTAAATGAGATTCCTCCCGAAGTCGCCCGCAAGGCTAAAGTCCTCTACTTCAACTATCCCAATAACCCGACTTCTGCAGTTGCTCCTCGCTCGTTCTTCGAGGAGATTGTTGAATTTGCCCACGAGTACAACATCCTGCTCGTCCACGATCTGTGTTACGCAGAGCTAGCATTTGACGGCTACCAACCCACCAGTTTGCTTGAGATCTCGGGCGCTAAAGAACTGGGGGTAGAATTCCATACTCTTTCAAAGACCTACAACATGGCTGGTTGGCGGGTGGGCTTTGTGGTGGGAAATCGCGACATAATTCAAAGCCTGCGCACCCTCAAAACCAATCTGGACTATGGCATCTTTGCCGCCATTCAAACTGCTGCCGAAACTGCTCTCAAACTGCCAGATTCCCATCTCGCTGATGTTCAGGCGCGCTACAGTCAGCGGCGGGATTTTCTGATTGCCGAACTAGCCAAAATGGGCTGGGATGTGCCCCCCTCGCAAGCCACGATGTACCTGTGGGTGCCCACACCCCGTACAGCATCGGGGGACGCCGAAAACTCGACCGACTTTGCCCTCAGGGTGTTGGAAACCACCGGAGTTGTGGTTACACCGGGTAGTGCGTTTGGCAATGGAGGAGAAGGCTACGTTCGCATTAGCTTGATTGCCGACTGTGATCGCCTGAGAGAAGCCATGCAACGCTTGGCCGATGCCGGTATCCGCTACCAACCTGCTTAGCCATCGCAATCCCCGCCCCTGTTCTCGACCCATGCAACCGACTTGCAGTTGAACGGTACCTGCAAAGTCTTCGAAGGCTGACACAGCATTGCTGCAATGCATTTGGGGTTGGATAACACGCCCATTGCAAGCCTGAAAAATTATTAGAAGAAAACCGGTTTCTTTCTGAACAGATCCGGAGCATGTCAGCCAAAGCACCGATAATTTTTCCTAAGCTCCCTCCACAGGTAGGAGGGAGCATTCATCTGAGCGATTGAGTCGGGACTATCTAGAATGGATGCCATCACATTTCGGTACGTCTTTTCCATTCCGGATCGACCGCAATACGAAATTCCGATTGAAATCGACAGCCAGACCCTGAATTTGGTCGATCGCTCCGATCGCCAGCTCGATCCCTGGACAGAACTCTCCCATCACCAATGTCCCAACTGTCCCCTTGACCCTGCCGAGGTTAAATACTGTCCGATCGCAGCCAACATCTCTAGCGTAATCGTGCAGTTTCAGGACGGATTATCGTGCGAAGCCACTCACGTTACGGCGATCGCCCCCGAGCGAACCTACTCCAAAGAAACGGATTTGCAGCAGGGGCTCAACTCGATTTTCGGTCTGATCATGGCATCGAGTGGCTGTCCGCATTTTCAATGGTTGAAGCCATTGGCCAGGTTTCACCTACCGTTTGCGTCGTTTGACGAAACCCTCTTTCGCGCCATGTCCAGTTGCGCCCTATCCGAACTTATCAAACACAAAACAGTGCGGGACATTGACGAAATTTACCAGTTGGTCAGACATCGGTACGAACAGTTGGCGATCGTCAACGCTGCCCTCGTTAAACGCATCGGACATATCGGCAAAGGGGAAGCAGACCGAAACGCACTCGTAACATTTCATTCCTACTGCCAGATGTTCAATTTATCGCTGAGTGGCGAACTCTTTACCGAGACCATTACAGAGGTGTTTTCGTTTTTATCGGCACCAACCGATTCTTAGAAGCTGTCCGAACAGAGTACAAGCCAATGACGAAGGTTCCCCTGTGGCACAGCAGAGGCTACATCATGCGTACCATTTAGCGATGTTCCTCCTGACTATGCCTAGATCCCTTAGTCCCAACTGAAATTGGCCAACACTGCGCTCTATGACCCTATCGCCACGATATTGGCCGAACAGTCCAATTCCGACTGCGATACCTTCTGGTGGACGGCAATGTAATCGGCTAGGTAACGAGCATCCTGTGCAACCCCTGACATGCGGCCAGAGCCCCAGGTGTAGAGCCAGGGCAAGCCAATGAAGTACAGTCCGTCTTCGCTGGTAACCCCGCGCTCGTGAACCGGGTAGCCATCACCGTTGAACACCGGCACATCAACCCAGCGGAAGTTTGCGTGAAACCCAGTCGACCAGATGACAGCGGAAATGTTGGCTGCATCGCAATCGAGGCTGTCACGTTCTGGAGGAGGGGAAAGCGCTGCTTCCGGAGCTTCCAAGGGAGCGTCGATCTGATTGTCGACAATGAAGCGATCGATGGTGGCTTTAATACTATTAGCGACCGCATCCGCACTATCCAACTTCTCTTGCAGGTCGCGGTTGAACTGAATTGTGGAGCCATCGATGCGGTGCAGGCGTCCGGCCAGTGTCATCCCGTCGATCGCTAGCTTGCGCAAGTTAATCTCCCGCCCACCGTCCCGTCCGGTGAGATAGTGATTGGTCTTCTTGCGAACCTGTTCGGGGTTGTCGTAAGAATCGATCGGGGTGTCGTAATAACCCATTCGATCCAGCCAATCCACCACATCCTTGCCGCGATACATGCGGGGCGAGCGTGGAGCGCTACCGAGACTGAGATAAACGTCTCGACCGGCAAAATGTAAGTCTTCAGCAATTTGGCATCCCGACTGACCTGAGCCCACCACCAGAACCGCCCCCTCCGGCAGTTGGTCGGGGTTCTTATAGGTAGACGAGTGGATTTGGGCGATGCGATCGGGAAGGCGTTCGGCAATACGTGGAATGTTGGGAGTGTGGTAGCCACCAGTGGCCACAATCACGGAGTCAGCCGTGAACTCTCCAATCGAAGTGCTGACGCGATAGTGTCGGCCCGCGCGCCGAACGTTGGTGACCTCTACACCTTCCTTCACTGGGGCATCGAACGATGCAGAATAGTCCTCGATGAATGTCACAATGTCTTGCTTGACCATGAACCCATTGGGGTCGGACCCCTCGTAGTGAAATCCGGGCAGTTGGCATTGCCAGTTAGGAGTAACCAAACAAAAGGAATCCCAACGCTGCGATCGCCAAGCGTGAGCGACTTTGTGCCGCTCGAAGATAAGGGTGTCAATACCGTGCTCTTTCAGGCAATAGCTAACCGATAATCCAGCCTGACCGCCACCAATAATGATGCTGGGAACATAGGTGCTCATAGGACTCGTTGGGATAAACGTGCATCAAACTTCGTCGAGTGCTTGGGCGTCACCAGCTGCCGTTCGTGCCGTCGCCACAACTCAAACCGATATGCGCACCATAAAGTTCGGGTTTGGTGAAACCTGTATCGAGAATTACCAAACAGCAAAGTCCGATCGTTTGGATAGTAGAGCTGTTATCTCATGGCAGCAAAAGCCTGAACCACCTAACTCCCCTATCGATTTCCACTGCTTATAGTGGTTGCCATTTCAGTTAGGACGACGGGGGCTAGGCACCGTCAGAGGGGACCAGAGCTAAACGGTCCCGCAACTCATAGGCCAGTCTTGGGCGCTCAACAGTACTCGCTATCAACTCTGGCGACGCAAAAAACTCTGATAACAGCAGTAGCAAATATACGAAATATGTTGCCTTCACTACAAAGCGATCGCGCTAGCTACGACTGAATCTATATAGATGAGTAGTAACGATCCAGTTCGATTGGTTCGGCACGCAATCCAGATCTCTATATGCAATCCAGCTTCCATTTCTAGCCGCCCGTATTTCTCTACGCCGCTCGTGTCTGCACCAGACTCTATGACTACGTTGCTCGACTCCACCCGATTGCTGTTTGAGTTGCAGCGCAGTCATCACATTACCCGTTCGCTGGCGGGACTCACCAGTCCGGAAGAGATTGCCAAGCGCGTCACCGATGGCGCGATTGACCAATTTGGCTGTGCCTTTGCCCGTATCTGGCTAGTGGAGAGCGATCGCACGGCTTTGCGGCTGGTGGCCTCTTCTGGCCTTTACACCCATATCAACGGCAGCTTTGCCCGCGTACCGATGGGAGCGTATAAAGTGGGCAAGATCGCTCAGAATTGCGTTTCGTTTCTCAGTAATAATCTGCCGGAAGAACCTTGGGTGAAGGATCGAGATTGGGCGATCGCCAACCAAATTCAGGGGTTTGCTGGGTACCCACTAGTGGTAGATGGACAGGCGATTGGAGTCCTGGCGATTTTTAGCCGCCAACCACTGGCAGCAGAGTTTTTGGAAGTATTGCAGGGGTTGTGCTCTACCGTCACTGTTGCGTTGCAGACTGCCCTGCAATACCGAAAAGATCGGCAAGGGCTGGTCTCCGGCGTAAATAACACGCAGGCGCTGTCCGATCGCCTGGCTCGAATTTTAGATACCACCCGGCTAACGATGGTGGGGACTGAGAGCACGTTGAGACCGTCCCAAACCTATCTATTCCTGCAGGTGGGAGAGGTTCTCAATCAACTGGACTGCAGTTACTGCCGCCTGACGTATGGCCGTGGGGATGTGTCGTTGGAGGCAATCGTCGGTCTCGATAATGATGATGGCTCGCAGGTGGAGGAAGCGTTCGGTTCCGTTCTGGTTGCGCTCCATTCGCTAGGGGGAACGCTGCAGTTACAGCGCAGCCGCGAGCAGGCAGCGATGCAGGTGTCGTTCCAAGTCCCCGTTTACGCTCCGACAACAGCGTGTGATGTGTCCCTCTACATTGTCTGCCGCCAACACCTGTTACAGCTGGCTTTTACGCAGTTGGCATACGTGACTGGGCTGGTGGTCGCAACCCACCGCGAGTCGGGTGGGCTAGTGCTGACAGACAATACTAACGAAATCAATAGAGGCGATCGCGTACTGTGGGTTCGCCAGCGAATCGACCCTCCCCCAACTGAGGCAGTGGCTTGCTTGAATTTGTCACTGACTCCCACCCAATTTCGCGAGGTAATTGAAACAGTGATGAGAGGGGAAACGTGGGGCATCGAGCGCAACAGTACAGAGCCATCGTTAGATATCTCTAGTCGCGAACAGGAAATTGCCGGACTGTTGGCTATGGGGATGCGCGATCGCGATATTGCCCAAAAGCTGCATATCAGCGAGAGCACCGTGAAATTTCATATGAATAAAGTGATGGCAAAATTGAAGTCCCGTACTCGCTATCAAGCCCTGTATCAGTTGACATCGAAAGGGTGGCTGTAAGAAACCGCTTAGGGTAGATAAGCTGACCTATTTGTTAGAGATTCGTGACGCCACCTATCGATTTCGATAGGTGTGATTCCTTTAGCGAACGATCGTGTCTGCGGACGGCTACAACAGTTGCCAAAATCTCTAGTTCTTCGGGTTATGTAGCTGGAGTTACAAAACAGCAGATTCTGAGTTCGTACACTACGCCCATTCATGCAGAAAGTTGTTGCCTTGGCTAAATCGATTTAGTTCAAGCCAAGCGTGTATGCTCTGCAAAATGAGGAACTTAGCTATGCCCGAAGTCTCTTTTCCCGCCTATAAAGCTGGCGATTTTTTGGTGGATTACGAAGAGAAAGTTTTTCCCGATGTCAAAGCTGAACCTGGCGAAAAAGCTTTGGTGACCTTCCATACGGTGGCATTTGAAGGATCGATTGGACTGGTTAACCTGTTGCAGGCTACTCGCCTCATCCGTAAGGGATTTGAAACCTCCGTGCTGCTTTACGGGCCAGGGGTAACCCTCGGGGTGCAGCGGGGCTTTCCGAAATTGGGAGATGGAGCATTTCCCGGACATTTGGCCATGAACGATCAGCTAGTCAAAATTATGGAAGAGGGCGGAAAGGTCTACGCCTGTCGCTTCGCGCTTCAAGCCTTGTACGGTCATGGAGAACCGTCTTTAATTCCGGGAATTACTCCCATTAATCCACTCGATGTGCTGGATATTGTTTTGATGCATCGTAAAGATGGGTCATTTATCTTAGATACCTGGACGATGTGATTCTTCATGCTGTTTAGAGGGACATCCCAAGTCTTTCTCAATCGTTGGGGCGATCGCTAGCATTCATAGATCGCCTACCGCGATTCAAGTTTTTATTCAAGCTTTCCCTGTCATAGTCTCGGACATTTTGTATGACGAACTATCCGACAATTCGTGCCGCCGCCGCTCAAATCAGCCCGGTATTATTCAGCCGGGATGGAACTACCGTGAAGGTACTAAAGGCGATCGGCGATGCAGCCAAGCAAGGGGTGCAGCTGATTGTTTTCCCCGAGACATTTGTGCCTTACTATCCTTACTTTTCGTTCATTCAACCTCCGGTGCTGATGGGGGCAGAGCACATGCGCCTGTACGAGCAGGCGGTAACCGTTCCCGGCCCGGTGGTGGATGCCGTGGCCCAAGCGGCGAAAAACCACGAGATGGTAGTGGTGCTAGGGGTGAACGAGCGGGATGGGGGCTCTCTCTACAACACGCAACTGCTGTTCGATGCTGATGGATCTCTACTCCTGAAGCGGCGCAAAATCACACCTACCTATCACGAACGGATGGTGTGGGGACAGGGGGATGGTGCCGGTCTCAAGGTCCAGACAACTGCGATCGGTCGAGTAGGGGCGCTAGCCTGCTGGGAGCATTACAACCCCCTAGCTCGCTATGCCCTGATGACCCAAGGGGAAGAGATTCACTGCGCCCAGTTCCCTGGCTCAATGGTGGGGAATATTTTTGCCGAGCAAATGGAAGTCACCATTCGACATCATGCGTTGGAATCGGGATGTTTCGTGGTCAATGCAACAGGTTGGCTGACACCCGAGCAAGTTGCACAAATTACGGACGATCCAAAACTGCAGCGGGTGTTGACGGGGGGATGTCACACCGCGATTATCAGCCCGGAAGGGAAGCATTTGTGCGAGCCCATTCGGGAAGGGGAGGGGTTGGCGATCGCCGATCTGGATTTCTCCCTCATCACCAAGCGCAAGCGCATGATGGACTCCGTCGGCCACTATGCTCGTCCCGAACTGCTGAAATTGTGGATGAATTCCGAACCGCAGCCTGCAGTGGCTGGCGGCGAGACCAATCTCCCTCCTGTCATGTCAAACCTCAGCGACGGTCTGTCCGACAATTCCCCAGTAACCCCCTCAACATCAGTCTCGAATGGCGCACCTGGAGACAGTCCGGTTAGCCCTCTCAATTCCCAGTTACACAGTTAACAAACTCTGCGAAGTCGATGGATAAGCAACGACTGATTACCGAACTGCAAGTGAACGGTTTGAATCTCTATCCGAAGGAGGTGGGGGCTTCCGGGCGCAAGGGGGGAGCAGGACCATCCGATCACAAGGCGCTGATTGTGGATGGCACTCCGATTATGGTGCCAGTGTTTACCACCAGTGCGTCTAGCTCTCCATACAGCTCCAGCACAGCGATCGATAGGGGTGGAGACTTAACATCTGAAGACTCGACGCCAACAGCGACGGTCAGTCGATCGGGTGAAGCGATCGCCTCCGTTGAGCTCCCCCAGCAACCCCAGTTCTACGACCTGACCACCGCCGATGGAATTCCCTATCGCAAAATTGCCTTACTGCACGGTCGAGACGTGCTGGCCACCACTGTCCTGCAAACCTGCATCCGCTACGGCGATCGCGATACCGCCTGCCAATTCTGCGCCATCGGCGAATCCCTAGCCGCAGGCCAAACCATCGCCCGCAAAACTCCCGAGCAACTGGCGGAAGTGGCGGAAGCCGCCGTTCGGTTGGATGGGGTGAAGCATATGGTGATGACCACTGGAACGCCACCGGGCAGCGATCGCGGTGCAGCCTACCTGACTGAATGTGCCCGCGCCATCAAAGCCAGAGTGGATCTCCCCATTCAGGCTCAGTGCGAACCTCCGGACGATTTTGGCTGGTTCGAGCGCATGAAAGCAGCAGGCATCGACAGTTTGGGCATGCACTTAGAAGCCGTCACCCCCGAAGTACGAGCACGCATCATGCCTGGAAAAGCCGAAGTCCCAATCGATGTCTACATGCAAGCGTTTGCCGCTGCAGTCAAAGTCTTCGGACGAGGGCAGGTCAGCACCTATATTCTGGCAGGTCTGGGGGACAGCCTTGACGCGTTGGTGGACACCAGCGATCGCCTCATTTCCCTAGGTGTCTACCCCTTCGTTGTTCCCTTCGTCCCCATCACCGGAACTCCACTCGCCAACCACCCTGCCCCCGACAGCGAATTTATGTTTGCGGTCTATCAACGCATCGGCAAACTACTGCAGTCAGCAGAGATGTCTTCCACCGAAGCCAAAGCCGGGTGTGCCAAATGTGGAGCCTGTTCAGCGCTATCCGTGTTTGAGTCTCAGCCGAGCGATTCACAAGGGGATTAGGTTTGGTCCTTAGTCCTTGGTCCTTGGTCATTCGCAATCGTTCTTCACTAATGACGAGTGACTAATGACCCCTCAACCCTTCTCAATTAGCTAAACCATTTCCCAGTTTCCCCCCTATGAGCCTCCCAACCTACCAATTCTCATTAGCCAAAACCCCGAATCACCTGCGAGGGTATTTCGACTTGCGCAAGGCAATCTTCTGCGCCGAGCAAGAACTGTTTCCCCACTCCGATATCGATCGCACCGATGACAATGCTCATCCCATTGTGGCGCTGGAGCGAGATTGGGTGGCGGGCGATCGCGTGATTGGTGTTGTGCGCATTTACGAAGCAGAGCCTCGCCTGTGGTACGGCGGTCGCTTAGGGGTGCATGCGTTGTATCGCAGTCGCGGTCGGGTGGGCAAAGGGTTAATTCACAAAGCAGTGACAACGGGCAATGAGTGGGGATGCGATCGCTTCTTGGCCACCGTGCAGTTACAAAACGTCCGCTTCTTCCGTCGCCTCCACTGGAATTCATTAGAAGAGATGACATTGTTTGGCCAAAAGCACCATCTGATGGAAGCTGACTTGGAGTTTTATCCACCCAACGGAGAGCCGCGAGTGGCCGTGCCGCAAGTGTTGGGCGAGGTTGCGTAATGGCAGATGTGTACGTCCTTTTGTCCTTCGTCCTTCGTCCTTCGTCCTTTGTCATTAGTAGCCACAAGTCTCTCTACCAACCAATGACTAATGACCAGTGACCAATGACCAATGACCAATACCCCCCCAAAAAACACCAACCCCCCTCAACTCCTCCCCTCCCTCACCAACACCATTCGCAACTCCCTCGGCATCCGCCACAAACAAGACATCCAACAAGCTGCCAAATATCTGGGACATACTCCCCACAACATTGCCATTGGAGACGATTGCGCAGCGATCGCTGATGGCAACTCTCATCTTCTCCTCGCAGCTGAGGGAATGCTGCCGCAGTTTGTCTCCGATGAACCGTGGTTTGCCGGGTGGTGTGGAGTGATGGTGAATGTCAGCGACATCTATGCGATGGGGGGCAGACCGATCGCTGTTGTGGATACCGTTTGGGGACGTAGTTCTGAGTCAATTGCTGAGGTGTGGGATGGGATGCGAGCCGCATCACTGGCTTATTCAGTGCCGATTGTGGGGGGACATACCAACTGCCACAGCCCGCACGATGGGTTATCGGTGGCAATAGTGGGGCGAGCATCTCGATTACTGTCTGGGTTTGCAGCTCGGCCAGGAGATTGCTTAATGGTGGCGGTGACGCTGCAAGGTCAGCAATTTAAGCACTATCCATTTTGGAATGGGGCGACGGATGCGAATCCGGAACAATTGCGACAGCAGTTGGAAATACTACCGGAGTTGGCAGAAGCAGAGCTGTGTTCAGCAGGCAAAGATATCAGTATGGGAGGCATTCTGGGGACGGCGCTGATGTTGTTGGAAGCCTCGCAAGTGGGGGCAGAGATTTGCGTGCAGGATATTCCTCATCCACAGAATGTAAAGGTTGAGGACTGGGTGCAGTGGTTTCCTAGCTTTGGCTTTTTGTTGAGCGTGCCCCCCCAGAATTGCGCGGAGGTGGCGGAGAGGTTTGAGAAACAGGGGGCGAGCTGTGCAGTGGTAGGTAGCATAACAAGCGATCGCCAAGTGCATCTCAAATGGGAAAACGAGTCGGCGTTGCTGTGGGATTTCGAGCAGGAAGCGCTGACGGGGTTCTCCCAGGGGGATCGCTGATGGAGCGGCTACGGATTGCGTTGTTAACCTATTCCACTCAACCGCGCGGTGGGGTGGTGCACGCCATGGAATTGGCAGAAGCTCTGGATCGACTGGGGCACGAAGTCTGCTTGTTTGCCCTCGACAAAGGCAATGGATTTTTTCGCCCCGTGAGTTGCGAAGCAATTGGGGTACCGGCAGCCCCAGCCCCAGCCACCATTGGGGAGTTGGTGAAGCTGCGGATTCAGGAATATGTCGATTACTTTGCCAGCAGATATTTTGTTAATGGTGAGCGCCCCTTCGACATCTATCATGCTCAAGACTGCATCAGTGCCAACGCCCTAGTTCAACTGCGCGATCGCCAGCTCATCCCCCACGTTCTGCGTACCGTCCACCACATCGACGAGTTCAACAGCCCGTATTTACGAGCGTGCCAGGAACGGTCGATCGTAGACGTGGATCGTTGTTTCACCGTCAGCCACCATTGGCAGCAACAACTGGCAGAGCATTATTCGATAACGGCATTTCCTGTCGCTAACGGAGTCAATCTCGGTCGCTTTTCATCGCAGCCCAGCGGCAGCGAATCGCAGTTGAAATCCCGCTTGGGGATGACGACTTCCCCCCTGTTTTTGACTGTCGGAGGAATCGAACCGCGCAAAAATTCCATTCGGTTGCTACAGGCGTTGGCCATAGCGCTGCAACGCTATCCCAAGGCTCAGTTGGCGATCGCGGGGGGGACGACGCTGTTTGATTACGAACTCTATCGAGATCGGTTTTTTGGGGAAGTCAAGCGATTGGGCATTGATGTGGGCTCGTCGCTGCTGCTACCGGGGCCGATCGCCGATACCGATATGGCCGATCTGTACCGCTGTGCGGATGCGTTTGTATTTCCGTCGCTGAAAGAAGGTTGGGGGCTGGTGGCGTTAGAGGCGATCGCGTCGGGCATACCGGTGGTGACCTCCGATCGCCCGCCGTTTACAGAATTTCTCGACGCAACTAGTGCTGTGTTGGTGGATGCAGAGTCTGCAGAAGCGATCGCGGCGGGGATGTGTAGAGTTCTCGATAATGGGGTGAGTGATGGGCTGGTACGGGCCGGTCAAGCGGTGGTGCAGCGATTCAGTTGGGAGCGATCGGCGCAGATGCACCTGCAGCAATACCGACAGTGCTTATCGCAAGATGACAGCGTATTGAACCGTTCAATCTGCGAGCAGCCTGTTGAATCGCCAACTACTCATGGCCAACTATCAAGTAGACCTATTTGAAGGAGATTGACAATGCCGGAGATGCATTTTCGAGTGGAATGGCCGGATGGCAAGCAGATAGATTATTATTCGCCGTCGTTAGTGGTTAAAAAATACTTCGAAGAGGGTGGGGAGTATCCGGTAGATGAGTTTGTGGAAAAGGCACGGGAGTCTCTGAATATTGCCAGCGATCGGGTCAAGGCCAAGTACGGGTTTGCCTGCGGGCGAGCCATGGGGTCATTGCAGCAAATCGAACAGGTAGCATCTGCTTATGGCGATGCGGGTCAGGCTGTCCGGGTGATTCGGTTTACTTCGGTTTAACAGTGAGCCAGAGCACTCAGTGGGTAGACAGAGGCAACAGCCAGAGGCAATCTCATCGAGACCTGTATCAAAGTCGTTGTCATACATCTGTAGACATGTTCAACATAGGTTTCAAGCTCGCTCCCACATACGAGCACACGCGAAAGAACGCACAGCCCTACAGGATGCGCCACAAATTATAGACAGCTATTCGTTATCGCGGAGAAACTCAGAGACGGAGACGGGGGTCAATTGAGTAAAAGCAACACCAGTATTCAGGCGATTGCGAGCTCTTCATCATTGAAAGACAGAGTGAAGATAAGAGCGATCGCCATCTGGTTATGAAAAAGTACGAATAAACAGCCAAAAACTGGTGAAAAATGCGAGCCCTTTCAGTCAAATTACGCTACATTGTTTTCTGCGTATAATTACCGAGTCACCTCTGGCATGACATTCGACTGGGATGTTTTGATCGGCTATGCCCACGCTGATAATCAGCCGCTTCGAGCAGGAGGCCAGGGGTGGGTCACTCGATTTCAGCATCTACTAGAAATGCGACTCACGCAACGGATGGGAGTCAAGCCTCGAATAGTATGCCGATCCGTCAACCACCTCGACCCAGTCAATGCTGACACAGCGCGAGTCGGAACCCGCCCCGCAACGACAGATCCTACAACGACAGACCCTACAGCTAAAGATTTCGCAGCAACGGATTCGGCAGATAAAGCAGTGCTCCCTCCCGATGGCACGACAGACCTACTGCCATCTGCGGCCTCGCTCGTCGCGATTCTCTCGCCACACTACCTGCGATCGAAAGACTGCATGGCAGAATTGCAGAGCTTTAGTCAAGCAGCCGTCCGCGCTGGGGGGCTGCGACTGCCAGGAGGAGCCTCTCGCACGTTTAAAGTGGTTCGATCTGCCGTGCCACGGGAACGACAACCAAGAGAGCTACAAACACTTCGGGATTACAACTGTAGTCATTTCGAATTCGAGCGCGATCGCCCCAACGAGCACAGCCACAGCAGTCCAGCCAACAGCCAATCCACTCCACAAAAACCCCCGTCAGGCCAAGAATGCGACCTCAGCGAAGATGTCCGATTTCTGCAGGTCATTGATGATTTGGCCTATGACATCCAAAAGTTACTGACCATCCTGGCTGAAGCAGAAGGCGAGACCGCACTGGCAACCGAACGGGATGCCAGCTTGCCTGCACAAAAAATCGTATATCTGGCCGAAACCAGTCACCAACTAACACCGATTCGCGATGATGTCCGCCGAGAATTGGAACTGGCAGGGCATTGGGTGCTCCCCGATCGCCCCCTCCCTCTCACCAGCGGGTTTGCAGAAGAAATTCAGGCATCGCTAGCCCTTTGCGATCTGTCCGTTCACCTGCTAGATGCCGCCGATGCCCTCTTGCCCAAAACCACCTCTGCCCCGCTCTCCGCGTCGACAGTTGCGTCGCTGCATCGGGAAACGACTCGCGTCAAAACCCAGGTCAAACTAGCTGCCGACCGCTTGGGAGATACTGGATTTTCACAAATTCTATGGGTTCCAAGCCAGCAGGGGCGCGACTATTGGGAGACAATACTTGACACGTTGCCGGGACTGCCTGAAGTGCTGCTCAGCGGTGTTGAAGATCTCAAAACCGTGATTCAAACCTATTTAGATCGAGACCCCCCTCCCCTTTCAAATGGAGTGTCAGGCGACAGAGACCCCAACAACTCGCCAGAACAGTCTCCAACGGTGTACGTAGACTTCGACCGTCAAGATACTAAGGACCCGGTGCTTGAGCAAATACAAGACTGGTTGGGCGAGCGATTTCAGGTGCTCGTGCCCCACTATTCGTCCGGAGAGGGGGTGGGCAGCTCGGAAGCCAAACTACGCCAGGCGGATGGGGTATTGATCTACTACGGTCAGGGAAGCGAAGTGTGGTTGAAACGGCGGTTGAATGCCCTGCGCAAGACTTGCTCCGGTCAGCGATCGCCCGTGCCGAGCGCGGTGTATATCGGCCAGCCGACCACCCCCCACAAACACAATCTGGGGGTCACTCAGGTATCCGTTCTGCATCCGTCTGAGCCGTTCTCACCCGACGTACTGCAGCTATTTGCCACTCGAATAGCCAGCTCCCCGAGTACCAACTCTTAAATTGCCAATTCTTAAATTGCCAACTCTCAGCAGGAGTAGAGGGATGATCCGTGTCACCGAGCGCATGAATCCGTTTCCCGGATTGCGGCCATTTGAGTTTGGGGAAGAACATCTATTTTTTGGACGGGAAGAGCGCACGGACGAATTGCTCGCTCGCCTGCATCAACACCACTTTGTAGCCGTCGTGGGACCGTCCGGCAGTGGCAAATCCTCCCTCCTGAACGCGGGGCTGCTACCCGCTCTGTACAGCGGCTTTTTGCCAGGAACGGGGTCTCAATGGCGATTGGCGTACGTTCAACCGGGGTCCAGCCCCATTCACAGTTTGGCCGCTGCCCTGGCACGATCGCTGCCTCTCCAGGTACGAGCAGGGCAGAGAAATAGTCCTGACCCTCTTGCTGGGGAGACGCGCACTACAGTCACCCATCCGTACATCGAACAGCTAGTGACCCAACAGTCTCAAGATCCGTCAGCTGAAGGAAAGTTGCTGGCCCTGACGACAGGGATCGAGTCTACATTACGGCGGGGGAGACTGGGATTGCTCGAAGTCATCCGTCAAACTCAACTTCCTTCTCACGAGAGCACGCTCGTGGTGGTGGATGGGCTAGAGTCTTGGATTCATGTGGATGCCTGGGAGACTTCGGGAATTCGTCCAAGTACGCCGCCAGCGGACACACCATCCCACCATTCAGCATCCTCAAGCTCGGGAACAGGCACCCCATTTAACCAGGAAGACGAGGTTGCCGCATTTATCAAGCTGCTGTTGGCCGCCGTCCAACAGCGTCAACAGCCCATTTACGTGGCGATCGCGCTGCGATCTGATTTTGTGGGAGACTGCGCCAGATTTGTCGGTCTACCGGAGGTCATTAACCTCAGCCAGTATCTCATGCCCAGAATGACCCGCGACCAACGACGGGCCGCCATTGAAGGTCCTATCGGTGTCGTCGGTGGGGCCATTGCCCCTCAGTTAGTGCAACACATGCTCAGCGATATGGGGGACAGTCAGGAGCCCTTACCTGCAATGCAGCATGCCCTGATGCGTACTTGGGATTATTGGCTGGGACATCACGAAACCAACGAACCCGTCTCGTTGCGACATTACAAAGCTGTGGGAGGAATTGCCGTCGCGTTGTCCAAACATGCCGATCGCATCTACGCTCAACTGACCCAACAGCAGCAGGCGATCGCTCGGCGGATGTTCCAGTTGCTGACGCAGCGCCGCGCTGACGGGCGAGAGATGCGTCGAGCCGCCACGCTGCAGGACATTGCCCGTGTGGCTCAGGTCTCGCAAGAGGAAGTTCGCGGTGTCGTCAATCGGTTTCGAGGCCGGCATAACTCGTTTCTCTTGCCCCCTCAACCGCAGCCGTTGTTGAGCAACACGGTGCTAACCATATCCCACGAGAGCTTGATGCGAGCGTGGCCGAGACTAGCAGAATGGATGATTCAAGAGGGAGATTCGGCTAGAGAGTACAGTCGCTTGGCCGACACCGCATCGCGCTACTGGTTAGGGGAGGCCAAACTGCTACCCGATCCCGAGCTAACGTTGGCGCTGAGATGGCAGCAGCAGCAACATCCGAATAGCGCCTGGGCCGAGCGCTATGGCAATCGATTTGGCGATACTGTTCATTTTCTAGAGCGCAGCCGCAAAGCGCGCGATCGCGAAGCAGAGTTACAGGCATCTGCCGCCGCCGAACAAACCCGTCTGCACCAGCGACATCTCAAGCAAACTGTGGGGGCTGCTGCCGGCATGGCCACACTAGCCGGAGTCGCCATTTTGGGAATTGTGCTGACGGGATTTCGCATTTCGGCAATCGGTCGCGCCCACCAACAGGCGACCCATGCCGAAATTGACGCCCGCATTTCGGCGTCAAAAAGCTTTCAAGAGGCGGGGCAAGAGCTGGCGGGAACGGTAGAAGCCCTGACAGCAGGCAGGCAGTTGCAAGAGTCGAATGGCATCCCCGAGCCCTATTTAGCCATGCGAGTGGCGGCTCATTTACGAGAAACCGTTGACGGCAGAGATGGAGTAAGTCTATTTGATACTCAATCGGGGGCACTGTTCGGCGCTAGCTTTAGCCCTGATGGCCAGTCGTTGGTGTCAGCTGGGGAAGACGCCACCATCAAGGTGTGGAGCCTGGAAGGAAATGCGTTAAGCACGTTGCACGGTCGGGGAGAACTTAGCAGTCGGGTGAGCTTTCATCCAGATGGCTCGGCGATCGCGGCAGCCAGTGCGGACGGTACGATCGACATTTGGACTCTGCAGGGGGAAGTGCTAGCCACCTTCCAGGGCCACGAGGGAAGAGTGCGAGATGTTAGCTTTAGTCCCGATGGCGATGCGCTAGCCTCTGCGGGGGACGACGGCACCGTACGGGTATGGGATTTAGACGGCGAATCGTTAGTTACCTTACGCGGACACGACGGTACGGTTCGGGATCTGACGTTTAGCCCCAACGGCAACACGATCGCATCGGCGGGGGATGATGCGACGGTGCGGATATGGAATCTAGAGGGGGAAGAGCTAGGGGTATTGCGCGGGCACAAAGCAAGAGTCAATCAAGTGAGCGCCAGTGCGGATGGACGCACGCTAGCCTCCGCTAGCGACGATGGCACCGTGAAAGTGTGGACACTTGATGGCGAAGCGATCGCTTCATTGCAAGGGCACGATGGGACCGTGAATGGGGTTGAGTTTGCCCCCGATGGCCAGACGTTGGCATCAACTGGAGCAGATGGCACCGTGCTGTTGTGGAATGCCCAGGATGGCCGATCCATTTCCACGCTGCAGGGTCACACGGGACCGGTGTTCAGCGCTAGTTTCAGTCCCGATGGTCAAACATTGGCATCGGCAGGCGAAGACGGGACTCTCCGGGTTTGGAATTTCCAATTGGAGGATTTGCTAACGCGAGGGTGCCAGCAAATTGCCGGAGATCTACAGGCGCTCTCCGGTACCGATCTGGGTAACCAGGCGGTCTGCAACTCGGAAGCAATCGCCACTGCACGATCTGAGGAAACTGTTGCCGAGTCATCAGTGGCGGCAAGCGATCCTGACTCTACGCAAACTCAAACGAGTTCCTCATTGACAGGGAATAGCACGAGTTCAAACGATACAGCGACAACAGGCGACGAGGTTAGCCGTCCGGAGTCCAGCGATCGCCCGGAAAACACTCTCACTGGAACCGATCGCGCATCTTCAGAAAACGGGTCGACCAATCGCGAGTTGCCTGCATCTGGTGAAGCGATCTCCGCAGAAGACATGCCGGACGATCCAGATTCTGTCGCAGATAGAGTCGACGCAGATAGTGCTGACGCAGATGGAGCCAACAACGATGTGAGTGATGCGACCCCCAACGAACAGCAGCCATTGCCGTCAGAGAGTGCGCCTCCAGAGATTGCAGCAGTAGAACCAACCCCTCAAACCGCTCCGCAGCCAGCGCCACAACCGTCTACTCCTCGGGGGCGGGTAACGTGGCCGGATGGCTTGATACTGCTCTCGACCCCAGCAGGAGTCAATGTAGGCGGGATTGGGTTTAACGAAGTCGTGGCCATTTTAGAGTCCAGTAGCGATGGGCGCTGGCAGCGGGTACGGCGGGAGTCGAGCGGCCAAGAGGGATGGGTAAAGTCTGGCAATTTAGCGGTGTTGTCGAATGAGGTAGGTGCAGAGGCTGACTCGGCGGAGGTGACTCAAGAGGCAGATAGTGACTCTAGTACTGCGGCTCCGGCGGGCGATCGCGGGCGGGTGACATGGCCCAGCGGACTGGCCATTCGTCCGGTTCCGCAGGATGGGGTCGGACAAATTGACGGCATTCCATTTAATGAAATGGTGACGATTTTAGAGAGCAGTGAGGATGGTCGTTGGCAGCGGGTGCGACGGGATACAACTGGCACGGAGGGATGGGTGAAGGCTGGCAATATTGCAGCGCTAACCACCTCTCCTAATTCACCTACGGCGGCCCCCGCTCCAGCACCTTCGGCGAGCTATCAAGGCCGGGTGACCTGGAGACAAGGGCTAGCCATTCGGGTGGAACCTCGCGATGGGGCGGCTCAGATAGAGGGCGTTCCTTTTTCGGAAGTGGTGACGATTTTGAGCACTAGCAGCGATGGTCGCTGGCAACGGGTGCGTCGCGATGTGACGGGAACAGTGGGATGGGTGAAGGCAGGCAACATAGCCCTAATTCGCTAGGTCTTCAGTTCCCGTCACATCGCGACGCACCCGTTGCCAGCGACCATCGCTGCTAGTGCTCAAAATCGTCACCAC